>NZ_JAXCLE010000013.1:0-103812 GCF_037027585.1 Solibacillus ferritrahens | reverse complement strand
CGTTGGTATTCGTTAAAAATTATTTTACTCATGATGTTCTCCCGTTCTTAAATCGTATGGTCAGTATAACGAGGATTTCTAGTAATGAAAATAGAAAAAACCCGAATAGGTCACTTTTTTTAAAGTGTCCACTATTCGGGGTTCAGTTCAGTTGTCGCTAACCTTTTCCCTCTTATTTCACTAATTTACTGATTGTTTTAAATACGTCGCCTTTTGCCACTTGCTGCATTTCAAATAAGGCCATTTCTACGCTTGTTAAGGTAGCTCCAAGTTGTACCATTTTCTGTATGCCTATTTCACTGTTCCGTGCAGTACGTGACGATACACAATCTGCCAGCACGTCCACTTCATAGCCATTCGCAAGTAAATGTGCAGCCGTTTGATAGACGCAAATATGTGTTTCAATGCCAGCTAGTAGAATTTTTTTGCGCCCCGTTTGCTCTAAAGCACGTACAAACTCCTCTGTATCGTATGCACTAAACGTAATTTTTTCGATTGGTTTTTCATCTTCTAAATGTTTTGCAATACGTTCATCTGTTGCTCCGAGCCCCTTAGGATACTGCTCAAGCCATAAAATTGGTAACTCAAGTAGCTTTGCCCCTTGTACCACATTGGCTATATTGTTTATGATAAATTCACTTTCATCGACAATTTGGGCCAATTTCCCCTGGATATCAATAAGTACTAGTACCGCTTCTTCTTTTTTAAGCATTAAAATTCCTCCCCTTTACATCATTCTACTATATTATACTGAATTTATCGGATAAAAGAATCCTATAGTCTGCATTGAAACGAAATAGAGTACCATGTATAGTGATAATAGAAATGGAGGATTTACATGCTACGTCTTAGTTGGCTCATAAGTTTGGGCATTAGTTTATTTGGTGTAATGATTATTCAGCACTTTTTTACGGTTAAGCCAGATGATGTTGCCGATGGCGGTAATCTTGGTGCACTTGGTTTAGCACTTGTCGCACCATTTATATTATTAAGCTTATTTATTACATATCGCTTTTTTGTTGTAAGCGCGCGCAATGCTAAAGATCATATAATGCGGATGATCTATTTTATATTTGGCGTTGCTCTGCTCGTTGTTTTGATTTTTTATGCAATTGACTTTAAAGATAGTGTATATGCTTCGCTTGGAGGCGACACGAGTACACCCGGCTCTGTCATTTTTGGGTTTCCAGGTTTAAATGAATATACAAACCATGTCTTTTTAAACTTTTACACTTTTGGCATCGTACATACAATCAGTGGTCTAATCGGCACAATTGTAGGAATGACAAAGTCTGATAAACAAATTCAACCGTAAATAAAACCCGAATGCTAAAAAATTGTGCATTCGGGTTTTAAATATATTTATGAAATTATCTTACTTCTGCGCCAGCTTGTGCTAATGCTTTTAATACTTTATTATGTGCTGCAACTACTTCTTCATCTGTTAGTGTACGCTCTGGGTCAAAGTATGTTAATGAGAATGCCACTGATTTTTTACCAGCCGTCATTTTTTCCCCTGCATATACATCAAATACTTTTACATCCTTTAATAAAGAAGTGCCTGCACCTTTAATAATGCTTACAATTTCGCCTGCTGGAGTCGCTATATCCAGTTCTAATGCGATATCACGGCTCATTGCCGGGAAGCGCGGAATCATTGAATAAACAAGCTCTTCTTGTGTCGCACTTAAAATGGCATGCAAGTTTAATTCGGCTACATACGTTTCTTTTACATCAAATGCCTTTTGCTCTTGTGGGTGAAGCTGAGCAATGACCCCAACTTTCTCGCCATCCAATAATACATCAGCTGTACGACCAGGATGTAAGCCGTCTACTTGCGCTTTTACATAGCCTACACGAGAAGATAAGCCTAATTTTGCAAATACCGCTTCTACAATACCTTTTGCAACGAAGAAATCAACGTTTTTCTTCTCACCTTGCCATGTATTATCAATCCATTTACCTGTTAATACAAGTGCCAAGTGCTCTTCTTCAAATGGAAGTTCTTCCGCAGTTTGACCAAGGAATACAGAACCAATTTCATATAATGCCACTGTTTCCGCCTGACGTGCTACGTTATAGCTTGCCGCCTCTACTAAGTGAGGGATTAAGCTCTGACGTAGTGTAGAGCGCTCTTCAGACATAGGCATTAATAACTTTGTCGTCTCTTCAGCTTTTAGAGCAAACTTTTGAGCATGGGAAGCAGAAGTTAAAGAATAAGTTACTGCTTGGTATAGACCTGCTCCTTCCATAACATTACGTACAATACGGCGTCCTGCTTGATATGGCGTTAAGCGGCCAACTTGATCACTCGCCGGTAAGCTTACAGGAATCTCATCGTAGCCATACATACGTGCTATTTCTTCCACGATATCTTCCGGAATTTTAATATCCTGACGTCGTGTCGGAGCATCAATGATTAATAAACCATTAACTGCTTCCACATCAAATTTTAAGCGCTCTAAAATGGACAGCATATCCTCTAAAGATATCTTCATACCTAAGCGGCCATTAATGAAGTCAGGTGATACAACTACACGGGCTGGTGTCTTATCTAACTCATCAACAAGCACTGTACCTTCCAGTACTTCTCCCCCTGCTAATTCAGCAAGTAACTGTGCTGCACGTTCAGCAGCAGGAAGGACACGGTTCGGATCTACACCTTTTTCAAAACGTGCAGAAGAATCCGAACGTAAGCCAATTTCTTTTGAAGTACGACGTACAGATGCTGGGTTGAAGTATGCAGATTCGATTACTACTGTCGTTGTAGTATTTGATACTTCTGATTTAGCACCGCCCATAACACCTGCTACTGCTTCAGCTTCTTGACCATTTGTAATAACAAGGTTATGTGGTTGTAATTTACGCTCCTGATCATCAAGAGTCGTCATCACTTCCCCTTCACGAGCCATACGTGTAACGATTTCACCAGTTGCTAACTTGTCATAGTCGAACGCATGTAATGGTTGACCGTACTCCATTAATACGTAGTTTGTAATATCGACTACGTTATTGTATGGGCGTACACCTGCTGCCATTAGCGCATGCTGCAACCATAATGGAGATTCTTTTACTTCAATGTTTTTCACAACTTTCGCTGCGTACATTGGGTTTGCTTCTTTATCTTCTACTGTTAATTTTAATACATCTGCCGCTTTTTCAGCTGAAGCTGTATAATTAATTTTCGGTAATTTTACATCTTGAGATAAAATTGCTGCTACTTCATAAGCAACACCAAGCATACTTAATGCATCCGAACGATTGGGTGTTAAACCAAGCTCAAGTACTGTATCACGTAAGCCTAAAACTTCTAATGCATCCGCACCTGGAGTTGAATCTGCAGGTAAAACATAAATTCCTTCAGCATAAGCTTTTGGCACAAGCCGACCTTCAATGCCTAACTCTTGAAGTGAACAAATCATACCGTTCGATTCTTGACCACGTAATTTTGCCTTTTTAATTTTAATGCCTCCAGGTAATTTCGCACCTGGACGCGCTACGATTACTTTTTGACCTGCATCTACATTTGGAGCACCACAAACGATTTGTTGAAGTTCTTCTTCGCCAACGTCTACTTGGCACACATTTAATTTATCTGCTTCCGGGTGCTTTTCTTTTGATACAACATGACCAACTACAACATTTGACATCCCTAGTGAACGGTCAATTACTGCGTCTACCTCAATCCCCGCACGCGTAATTTTTTCTGCTAATTCATTTGCTTCTAAAGAAGAAATATCTACATATTGACTTAACCATTTTAATGAAACTAACATTTATATTGTCCTCCTTCTTACACTTCTGCCTGGTGGAATTGTGATAAGAAGCGCGTGTCATTTGTATAGAAATGACGAATATCATCCACACCGTATTTTAACATTGCGATACGCTCGGCACCGATTCCGAATGCGAAACCTGAAACAACCGTTGAATCATATCCAGCCATTTCAAGTACGTTCGGATGTACCATACCGGCACCTAAAATTTCGATCCAGCCTGTTTGTTTACATACGTTACAGCCTTTACCTGAGCATTTATGACAAGATACGTCCACTTCTACAGATGGCTCTGTGAATGGGAAGAATGATGGACGTAAACGAATTTCGCGTTCTGCACCGAACATTCTTTTCGCAAGGGCATCCAAAGTACCTTTAAGATCTGACATGCGAATATTTTCACCAATTACAAGACCTTCAATTTGCATGAATTGATGAGAATGTGTTGCATCGTCTGTATCACGACGGAATACTTTACCTGGACAAATTACACGAATCGGCTCGCCTTTTTTGGCTTCCATCGTACGTGCCTGTACTGGTGAAGTATGTGTACGTAATAATGTTTCTTCTGAAATGTAGAATGAATCCTGCATATCCCGAGCTGGATGACCTTTAGGCAAGTTCATCGCTTCAAAATTATAGTAGTCTTTTTCTACTTCCGGACCTTCTACAATTTCGTATCCCATTCCTAGGAATAAATCTTCAATTTCTTCAATTACGCGTGTTAAAAGATGGCGGTTTCCTGCACGTACTTTTGCACCTGGTAATGTTACATCGATTGATTCGTTTTCAAGCTGTGCTAAAATTGCCGCCTCTTCTAATGCAGCTACCTTTTTCTCAAGCTCAGCTGTTACATTTTCGCGTACGGTGTTCACAAGGGCACCCATTTTCGGGCGTTCTTCAGCTGAAAGTTTCCCCATTCCTTTTAAAAGATCCGTGATTGGTCCTTTTTTACCTAAGTACGCAACACGAACTTCGTTTAATGCTTTTAAATCGCCAGCATCAGTAATTTTGGCTAATGCTTCTTGTTCTAATTGCTTTAATTGTTGTTCCATTTTACAAAGTCCTCCTTATTAAGTTTTGCAAATAATGTTCTGCCTTTGAATACGTTGATTTCCGTTGCGGTTACGCTTTCCGCGGGCAAGAATTAGAGTCAAACTTGTTTGTCTCTAATTCTTTGCGCCGAGGATGGCGGCAATTTATTGCGGCCACCGCAGAAGCACTGTCACGCTATTCCCGCAGGAGTCGAACCTCCACTCCAATCAACTAGTTTGTGTTAATAAATAATCAAATTTACAACTTTATTTACATTTTTGAAAATAAAAAAACCTCGTCCCCTAAGAAAGGGACGAGGACGAGTTTCGCGGTACCACCCTAGTTATTGCGTTAAGCAATCACTTCATTGGAGCTAACGACTATGTCTAGCCGGCAATCCTTTCACCACAAGTGGATCCCGGATGCTGCTCGCGGGGTGAACTTCACTATACAATTTGTTAGCAAGCTTTCAGTCATTGGCTTGCATTCCCTAAAACAAATGTTGTATACCTACTCTTCCCGGTCAAAGCATTTCGTAATATATTCTCCACCTAGTTTAATGTATTACTGAATACTTTTCAACTAGCTGGAGAAATTTTAACGATTACATATCCCAGATTAGAATTAACAATGTACCTAAAATAGTAAGTACAATTAAACCAATACCGTAAATGATGTTTGAGTAGATAGCCCATTTGTCTTCTGTTTCACCAGCATGCATGAATACCATGAACTGTAAACCTGCCTGAATGAATGCTGTTACTAACAGGATGATCATTCCAGTTGTGAATGACATATCTGTGAAGTAAACAAGCATTGCAATCACTGTTAAAATCAGTGAAAATACGAAGCCCATAATTTGGCCTATTGGAAAGAACTTTGCCATAGATTACATCATTCCTTTCAAGTAAATGAAACTGAAGATGAAGATCCAAACTACATCTAGGAAGTGCCAGTAAAGTGAGAATACGAATGCTTTACCCGCTGTTACAGAAGTCAGACCACGTTTAGCGATTTGAATCATAAGGAAGATACCCCAGAATAAACCGAACGTTACGTGAAGACCATGAGTTCCTAAAGTTGTTAATAAAATTGAAGTGAAGGCACTTACAGTAATACCTGCACCTACATGTGCATAGTGTACGAATTCATAAATCTCTACACCTAAGAATGCCGCACCAAGTAGTAATGTAATCCCCATAAATGTCAACGTCGCTTTTTTACTACCTAGACGCATGGCATGTATGGCTAAACCAATTGTAAAACTTGATGTTAACAGGATGAATGTCTCTGCTAATACTGGAGTAATTTCGAAAATTTCCGCAGCAGTTGGACCGTTACCTGTACGATCCACTAGCGTGAAGTACGATGCGAATAATGTTCCGAATAACATAATCTCCGCACCTAGGAAAGTCCAAAAACCAAAGATTTTTAAGCTATTTTCTTCAGTAGAATACTCTAAAGGAACATTGTTATTTACTTTACCCATTATTTCGCACCTCCTTTTTTGTCATAGCTTTTTTCTGTTTCTTCCACTTCATGTTTGTGGATATGATAGCCATGGTCGTCCTCCATAGAACGGTAACCCATACAAGCTAAAATACCGATTAAGCTGATGATTGCTAAAGTAAACATACTGAATACTAGAGCGAAACCACCGATGAAGAAGAATACTGATAATATAAATGTTTGACCTGAGTTATTTGGCATGTGAATATCTTTAATTTCACCTTTGAATAACTTCGTGCCATTTTTCTTAGAATCCCAGAATGCTTCTGAAGTTGAATCAGTTACGTCTGGAGTAATTGCAAAGTTATAGTGTGGAATTGGCGTATGTGTCGCCCACTCAAGACCACGTGCATCCCATGGATCTGAACCGATGTCGCGTGGAGAGTTTTTGAAACTGTACCAAATATTCCATACAAGCATTAAGAATGAAACAGACATAATACCAGCACCAACGAATGATAACATGTTTAACATGCTGAAACCTGTTGATTCTGAATATGTGTACATACGACGAGCTTGACCATCTAAACCAGTAATGTACATTGGAATGAACGCTAGTACGAAACCTGTAGACATTACCCAAACTGTTGCTTTACCGATACGCTCATTTAACATGAAACCAAACATTTTTGGCCAGTAGAACGTTAAACCTGCTAACATCGCATAAACAACACCAGGAATGATCACGTTATGGAAGTGAGCTACTAAGAACATTGTGTTGTGGTATTGGTAGTCAGCTGCTGACATCGCAAGCATAACACCTGTTACCCCACCTAATGTAAATAAAGGAATGAAGTGCATCGCATATAACATCGGCGTTGTCATCTCAATTTTCCCTTTATACATTGTGAATAACCAGTTGAAAATCTTAACCCCAGTTGGGATGGCGATAGCCATTGTTGTAATTGAGAAAATCGAGTTCGTGAATGCACCTTGACCCATTGTAAAGAAATGGTGAGTCCATACAGCGAACGAGAATACTGAAATAACGATCATTGACCATACCATTGAGTTATAGCCATATAAATTACGACGTGAGAATGTCGAAATAACTTCAGAGAAAATACCGAATGCCGGTAAGATTAAAATATATACTTCAGGGTGACCCCAAACCCAGAATAGGTTGGCCCAAAGCATGTCCATACCACCGTCTCCGATAGCAAAGAACTTAGTATCGAATAGACGATCCATCGTACCCATAGCTAAAGCTACTGTTAATACTGGGAATGCAAATACGATAATTAAGTTTGCAATAAGTGCTGACCAAGTGAACATTGGCATTTTGAATAATGTCATACCTGGTGCACGCATTTTAAAGATTGTCGTTATGAAGTTAATACCTGTCAATAACGTACCAAGACCCGCGATTTGCAGCGAGAGCATGTAGTAGTTTGTACCAACGGATGTACTGAACTCATTACCCGCTAATGGGAAATAAGAAGTCCATCCAGAATCAGGTGATCCACCGATAATGAATGAGATATTAAATAATCCCATACCCATGAAGAATAACCAGAATGCTAAGTTGTTTAAACGTGGGAACGCAACGTCACGTGCCCCGATTTGTAATGGTACTAAATAGTTAAAGAAGAAAGTAATGAATGGCATTGCCATGAATAAAATCATTACTACCCCGTGAGTTGTAAATACTTCGTTATAGTGTTGTGCATCTAAGAAGCTGTTTTCTGGAACAGCTAACTGTAAACGCATCATTACGGCATCGACACCGCCGCGGAATAGCATTACTAAAGCGACGATTAAATACATGATACCGATTTTTTTATGGTCAACAGTTGTAATCCATTCACGCCATAAGTAACCCCATAATTTAAAGTAAGTAACAACAGCTACTAACGCGATACTTCCTAAAACTATTGAAGCCATTGCGATATAAATCAAGGTACTTGGGTGTGGAACTGCAAACTGTGCAAAAAATTCCGACATAGTAGTTACTCCTTTCAAAAGTGCTTACTTTCAAAAATTAATGTGAAGAGTGATCCTCTTCTTCTTTTTCATCTTCATCTGAAGAATCGTGGTTGTGTTCAGGAGCTGGTGAGAACTCTAAATGAGTACCTGTGTAAGTTGACTTACCAAGATGACCTGGCTCCAATAATTCTTCAAACTTTTCTTCTGTTAGAGGTGCAGCCGTTTCATGAACTTCTGTTACCCACTCGTCAAATTCTGCTTGCGTTAAGGCCGTTACATCAAATATATTTTCTGCTGTACCACGACCTGAGAAGTTCGCGTTACGTCCCCAGAATTCGCCTGGGTTATCAGCAGCTAAATGTAAAGTTGTTACCATGTCTGCCATCGCGTATTTCTGACCACCAAGTTGTGGAATCCAGAAACTTGTAATTGGACCGTAAGAATATAGTTTAAATTCAATTGCTCGTCCAGCAGGAATGTATAAGTAGTTTACTGTTTCAATTCCTTGCTCTGGGTAGCTGAAATGCCATTTCCAGTTGGATGATGAAGCATAAATTACTAATGGTTCCTGATCTTCGTATGCTTGAGGAACATTTTCTACAATATAGTTACTCTTAACAGATACGAACGATAAGAAAATAACGATAATTACAGGAATACCAATCATAATTGTTTCTACAAGCCAGTGACCGTGAATGTGCGGTGGCTCATAATCTGGACTTTGTTTTGAAGCGCGGTACTTAACTAACATAAATACCATAATTGCTAATACTGTTAGAACAATCCCTGACATCAAATAAATTAATAACATTGTGTCGTCGGCTTGTCTTTGAGCTTGAGGACCTTTAGGATCAAGTACTGCTAACTTGTCGTTACAGCCTGCTAATAAAATAGCTCCTAGTCCCATGAAAGAGAGTAATGTTCCCTTCATATTTACTTTCATAGTTGGACTCCTTTCCAATTAAATAAAGCTTGTTAGATCTTGCTTAAGCGCTTTCATCTGAGAGCGAAAATAAAATAGTGAAAATAGTGCAATTCAATTGAATAAATTCACTTACAACTTTTAACACTATGCATATAGTGTTAAATACAATGGATAATCCCCCAATCCATCATTACCAAGTTGGAATTTTAGATTGAAGTCCATAATTAACAGTTTGCACAAAATTTTCGAAAGCATTATATTTTTATTTTTCGTGCGGAAATTTAAAGCGCTTGTCTAACCTACTTAGATTTTAGTGAAACAACAAATAAGTGTCAAAACATCAAATTGGAAAAAAACCTTATTTCTTACTATTTTCGCACCTTTATTTATTAGTATTTTAAAATAATGTCGAAAAACACAGTAAAACCGCGTAATTGCGAGCAAATAAACTGTTCGATTTCAAAAATGACATTTCTATGAACATAATGAAGTAATTCTTTTGGGACTAATCAGAAAAATCCATTTGCCCTATTTTACTGGATTTATTTACATAAAACTGCCTGTAAATACCAAAATACAGGGGTTTCATAGGTGTGAAGATTCTATGAAACCCCTGTATATTTTTTTGTTTTATTTTACAAAAGCATATAATAAAATCCCGGTAGCTACAGCTACGTTTAAAGATTCTGCACCACCTAGAATCGGAATAATTACATTTTGGTCTGTCTTAGCCAAAATTTGCGGATTTATACCGCTCCCTTCATTCCCTACTATTAGTGCGAATGCATCACTTTTTTCAATTTCTCTATAGGATATCGATTCTTCTAATGAAGTACCGTATACACGAACACCATCCGCTTGTAAATTTTCAATCCATTCCATTAAGTCCCCTCGGATAACTGGAATATGAAAATGTGAGCCTTGTGCAGAACGCAATGATTTTGGATTAAAAGCATCGACACATCCTTTTCCTAAAATGACTGCATCTATTCCCGCTGCATCAGCAGTTCGAATCATTGTTCCTATATTACCAGGATCCTGTACTGCGTCCACTAAGAGCACTTTGCGCCAATCATATTGTTCATCCTGCGGAATAGGGCGCTGTTTACAATGTGCAAATACACCTTGGGATTTTTCAGTTTCTGCAATTTCCTTTGCAACTGCATCGTTAACATATACTAATGTCACATCGTCAATCGCCCATAATAACGGCAAATCAACGCCTTCTCGAACAATAACTTGAACGATTTGCTCTTTGTGCTTTAAAGCTTCTTCTACTAAGTGGAATCCTTCTACTATATATTCTTCTGTTTTTTCCCGCTCTTTACGCTGAGTAACAAGCTTTTTCCAATGCTTCACTAGACCATTTTGTGTTGATTCAATTCTTTTCATAATTTCCCGTCCTTTTTCAGTACTCGAATTTACATTCTATCATAAATTTTTCGTAATCTATACCGCGATGCAATGTATAAAGTTGATAAATTGGTACAAAGTATGGGAAAAGGAGGTTTCATATTCATATGGATTTTCAGATTCGGCAAGCTATTACTGCAAACGTAATGGGTTCTGATGCAGCAGAATTTCAGGATATTGTTAATGATGCAATTGCACGAGGTGAGGAACATTTATTGCCTGGACTAGGAGTATTTTTAGAAACATGGTGGAAGAGCGCAAGTGAAAATGAACGTAATGAATTCACCCAAAAATTGGCCCAACAATTTGTTAATTAAAATTAGTATGTTCCATTGCTAGTATATAAAGTGATGTTTACATTTTTTTATACAAACAAAAAGCAATCTGGCGTCTCCCAGATTGCTTTTACTATGTAGCGATGAAGCATTCCATCTTGAATACATACATCACCTGTAATCCTGCTATAAATCGTCACAGCGTCTCCCGTTATGATTCGTATTGGACTACTACATAATTTGCTCGCTCTACCTGCTTGCAAATCTGTATGGAAGCAGATGTGCCTACAACCCGCAGTACACCCTCTACTTGATCTTTAAGCTAATAAAGATACTAAAACTGCTTTTTGAGCATGTAAACGATTTTCCGCTTGCTCAAATATATAGGAATTTGGTCCATCAATAACTGATGTCGCAACTTCTTCCTCACGGTGTGCCGGTAAACAATGCAAGAACATATAATCTGGCTTAGCATGCGCAACTAGTGCATCATTTATTTGATAACCAGTAAAGTCTTTTAATCGTTTTTCCGTTTCCTCTTCTTGACCCATTGAAGTCCATACATCTGCATATATGGCATCAGCATTAGTTACTGCTTCTACTGGGTCATTCGTTACGAATACTGTCCCCCCATTTTGGGAAGCAATGTATTGCGCTTTTTCGATAATACTTTCATTACATTCATACCCTACTGGAGTCGCAACAGATACATGCATTCCAACATGCGCAGCAGCAACGATAAGCGCATGCGCCACGTTATTGCCATCACCAATGTACGCTATTTTCAATCCTTTTAGCTCGCCTTTATTTTCAGCAATTGTTTCAAGGTCCGCCAATGCCTGACAAGGATGATCGAGATCTGTTAAACCGTTAATAACCGGTACTGTAGCATACTCAGCTAACTCTTCAACCATCGCATGGGAATTAGCACGAATCATAATACCATCCAAATACCCAGACAATACTTGCCCTGTATCTGATATTGGTTCCCCACGCCCTATTTGCATATCACGCGCATTCATATACATTCCATATCCACCTAACTGTATCATGCCAACCTCGAAGGATACACGAGTACGAGTGGAGCTTTTTTCAAAAATCATGCCAAGTGTCTTACCTTCTAGTAGACGTGGACATTTCCCCGCTTTAGTAACTGTTTTCAGTTGTGTAGCAAGCTCAAGTAATTGCTTTACTTCCTCACTTGTATAATCAAGTAGTGTTAATAAGTCTTTTCCCTTCAGACTTTCAACAGGCTTCAATTGAACCTCTTCCAATAATTTCATATAACACACCTCTGTAAGCTTTATCTTGATTTTCATTATACATATGCATATTTATTAAATCAAGCGAATTAATATAAATTTTTATAATTAATTAAATTATTCAATAATTATACATATTCACTATCTAGACGGTTATGACGAAAAAATTACTTAAACGACAATTTTGTGTTTTACAGGTAGAAAATTATTAATTTACCATTGAATTTCCATTAACTTTTAAGCATAATATTTTAAAGAGTTGTTTTTTTGTGGAAATTCACTTAAAACGATAGTAAAGAATTATAAGGAGGAATCATTATGCCAAATGCTACACATACAGTTAATTTACCGTTATCTAATCAAGTTACATGGGACTTTTTAAAGGATTATAATAATTGGGCACCTTTAATGCCGGGTTATATTGCGCATGAAGTACAAAATGAATCACAGTTTACGTGGATTTACTTAGCAGATTTAGGCTTTACGAAAAAGACGATTAAGCTTCAGGTTGATATGAAAGAATTCACTGAGCTGTCTGAAGTGAAATTCGACTTAAAAGGGCTTTCCGATAACTTTGAAGGCAGTGGCTACTTTAAGCTTTCTGAAAACAGTAGTGATTCTGTGCAAGTGACGGGTAGCTTGGATCTATCTGCAGGTGGATTTATGGGCATAATGATTAACTCTGTTTTAGAAACCTTCGTACCGCAAGCAACAAAAGATTTAATCAATTCTATTGAAACAAAGCTCACTGAGTTACATAGCGTAAAGTAACTAGAGGATGTGGGTAAAATAAAAACATTAATTTTTTCCTTCCGAGAAAATTAATGTTTTTTACGTTAACTTCAATTACTCTATGCTAGAGGATATTGTATAATCCATTAAAAATTCAATTTTCTCATCAAATTCACTGCATATACTAATACATAGATTATTCATAAAAATAGTCTTTACAGTGAATCTCATCTTTTGATAACTACTGAAATGAGCCATGTTTTCATTAATACCTTCTCCCGTACATTTCAATATGGCTTCTTTCCTCGTCCAAATCTCAGAAAATGTAGTTCCTTCTTTTATTTTTTGTATTTCATCTTTATGCAAAATCCAAGAATACAAATGTTCATTATAGATTAAATCATCTTTTTCTATATCTATGCCTACTTTACCTTGCTCGCTTAATACATAAATTAACGTATCATCATTATGTGACCAATTTATAAAAGAAGAAGAATTTAAAATAAAAGGCTTCCCATTTGAATCTTTTTGAATGGCCACATTACCTAACCGGTCTTTTATTAATTCGGTCGCCCATATTTCTTTTGGGCTGTTAGAATCCACTTTTGTCTTCCACTTATTTTCCAAATATACTTTCATAACATAAATTCTCCTAAAAAGGGATGTATTAAAAGTTTTTGACTTTTAATACATCCCTTGTGATTATGCGTATACAGCTACTTTAATAAATTGCTGTTCTGAAGCATATTGAATTAATTTACCGATGTACTCTTTTTCTATTTTAGGTAAATGTTCAATTTTTAGTAGCTGCATCGTTTGTTGGCTATCAAAAATTGCGTTAGTATCATTTGCTCCGTCGCCATCTAATTGTGCAACGGCTAGATTTTTTATTTCTTCACTCATATTGCCACTTAAAATATAGTCTTCATAAAATGATTTCTCGACCATTTCTATTGATAAATCCAGTTCATTTAATATTGAAACGAATTGTGCAAACGGAATCGGATTTGGGTGACAAACATGATATACACGAACAGCATGCTCAGCTGTCAATGCTGATTTCACTACTACATCTGCTGCAAAATCAATTGGCGTGAAATCTACCATCCATTGTACATTTGGCGCTTTATTCACTAAAATCATCAGCTTTAACATTCGATAAAATGCATTTTCATCTATATTGCTTTGGAAATGTCCATCACTGTAGCGTCCTGCTAAGTTACCCATTCGGTATACGAATACTTGTTTACCTGTTTTTGCTTGGTCCAAAATCCATTTTTCAGCCTTCATTTTCGTATCTGTATAAACACTATCCAGCTGTAAATCTTCAGGGATCTCTGACATATATTTCACGTCATTCCATTTTCCTTCTATTAATAGATCCTGTACAACGCCTACTGTTGAAATATGGTGGAACGTGATATCTGAATTTATACTTACTAGTTCAAATATATTTTTAGTACCTTGTACATTCACTTTTTCAAAATGTTCCCGATTTCCAAAGTGTCTTACATCTGCTGCTGAATGGATAATGGCATCGATTTTGTTGGCCAGCTCTGTAAAGACCTCTTTCGATAAACCTAAAAATTGTTTAGTTAAGTCCCCGCTAATAACCGTAATAAGAGAATGCATATTACAATTGAAGTATTTTTGCATTGTTTCATATACTCGTTGCTCGGCGTTTTCTCCACGGACAAGTAAAACTACTTCTTTCCCTTCATCCAGCAATTTTTTGGCAATATGACTACCTAAAAATCCGGTAGCTCCTGTAACCAATACTCTATTCACTGGCATTACTTTTTCTTTGATTGACATTATCGGCCATTCTGTTAACTTCGTAAACTCCCCATTAAATTCAACTTCTTTATTTACTGAAGTTTTGATTACTTTTTCAGCTAAATTTTCTATTGTTTTTAAATCGAAAAAATCTTTAATCGTCAATGCAGGATATGTCTGTTTTACATGAGCTAAAATTTCAATAACCTTTAACGAATGTCCACCAATATCAAATAAATTATCGTTTACACTAACCGAATCAATTTTCAGTACTTTTTGCCATACAGCAACAAGGTCGCTTTCTACTTTATTGCGCGGTGCAATTATTTCTCTTGAACCCATCAAAGACACACGATCAGCTTCAATTTTCTCCAGTGCTTTTCTATCCACTTTACCTGTTGGTGCAAATGGAATATCTTCCAGTTGCTTCAACTTAGCCGGAAGCATATAGCTCGGCAAATCTGCCTTTAATATCTCGATAATGGATGAATGATCAATATGATCGGTAGAAGTGAAAAAGGCCTTTAATATTTGATCATCTTCTTCTTTTTCAACGACTACAACTGCATTATTTACTCCATCAATTTCATTCATCTTCGTTTCAATTTCAGCTATTTCAATTCGATGTCCACGGATTTTAACTTGCGTATCCTTACGTGAAACGAATTCAATGTTACCATCAGCCAATTGCTTTACAAGGTCCCCTGTTTTATAAACGATTCCTTCATAAATATTGGAATCAAAAGGATTTTGAACAAATACTTCTTTTGTCTTTTCTTCATTATGTAAGTAACCTAAGGAAATCCCGACAGAAGCTACCCATAGCTCACCCACTTCATTTACTTCACATTGTTTTCCATCCTCATTGACTATGTAGACTTTATTACCTGGTAATTGCTTACCAATCGGAACACTATAGACATCATTTGAAAGGTCCTTTGGAACTTCATAAGCTGTTGCCATGACTGTAATTTCAGTAGGACCGTATAAATTGAAGAATCTCGTTTTATCACCAACAAATGATTTGAATTTTCTTGCCAAGTCACCTGTTAATAATTCTCCACCAACACCGACTAGTTTTACAGAGGTAAATAAATCTGAATTTTCTTCTGTTAAATGATTTACAATTCGATTAAAGAAAACAGTCGGTAATACCGGAATAATAGTAATCCCTTCATTTTTTACAACGTTAAGAAAATTACTTTCAGCCATTCGTTCTTCGTCATCTATTAAATAAAGCATTGAACCGGTTAATAATGATAAAAATGTATCTAATACAGACGCGTCAAAGCTATATGTAGCAAATTGTAATATTCTATCCTGGTCATTTACTTGCCAATCTTTTTGCATATAATCCACTAAGTTTAAAATTCCCTTTTGGCGAATTAAAGTTCCTTTTGGCTTACCAGTTGTACCTGATGTGAAGATTGTATAGCACGGATCTTCCACTCGATCATTTACATCTCCAAATAAATCGGCTGATTTATTGGCATAGATTTTTTCTAACTGCAAAATATTCATTGAGGGATTATGCTGTAAGAAACTTAGATTTTGCTCTGCACCCGCATTTGTAATAATAAATGAAGTATTAATATCTTCTATAATATAGCTGTTTCGCTCATTTGGGTGAGATGGATCTAAAGAAACATACACTCCACCAGCTTTTATAATACCTAATAATGAAACAACCGTATCGACGCTTCTTTTTAAATAAATTGCTACAAAGCCACCCTTTTCAAAACCATTGTCGATTAAATAACGAGCTACTTTATTGGACTCATTATCCAATTCAGTAAATGACAGTTGACGGTTTCTCTCCTTTAAAGCAATTGCATCCCCTTGCTTTAAAACAATTTCATTAAATTTATGTAAAATAGTATCCATTAACTTATCATCCTTTCCAAAAATATATGTATTCATTCACCTATATAAACTAATTAAGGAGGCATTTAACTTTCAAATGCCTCCTCTGAAATTTAATATGCGATTAAAACTCTTTAATTTTTAATCGTACTAACAACTTCTTCTAATTCCTCGGAAGTGACTTTTAAGTTCTCAGACATATTTCGGATATTGCCTAAAGTACCACGTTGGTTTTCTACATTCGTAGCTATACCTTCATATCCGTCTACAATTTCGCTAGCATTTGTAGATAATGTAATAATCATGGCTGTAGATTCTTCTACGCCTGCGGAAATTTCCTCTGTAGCCAAAGATACTGATTGCAATTTATCCGTAATTTCTTTATTAAATTCATAGATTTTATTGAACATTTCGTTTGTATGCAGAGTAGATTTTTTCCCACCATCTACACCAATTTTTATGCTTTCCATAAACTTTTGTGCTTCTGTTACCGCTTCTCGTACACGTCCAATCAGTTCTTGAATGCCTTCTGTTGATTTAGCTGACTGCTCAGATAGCTTTTTAACTTCCTGTGCGACTACAGCAAACCCTTTTCCATGTTCTCCTGCACGCGCAGCTTCAATACTTGCATTTAATGCCAATAAATTAGTCGCATCTGAAATATCTGTAATAATCTGTAGAAACTTACCGATTTCATCGGATAAATTTACTAAAGTACCAATATTTTGATTCGAATTTTCTACATTTACTACAATGGATTCCATTTGATTCGTTACATCTGCGATTGCCTTGCTACCATCATTCGAATATGCAGTAACGTCTTCAGCGTATTTGTATACATCAGTTACATCCACTGCAATTTGCTGAACTTGTCCAGACATCTCTTCCATCGATAATGCTGCCTCTTCAATTGAAGTTTCTTGCCCTTTTAAATTCGTTTTCATGTTTGTAACCGCGCCGGTAATTTTATCAAATGTATTAAATGTTGACATAAAAGCATTTTCCAATTGAATGGAGTCTTCTTTTACTTTCCCAGCTGAAACATTCACACTGTTTACAATATTACTTAATGAGGAAATCATCTCATTGAATCGTGCATTTACTGTGCCCAATTCATCTTTTCCTTCTGGTATATTAACCGTTAAATCGCCTTTACTTGCTTTATTAATCCCTGCCAACAAGTAAGTTAAAGGTTTTAGCTGGGATTTAATAACGAAATACTGCACAAGAATTGCAATGATTAATAATATTGCCAGTATGATTGATGACCACATTAACAATCCCATTTGACCTTCACCAACACTTGAAGCATTTACATCAATAGCATAATAGGCAATTAAATCGTTTTGTGCATTGAAAATTGGGTACATAAACGTTAACCATGTACCATAGTCATCTTTATAAATCTCTGTAAATTGCGGTTTGCCTGTTTCTTTTAAAATATTTAATCCCTCAACGACAATATCCGGCTGTTCGTATAAAGTACCAGGTTGTAGGCCTTCCCCTTTAAACATTTCCCAAATCGCATCATCGAATGAAATTAATGACGTTTCATTGTTCTTTTCTCCTGCTAATTCAACCCCATAAATATAGCCTTGTGCTACTACAGGATTATATTCACTCATTTTGTTGAACATATCTGTATATTTTTTATGTACAGGACTTTGAATATTTGTTTCCTGTATTAATTGTTCAACTTCATTTCCATCTAGCTTTTCGTACCAAGACTCAGAAATATCCTGTGTCTGTTCTCTTAACTGTTCCTTTAATAAATATCCCTGTACAACATAACTTATACCAATAAGAACTGTCCCTACAAATAAAATTGTTACTATAGTAACTAATATGTTTTTTGTGAAAAATGTTAGATTTCGAAACATGTTTATCCTTCCTTTTTCCTGATTATTTTGTTTCCATTAATTATTCCGTTAAAAATTGGCAATAAAATCATGTAAATCATTTTAAACCCAGTTATAAACTATATCATTGAAACTACTTCTTTTCGAGTGAGCATAGTCCCTTTGTAACGTTTTATATTTTTATAAATTATTCATTTTTTAGTAAAATATACCTAAGCGACATATATTTATTAAAATTCAGATAATTCCAATATAAATTCATTTAATATAAAAACAAAAGAAGCCGAAATATTAGCATTCAGCCTCTTAACAAAAAGGTGGGTTTGTCTTTTTATCGACAAACCCACCTTTTAAATTTAATTGAATCATTTTAAACTCTAATTATTCAAACGTAATTTTATTTACTGTCTCACGGTCTAATCGCTTGATTACTTCTACGATTAATTTTACGGCATTATCATAGTCATCACGATGTAAAATACCTGCATGCGAGTGAATATAGCGTGTAGCAACACCGATCGCTAATGATGGAACACCGTTTGCAGTAATATGAATACTGCCTGCATCCGTGCCCCCGCCTGCCATCGCTTCGAATTGATATGGGATACCTGCTTCTTCTGCCACATCAAGTACAAATTCGCGTAAGCCTGTATGAGAAACCATCGATGCATCGAATACAACAATTTGTGGACCCTCACCCATTTTTGAAGTAGATTCTTTTGATGTTACACCTGGCGTATCTCCAGCAACACCTACATCTACAGAAAAACCGATATCCGGCTGTACTTTAAATGTTGACGTTTTTGCACCGCGCAAGCCGATTTCTTCTTGCACATTCCCGACACCGTATACGATGTTCGGATGCTTTTCGTCTTTTAATGCTTTTAAAACATCGATTGCAATGGCGCAGCCAATACGATTGTCCCATGCTTTAGCCAAAAGATGCTTTTCATTTTTCATTACATGGAACTCGAAGTACGGCGTGATCATATCCCCTGGACGCACTCCCCACTCCATCGCTTCTTCTTTGGAAGTAGCGCCGATATCAACGAACATCGACTTAATATCCACTACTTTGTTGCGGACATCTGCCGGTAAAATATGTGGTGGTTTTGAACCGATAACCCCAATAATTTCTTCCCCTTTTCGTGTTGTAATTGTAACACGTTGAGCAAGCATAACTTGACTCCACCAGCCGCCCACTGTTTGGAAAAATACAAAACCTTTGTCATCAATGCGAGTTACCATAAAACCAACTTCATCTAAGTGGCCAGCAACCATAATTTTTGGACCATTTTCATCGCCCACTTTTTTGGCAATTAAGCTACCTAAGTTATCAGTTTCTATTTCATCTGCAAATGGCTCAATATACTTTTTCATTACTTCACGTGGAGCGCGTTCGTTTCCTGGAATTCCGTTTGCATCTGTTAAATCTTTAAACATTTGTAATGTAGCATCTAGCTTTGTCATGTGGATATCCCCCTAATAGTTACTCTTACCTATTATAGCGCCAATATTTCGAAATGTGAAATAGTTTATTGCTGACCAATTAAAACTGTTTTAATAGCCATTCCGTTGACGTTCATAGTTTTTTTCATTTTTTAGTTTATATGCCTCTATAATATCCTCTACCGTGAAACCTAAATTGTAGGCAATTAAGCTATACTGTGTCCAAATGTCTTTATAGTTTTCCTCTGTTTGGTGCTGCAAGAAGGTAAGAACCGTTTGTGTTGCATTAATAAAACACTTTGTTAAATCCGCTTTCTCCATTACAACGGGCCATTCATCCAGTTTGAAATCACGCATATACCCAAGTGATAGCATGAAATGAATGGAATCTACAAACTCCTCCAAAATAACACTTCGCTCCGACGGACCTTTTGTGGACCAAAACTTAAAACAGCGCGTCTCATTTGCCAACTCTCCAAGCTCAACCAATAACGCCAGTCCTTTTTCATCAAAAACGTCATGTTGTATATTTTGTGTTTCTTCAATATACCGGTCAAGCTGCTTCTGCATTTCAAATAATTGACTAAATTCCATAATAAAATCCCTCTTTTGCTAAAAATATTGAAACTTTTTCTACTACTTAATCGTATAGCAGAGAAACACCGCTAGCAAGGAGGAAGTATTATGGCTGTATTATTACGGTTTGCCATTATCCTTCTCATCATTTACATATTTTACAAAGGGGTACGCTACTTAACTGACCCGAAGCGTAAATTAGATGAGGCCTATGAAAATGGACACTATTATTTTTATGATGATGTGAAGAACATTCGGAAAAACTTTTTCATTACGTATAAAGGAGCATTATTTGAAGGAGAGAAATATTTAGGTACGACTGAAAATGCATTTGATGTCGTCAGCATTTTCGTCTTCGTCCATGATGAGATGAAACTTCAAGGCTTTACGAAAGAGGATTTTTTATATTTGGAAAAAGAAATTTTAATGAATTATCCTAACGCGAAAATTAACTGGAAAAATCCAATTGAGCAATTAATGCAAGATTGAATACTATGAGCGGATCACGGAATTGTGATTCGCTATTTTTTTGAGGTTACAACCGTATCATGAATAAACCTTGTTTAGTAGTCATAATTTAATGCTATTATTTCTATCATTTAGAAGTAACAACGGATGCTACATTGAACTGTAGCATCCGCTTATTTACCGGTTATGTCCGTAATGTCCTTCGTTGGCAATCGCGCCTATTGTACTTACCCATCTATTTGTGTAGTTGAAGAAGCCTACTGCAAATGCCGCTTCTAAAACTTCATGGTCATTAAAACCAGCTTCACGCAATAAATCTACTTCTTTTGTAGTAATTTCATTGGGATAACGCGTCGCACGATATGCATAATCACATAATGCGCGCTGCTTATCTGTCAGTTTTGCAGAACGATAATTATATGAAAGCTGGTCTACCCACCCTGGATTTTTCGTCAGCCCACGCAATATATCACTATGTGTTGTTAAGCAGTAACTGCAATTATTGGTTGAAGACACAACAAGTCCAATCATTTCTTTATCTGCTGTTGATAAATAGCATGTTTCTTCATTAAACAAGGTATATTTGAAATCTAAAAATCCTTTATATTGCGCAGCATTTAATGGAAGCACTTTAAATAAATTATTTACGAAACCATTTTGCTCCAATTGCTTTTCTACATGGTCGTCGAAAATTTTCTGTAAATCATTCGGAATTTCCTTTTCATTAGGCTTTTGTAAATGCGACAACTGTTCATTGTATTTGCTCATTATTTTTCACCAACTAATATAATTGTAAATACACGGGACTTCCATTCTCTTAGTTGATTCCAAAGCTTTAATTGTGTGGCAACTGTCATGAAAAATTCCTCCTTATAATAAGCCTTCTGAATACATTATAAATTACAACTATTTACAATACAAACCGCTTTTGTAGGAATAAGGATTAAAGCCGTGAAGTATATTAGCCGCTTTATAAAGGATAATCGTCAATATTGTCCACTTAATCGTCAGTATCACAAATTTAATCGTCACTGCTCACCCGATAATCGTCACTCACTAGAAGATATTCGTCAATTCAACGTATAATAGCCAAAATTTTTATATAATCGCTCCTATCATCCAGATATTCGCCAAATTTCCTCAAAAAGTAGAAACAATAAATGCCCCATAACAAAAAACACACTAAGGAAAACACTTCCTTAATGCGTTTAATTAAATACTATATAACTGTACTAATAGAAAAATATGTACTGCAGCCATTAATGGAAATCCGAATGCGAATTTATTGTGCTTTGTTTTGTGCCGGAATAAATACATTCCTAACACACCACCGCATGCTCCACCTAATAATCCAAGCGTCAGCAATGTTTTTTCTGAAATGCGCCACTCCTGTTTTTTTGCACGTTCTTTATCAATATACATATAGATGCACAAAATGAGTGAAACGACTACTAAATATGAAAGTGCTGCCAATGCCATCAACATATTCCTCCTCAATTTGAAAAAAGACTGATAAGGAAAATTCCCTACCAGTCTAATTATAAAAGTAATTGCTAATTATTTAGCGACTGCTTTTTTAGCTTCGTCAGCTAATTGAGTGAATGCTGCGCTATCAGTTACAGCTAAGTCAGCTAACATTTTACGGTTAACTTCGATACCTGCTACTTTTAAGCCGTGCATTAAACGAGAGTAAGATAAACCGTTCATGCGAGCAGCTGCGTTGATACGAGTGATCCATAATTTACGGAAATTACGTTTCTTTTGACGACGGTCACGGTATGCATATTGACCTGATTTCATTACTGCTTGGTTAGCTACTTTGTATAATGTATGTTTTGAACCGTAGTAACCTTTAGCTAATTTTAAAACTTTTTTGCGACGAGCGCGTGTTACTGTTCCGCCTTTAACGCGTGGCATAGTAATTACCTCCTGCTAATTCTTTCGAATGTAGTTGTTTTTTTGTTTTTTTAATAATCTTTAAAACGGTCAAAGATTACTTCATGTAAGTTAATAATGTACGGATACGTTTGAAATCGCCTGAAGATGCAACTTTCGCTTTACGTAAGTGACGTTTTGCTTTAGTTGATTTGTTAGCGAATAAGTGAGAGCCATAAGCACGGTCAAATTTTAATTTACCAGTACCTGTTTTTTTGAAACGTTTCGCAGCTCCACGGTGAGTTTTCATTTTTGGCATGTCGATTTCCTCCTAAACTTGTTTATACATCAGTATTATTTCTCATTCTTTGGTTGAAGAACTAAGAACATGCTTCGGCCTTCCATCTTCGGTTTTTGTTCAACCGTAGATACTTCAGCACACGCTTCAGCAAAGCGATCTAACACACGTTGACCGATTTCTTTGTGTGTAATTGCACGACCTTTAAAGCGAATTGATGCTTTAACTTTGTCACCTTTTTCAAGGAACTTAATCGCGTTACGTAATTTCGTTTGAAAATCATGTTCATCGATCGTTGGGCTCAAGCGAACCTCTTTCATAACGATTACTTTAGAATTTTTACGAATTTCACGGTCTTTCTTTTGCTGATCAAACTTAAATTTACCATAGTCCATAACACGAGCGACTGGTGGCTTGGCTTGAGGGGCTACAAGGACAAGATCCAAGTTAGCACGAGCAGCAATCTCCATCGCTTCTGTACGCGTTTTTAGACCTAGTTGATCACCGTTGTGGTCGATTAGACGAAGTTCGCGTGCGCGAATGCCTTCGTTTACATACATGTCTTTGCTAATATTAATCCACCTCCAAATGTTTGTCGGAATACATGAGTTGGTGTAAAGTATAACCCGGTCGAACGGTACACCTCTGCGTTATGTCCATATGTACTTTTCGTTTTATTCAAACAAAAAGGACGGACATTTGAGATGTCCGCCCGCTATATGTGCATACGCAGTCCTGCGCAAAACAATTCAACGTGTCTAATACCTGCTCGTAACTTATAAAAGCACTTAATCAGGTGAGAAGCGGGCAGCCTCTACTTGCAAACTTTTGTATTCATAACTTAAACAATCTTAGCATGCTTTAAAAATAACGTCAAGCATTTTAATATGCTTTATAATATAATCTTTTAAGTTTATAATTTTTTTAAATTTTCAATGTTTTATTTTCTTTTTCCGTGGTATCTAGTTATAGATTCAAAATTTACCGATAGGAGGAATCTATAAAATGTTTAGACATCAAAAAGAATTGCAATTTGAGGTAAAAGTTGAAAGACCCGATCCATTATTAGCACGTCAGATCCAGGAAGTGCTCGAGCGGAAACTTACTTGCTGATTTCCGCGCAAACTTAAATGCTGATTCACAAGGTCGTCTCCAAGTATCAAGATTCTATCATATGATAATCTCTAGGCACAAAAATAAAGCAGTTCAAATTTTTTACAAAATTTGAACTGCTTTTATTATGGAGACAGCTTTTGTTCCAAGCTCCCCGTTGCTATATTACTTTTTTATTTCTTCAGTAATGTCTGCCAAGAATTGCTCAAAGCTGATTGTTTCTGAATCCTTCGAACCGTAGCAACGAATATTTACTGCATTATCTTCTACTTCCTTATCTCCAAGTACGAGCATATAAGGGATCTTCTTCATTTGAGATTCACGGATTTTGTAGCCTAATTTCTCTTCTCGATCATCCATTTCAACACGTACGCCAGCAGCTGCTAATTTTTCCTGAACTTCACGAGCGTAGTCATAATGAACGCTGTTTGATACAGGAATAATAGTTGCCTGAACTGGTGCTAACCAAGTTGGGAATGCCCCTTTGTACTCTTCAATTAAGAATGCTACAAAGCGTTCCATTGTCGATACAACACCACGGTGTATAACTACTGGGCGTTGTGGTTGACCATCTTCACCGATGTAAGAAAGATCAAAACGTTGTGGTAATAAGAAGTCAAGCTGAGCAGTCGATAATGTCTCTTCTTTACCGATAGCAGTTTTTACTTGAACATCTAATTTTGGACCATAGAATGCTGCTTCATCTTCTGCGATGAAGTAATCATAACCTAGCTCATCCATCGCCTCTTTTAACATTGCCTGTGCAGTTTCCCACATTTGATCGTCATCAAAATACTTCTCTGTGTTGTTCGGATCACGGTAAGAAAGACGGAATGAGAAATCTTTTAATTCGAAGTCTTTATAAACTTCAAGGATTAATTCAACTACCTTTTTGAATTCCGCTTTAATTTGATCTGGACGAACGAAAATGTGCGCATCGTTTAAAGTCATCCCGCGTACACGTTGTAAACCAGATACCGCACCTGACATTTCGTAACGGTGCATTGTCCCAAGTTCTGCAATACGGATTGGCAAGTGACGGTAAGAGTGCAGACCGTTTTTGAATACCATCATATGGTGAGGGCAGTTCATTGGACGTAACACTAATGTTTCGTTATCCATTTCCATCGGAGGGAACATACCATCTTGATAGTGCTCCCAGTGACCTGAAGTCTCATATAATTTTTTCGAACCAAGTACTGGTGTATAAACGTGTTTGTAGCCTAAAGATAATTCTTTGTCTACGATGTAACGCTCAATTGTACGACGGATTGTTGCACCATTTGGTAACCATAATGGTAGACCTTGCCCTACTGTTTGAGAAGTCATGAATAAATCTAATTCTTTACCGATTTTACGGTGATCACGCTCTTTTGCTTCTTCAAGCATTTGCAGGTGATGTTTCAACTCATCTTTTGTAAAGAATGCTGTACCATAAATACGTTGTAGCATTTTATTATCCGAGTTTCCGCGCCAGTATGCACCCGCTAAAGATAATAGTTTAAACTCCTTTAATTTCCCAGTTGATGGTACGTGTACACCACGGCAAAGGTCAAAGAAATCGCCTTGGTAGTAGATTGATACTTGATCATCTGCTGGAATAGCTTCAAGTAATTCTAATTTATACTCGTCGCCAACTTCCTCGTAAATTTTTTGTGCTTCATCACGAGAAACATTTTTGCGCTCGATTTCAATATTTTCAGCAATGATTTTTTTCATTTCTTTTTCGATAGCTGGTAAATCTTCAGCTGTGATTGGTGTTGGTGAATCAATATCATAGTAGAAGCCTGAATCGATGACTGGACCAATACCTAATTTAGCATCTGGGTATAGACGTTTTACTGCTTGTGCTGTTAAATGAGCAGTTGAGTGACGAAGGATTTCTAACGCTTCATCCGACTTGTTAGTAATAATTTCGATTGAACCATCTTGTTCAAGACCTGTTTTAGCATCGATAAGTGTGCCGTTGATTTTACCGGCTAATGTTGATTTTTTTAAACCTGGGCTAATAGAGCCTGCAACGTCTAATGTAGATGTTCCTTTGGCAAATTCCTTTACTGCGCCATCTGGGAAAGTTAATTTGATCATTTCTGACATGTTGTTGTCCTCCTTATAAGGGTTTCATTTAATCGAGAGTAGCAAAGTGTCGTCATCCTAATCCGTTGATTTCCGTTTCGGGCGGACGCTTTCCGCGGGCGTGGCCTGAGCCTGTAGTCTCAGGCGTCACGCTTTTCCCGCTGGAGTCGCCGCCCTACACTACAATCAACTAATCTATAGCTATAAATTAATTTGCTCCCAATATTTCTTACCAGTCAAAATATTTGCATATTAAGGCAAAATAAAAAGCACCGTCCCTATAAAAGGGACGATGCTGTATGCTCGTGGTGCCACCCTTCTTCCTTCTTCGTCAATACGAATAAGAAGCTCTCGGTCAGTTAACGTACTGAGAAACGTTGACGGATTGGCCCCGCCACTGCTCGAAGGTAGTAAAGTAAAACGCCTGTGCTAGGAAGCTTGCAGCCATGACTTCCCTCTCTAAAAGCTAGTTCGTTAAACTTGTTGTCCTTTTCAATGCATTTTTTGTTTAATTACGTACAAAGTATACGCTCGATTTATAACAATTGCAACTGGTAAAAAGTAAATTTTTCTTTTATTTTTTATTCTCGACGATTGACTCCATCCATCGCAACCGGAATTGTCACAGCTTTAATTCGTTCCATAATACGAGCAGCCTTTACGACTTCGATATCACCACGTTGTGATTGCGCTAAATGATGCTCCAGCCCTTTATAATCAAAGTTCGATGTAATAAATGTCGGTAATTCTTCACTCATTCGGTAATGTAGAATCGTCCCAAGTATTTCATCACGTGTCCATGCCGACATCGTCTCTGCGCCGATATCATCCAACATTAATACAGGCGCCTTTTTAACATAGTCTATTTTTTCATTCAATGTATTGTCGCTAATCGCATTTTTCATTTCTCGTAAAAACTCAGGAACAAATACGACAACTGTTCTTACCTTTAGTGTTGCAAGCTCATTTGCAATCGCTCCAAGTACAAAGGATTTTCCTACACCGAATTTCCCGTACAAGTAAAATCCTTTTTTCGGTAATTCTCCCGTTCGCTTATAAGTCGCGACAAATTCTGCTGCTTGTTCTGCAATACTAAGTCGGGAATGATTGTCGATTGCCAAATCTTTTAATGTTGCCTTTAATACATCTTTTGGCATATGCATGCTCGAAATCATATTGGCTACATCACGTCGTTCATCTTCACGAAGCTTTTGCTCACAAGGAACATACGTAATATCAATGACATTATGCGTTATAAATAGTTTTGGAAGATAACCTTGCAATAAATTTGTACATTGTCCTGTATGACCATTTCCGCAACATCCCGTTGACTGTGAAATAAATTCGTATAATTTAGGTAAACTAATTTCAACCATTTCTTTCGTCACTTGCTGTTCATGTTCACGTAAAAACTGTTGAACTTTCGGATGTTCGATCGTCTCTCTGCGCATCGCTTCAAAACGTTCTTCAAAAGAGGGCATTTTTTTCTTAATTTGATTTAATTGATTATTAATCGGTTCTATTGTTATTCACCTGCCCTATCAAGCTTTTGTAATATTTTTAAGCGCTCCTGCTCGAAATCCACTGCACTATCTTTTTCTGGCTGTTGCTGCTCATTGCGCTTGTAAAACCAGTCAGGAACTTGTTCATCTCGTCCACTTTTACGATTGTACGAGGGCTTCTTTTGGGAATTGGCCGGTTGTTTGACCACTGAACTTTCCTGTTTCCATTTCGTATATTTATCACGTTCTTCACGAGCTAAATCCATCGCCTCTTTAGCCGTCTTCAATTGCTTACGATTCCAGTGATCTGCGATTTTTTCTACATAACTTTTCGGTAATTTCATATCTGTCGATAACATGACATATTCGAGCAGTACATTAGCCACTCCTATAGGCATGCTATACTTTACAACTAAATCTTCTGCAAGTTGAATTGAGGAAGGAATTGGTTCTTTCCCATTATTGATGTCACGCAACACTTGAACAGGCGGCGTTGTTTCCAAATAATGCAGAAGTTCTTGTTCCTTCGTTAAGTTTTCCGCGTGTAAAGTATCATTATTTTTTGCATCAAATACTTTTGTCATGACCGGAGCTTCTGTAGAAACGGTCAATTTATAATAATCCGCTGCACAACGTTTTAAACGCTCGGTCGTTAGTTTATTTTGCTCGTCCAATGCTTGTATTACCACTTTTTGCATTTGCAATGGCGTGAGGTGATACAAAAAGGCAAGCTTTGCAATTGTTTCCCGTGCTTTCACTGTTAATGCTGCACTCGGTATTAACTGCTCAGATAAGCCAGCCTGCAGTAGCTTAAAATCGAATTGCTCATAATAAAAAGGATAGTCAATTTGCTTCGGTGTCATTGTTTCCAATTCATCTTGAGGCAGATTTTGATTAATCGGACGGTACACATCCATAAATGTACGTGTGACCTCTTCATACTGTTCTTTATTAGGCTGAGTCAAAAAGCGCTGTCGTAACTTCCGATAAGCTCCCTCACCAATTTTACTAAATAGGAACATCGATAATAGCGGGTCTTTAAAAAAGCTCGGTGCATCGAGTGGTCTTACTAATTCATATATAAAATAGCGTTCATTGGCAGTATCCTTTCTCCAAGTGCGCATTAAACCAATCGCTTCCAATGCGATTCGTGCTTCAAAAATCTTCTTTAAAGGCATGGACAATACATGCATCAAATAATAATGATTATATTGCTGAGGCGTATGATTTTCAGCTTCCGCCCAGAGCGTTAAAAATAAACTTATCGGCTCCGGTCCTGTTAGGGGCTGATAAAATAATGTTAATAATTGACGTTCATTTGTAGATAATGCGTGAGGGAGCGTTATTTCAAAATGATCTGTTGGCTGTATTTCTTTAAAATGAACCATTTTGTCCCCCTCCTAAAACTTATTTGTCACTTGACTGACGTGTCATAATTTCTTTTAGTTCCTCAATAAATACAGTAATATCCTTAAATTGTCGATAAACGGATGCAAATCGTACATATGCAACTTCATCAACTTTTGCAAGGCGATCCATTACCATTTCACCCACATCTTCCGAGCGTACTTCTGCATTGCCAAGTCGACGTAATTCCTTTTCAATTGATAATACAATCTCTTCCAATTGATCTAAAGCAACCGGCCGCTTCTCACATGCCCGTATTAGTCCTCGCAATACCTTTTCACGGCTGAATTCTTCACGTGAGCCACCCTTTTTCACAACGATTAATGGTGTTTCTTCTATTTTTTCAAATGTCGTAAAACGGAAAGCACACGATTCACATTCACGACGTCTTCGAATTTCTTTATTATCATCAACAGGTCTTGAATCTACAACACGTGTACCGTTGTATTGACAAGCTGGACATCTCATATTTTATTTCTCCTAAATGTTAGTTTATCTATATTATAACAAAAACAACGCGCGTGAAATAGTTCTTCATGCGCGTCGAAATTTTCCAAAAGGAAAGTGATTCAATTATATAGTGCCCTATCGATTCACACAATAGAAAATGCCTTTTGTAAAAATAAATATTCTACAAAAGGCAATAGTTTAGTTATATCCCGGCACTATATATGCCAAAAGAATCACTTTCCGAATTTACAATCAAGACTTTTCATTCTTTTATTCGTAAAAAGAAATTAAATTATGCATTCACCGCTACTAATTCTTTGGCAATTTTATTTGCTAAGTCTACTACACGTGCAGAATAACCCCATTCGTTATCATACCAAGCAATTACTTTTACTTTACGGTCACCTAAAACGATTGTTGTTAGTCCATCAACTGTAGAAGAATATGTTGTCGTATTATAGTCTGAAGATACTAATGGCTCCATTGAGAAGTTTAAAATACCGTTCATTTTGCCTTCAGCAGCTGCTTTAAATGCAGCATTTACTTCTTCTACTGTTACATCTTTTTCTAAATCTACAACTAAGTCCACCAATGATACGTTTGGTGTAGGTACACGTAAGGCCATACCGTGAATTTTGCCATCTAATTCTGGCAACACTAAGCGTAAAGCTTTAGCTGCACCAGTTGAAGTTGGAATAATTGACGATGCACAGTTACGAGCACGACGTAAATCTTTATGTGGGTTATCAATGTTATTTTGATCATTTGTATAAGCGTGTACAGTTGTCATTAAGCCATTTACAATACCAAATTCATCATTTAATACTTTTGCTACTGGAGCTAGGCAGTTTGTAGTACAAGAAGCATTTGAAATGACATCGTGTTTTGATAAATCTAATTTATCATCGTTTACACCTAGCACTACTGTAATATCTTCATTTTTACCTGGAGCTGTTAAAATAACCTTTTTCGCGCCAGCTTCTATATGCTTTGCAGCATTTTCACGGTCATTGAATTTACCAGTAGCTTCGATTACAATATCTACTCCCATTTTTGCCCAAGGTAATTTTAATGGATCGCGTTCACTAACTAGTTCAACACGTTTACCGTTAACGATTAATGCACCTTCAACCGCTTCAACAGTACCTGGGAATACACCATGATTTGTGTCATACTTAATTAAATGTGCTAACGTTTCAGATGGGTAACTTGCATTTACTGCTACGATATTCACATCACCGCGCATCATCGCTTGTCGGAATACCATACGACCAATGCGGCCAAAACCATTAATTGCAATAGAAACTGTCATATTATTTAAATCCTCCTAAAAGTACGATTCATTCGTTTTATTTATTCGTTGATTAGTATAACACATATTCTAAAAAGGTGAACATATTTAACACACATAAAAAAAGTTGTTATTTTCAGATAATACATACCCTAAAAATAAATGCCTTAACCCACTTCACATAAAACGGGCAAGGCATTATTTTATTTCAAAACATTCCATTCATATAAAATATTTTGCAATTGAAGGGCCGTATCTTCCAATGAACCGTTATTATAAATAACTGCATCAGCAAGCGCTTCTTTATCTTTTACAGGAATTTGCGTGCCAATACGTGCCTTAGCTTCTTCTTCTGTCAAGTCGTTCCGTTCCATTAAGCGTTCTAATTGTACGCCCTCCGTTACCGAAACTACTATAATTTTTTCAACAAAATGCTCGAGCTTGCTTTCAAATAATAAAGGGATATCCATAAATACATTTTTTTCACCGTAAGAAATAAATTCATCACGCTGACGAATCATTTCCTCACGAATCGCAGGGTGAATGATGGCATTTAGTTGTTGACGCTTCGATTCATCATGAAATATAAGACTTCCTACTTTAGCGCGGTCCATTGTACCATCTTCAGAAATGACATCCTGTCCAAATACTTCAGCGATTTTCAAAAGCGTTGGACTTCCTGGCTCTACGACTTGTCGTGCAACTTGATCGGCATCAACAATTGGTAAGTTATATGACTGAATCATTTTTGCGACTGTACTTTTTCCACTTGCAATACTTCCTGTTAAACCTATAATCACAGTAATTCCCCTTTACTTTTGACATTGAGGACAATATGTTGACGTCCTTCCTCCGATAACGATGGACTCTGTATTTGTTTCACATATCACACATTGTTTTTTCCCGTACATTTTCAAGCGATGCTGCATCGTACCTGCCCCACCGTTAATACTGCGATAGTCAGATATAGTAGAGCCGCCAGAATCAATGCTTTCCTGCAGTACATCACAAATCACTTGAAAGAGCTCTGTTTTTTGCTCTCTACTTAGGTCACTTGTCACACGTCCTGGATGAATGAATAATTTAAATAAAGCTTCAGTTGCATATATATTCCCACAGCCTGAAATAACTTGGCCATCCATAATGACTTCTTTAATCGCCTTTTTCGCAAATTTCGGCTTTTCACTTTGCGTTAGGAAAAAATCACATGCACTGTCATCAAATGGCTCCGGTGCCATTTTAAGTAAAGGTGGATGGTCCGCAAGTTCTTTAATAAAGCGCAATTCACCAAAGCGGCGAATATCTGCATAGACAAGTAATTCTCCACTCGCTAAAGTGAAAACCGCATGAATATGCTTTCTGAATTTTTCTTCTGTAATTTCTAACACATCATTTACAACAAACCATGCCCCACTCATCCCTAAATGATTAACTAAAATGAAACTTTCTCCACTTTTGTTTAAATGAAAGAAAATATATTTTGATCGACGCTCTAGTTTCTCAATTTTCATATTAGTCAATAGCTGTTCGAACTGATAGGGTTTCGCATTTTTTACAATTGCTTGTTTACCTGCTTCATGGGATGCATAAACAATGTCTGAAAATGTGACAGTTGCAATTGTTTTCCCTTCTACTATTGGTCGTAAATCTCGTACGACACCTTCTACTTCTGGTAATTCCGGCATAAATGGTACTCCTTATTTAGCATCGTACCATGTTGGACCATATGAAAAATCAACTTTCAGCGGCACAATTAGCTCGATTGCATTTTCCATAACCTCTGGTACGATTCGCTCTAAAATTTCTATTTCTTCTTTTGGTGCTTCAAATATCAGCTCATCGTGTACTTGTAATAATAGCTTAGCCTTTAATCCTTCTTGCTCAAGGCGTGTATTCATATCAATCATTGCTTTTTTAATAATGTCTGCAGCACTTCCTTGAATTGGGGTATTCATCGCCGTACGTTCCGCAAAGCTTCTTAAATTGAAATTCGAGCTTGTAATGTCCGGCAAGTAGCGGCGGCGATTTAAAATCGTAGTAACAAACCCTGTTTTCTTCGCCTCTGCAATAATAGAATCCATATAATATTTTACACCCGGGAAGCTTTGTAAGTAGTTTTCAATAAAAATAGCTGCTTTCTTCCGTGTAATATCAAGGCTTTGTGATAAACCATAATCACTGATTCCATATACGATACCGAAGTTAACAGCTTTTGCTGTTCGACGCATTAAGCTTGTTACTTCATCCGCATTACTTACTCCAAATACATCCATTGCTGTCCGGGTATGAATATCCATGCCTTGCTTAAACGCATCTACAAGCACTTCATCTTGGCACATATGTGCCAATACCCGCAATTCGATTTGCGAATAGTCAGCAGCAAATAATACCCAGTCTTTTTTTGACGGCACAAATGCTTGGCGGATTTTCCGTCCTTCTTCCAAACGAATAGGGATATTCTGTAGATTTGGATTTGTAGAACTCAATCGCCCTGTCGCAGTTAATGCTTGTTGGAAACGTGTATGGACTTTTGAATCCTCTTCCTTAACCTCTTTTATCAAACCTTCAATATAGGTTGATTGCAGTTTTGCAAGGGTACGATATTCCAAAATATGCTTTACAATATCATGCTCGGATTGTAGCTTCTCCAGCACATCAGCAGCTGTTGAATAGCCTGTTTTTGTTTTTTTAATAACAGGAAGGCCTAATTTATCAAATAATATAACACCAAGCTGTTTCGGGGAATTTATATTAAATTTCTCACCAGCAAGTTCATAAATTGAAGCTTCTATTATTTCAAGTTTGGCTTTAAGATCGTCCCCCATTTGATGTAATGTATCTACATTTACCGTGATGCCTTCGCTCTCCATGTTACCTAAAATATGGGCAAGCGGCAGCTCCAGCTCTTTATATAACTCAAATTGTTCATTATCTTTTAGTTTTTGTTCCAGAACTGGTTGCAGGCTCCAAACGGCTACTGCTTTTCTGCTTACATGTTCCGCCACATTATCAGCGTGGGGTACAACCCATTTTGCCCCTTTTCCGTATACTGCTTCATTTGATTGAACAGCAGTATAGCCAAATTCTTTCGCCAGTGTTGCTACATCATCACCTGAAATGGAAGGCTTTAAAATATAGGAAGCTAACAATAAATCAAACTCCACACCTTTTAACTCAATACCTAAACGATGGAGCATAGCCTGTGTTGCTTTACTATCGGCTATATATTTTTTCTTTGTCTCATCATTTAGCCATGCTTTTAAGTCTTCATTTTCTGCTACGTTTTCAATCGTTGAATAGAATGTATTTTCTCCATCTGTCATGGCAAAGCCAATTGCCTCACAACTATGGTAATGCTCATTTTCCAACTCTAGATGAATTGCCATTGTATTTTTCAGCATGTCCTTTGTAATCAAAGACACCATTTCGTACTTTAATTCGACCTGCTCCACCTGTTCTGTTTCAAAATCGCTTTTCTCAATTAATGATTTAAAACCAAGTTCCTGCCAAACTCCCATAAGTGCTTCTTCGTTTGGACCAGCGTAAGCCAATTCATCAAGCGTAATTGTTAACGGTACTTCTGTATGAATCGTAGCCAGCTTTTTCGATAAATGAGCCATTTCTTCATTATCAACAAGCTTCTCTTTCATTTTTGAAGCTTTCAAAGAATCGATTGCTTCATATATCTTTTCAATTGAGCCATGCTCTTTTAACAATTTAATGGCTGTCTTTTCTCCAACACCAGGTACACCGGGAATATTATCGGATTGGTCACCCATAAGCCCTTTCATATCAATAATCTGATTGGGCGTTAATCCGTACTTTTCTTCTATATGTTCTGGAGTATACTTTTCGATATCCGTAATCCCTTTACGTGTGATATAAACTGTTACATCATCAGTAGCGAGCTGAGTTAAGTCTTTATCTCCGGAAACAACAATTACTTCTATTCCCTGCCCTGCAGCTTGCTTCGCCAAAGTTCCGATAATATCATCCGCTTCATACATTTCAAGCTCGTAGCGTTTAATATTATACGCATCGATCAGTTTACGAATATAGGGAAATTGTTCTGATAGCTCAGGTGGTGTTTTTTGGCGACCGCCTTTATATTCATCAAATGATTTGTGACGGAAAGTTGTTTTCCCTGCATCAAAAGCAACGAGCATTTGCGTTGGATTTTCCTCACCGATAATTTTTTGCAGCATTGTCGTAAACCCGTAAGTTGCGTTTGTATGAATACCACTATCATTCGTTAGTAACGGTAATGCAAAAAAGGCACGATATGCTAATGAGTTGCCATCTAGTAAAAGTAATTTTTGTTTTGTCATTCAAGTTCCTCCATCAGTTTGGTACGATTATATGTTCTCTTTCTACTTTAGCGATTGTTCATCCGAATTGCCAATATTTAATGAGGAATTAACAAGATTTTTTAAGCAACAAACCAACAAAAAAAGCCCCTTAAAATTAAGGAGCAATCATTACTTTAACTTTTTAAATTTATAATTCTCTACAACATCTCGTTTTTCCTCATAGAAAATTTCTTCAAATATAACTGTTAGTAAAAATGCATTTAAAAATGGAATGATGATATACATTGGCATACCACCTAAATCGTATTGCATTAATCCACGTGCAAATACTTCAACAAAACCAATTTGCGCAAAGTAAAAAATCATTCCTACTCCAACCTGCCAAATCGGACGCTTGTCCTCACGTTTTTCAAACCATAGTACTTTTTTAAACGAATTACGGACATCTTCTGCTATAAAGGCACTCAACAATAAAATCACAATAAATAAAATAGGTATATGATAAATTTCCACTTTCATGAAACTTAAATTCGTTTGATAAAATAGTGCTGTCACAGATGTTGCCATAATGAAAGCAAGTAAACTATTTTGTATTTTTCTACTCAAATTTGATCCCCCTTAATTATATTACTCACTTATTATAACAATAAAATAATAATTTTAAATAATATAATTCAAATTTTCAGTGAAGGTAAATATTGTAAAAAAATTTTTGCAAAAAAAAAGCTATTTAGAAAGAGTTCACATTCTAAATAGCTAATCTTACCTTTTATTCTATTTGACCTGATAATAATTTGGCATATGGTGAGTCTGACGGAATAATAATCATTGTCTCATCACCAATTGTTTTCTTGTACGATTCTAATGTTCTGAATAAACTATAAAACTCAGGATCTTTCGAATAGGCTGCGTTATAAATTTGAGCTGCTTCTGCTTCACCTTCTGATCGAATTACTGCTGCTTCTTTATTTGCTGTCGCCAACATAACTTGAACTTCCTGGTCAGTCTTTGCATCACCGCTTTGTTTTGCAGCGTCCCCTTCAGAAAGATACTTTTGTGCAATTGATTGTCGCTCTGATATCATTCGTGTATATACAGATTGTTCGTTTTCTTCCGGTAAATCTGTACGGCGAATACGAACATCGATTACTTCAATCCCAAAGTTTGATGAAGTAATTAATTCATTGACACGTTGCGTTACACGATCGTTAATACTACCTCGCTCTGAAGTTTTTTCATTAATAATATCGCCATAGTCCGTTTGACCAAACTCTGTTCGTAGCGCCGAATAAATAAGCTCTTCCATACGATTTTCCGCATTTAATAATTGACCAGCATTTGAAATTAATGCCTTTGGATCAGTAACACGCCAAATTGTATAATTATCGATAATAATTCGCTTTTTATCTTTCGTACTAATTTCTTCTTCCGTCATATCATGTGTCATTAAATTGCTCGGTAATGTTGTCACACTTTGGATAAATGGAATTTTCATATGAAGCCCAGGTTCACTTTCGTATTTCACGACTTCACCAAATTGACGAACAACCTTATATTCATTTTCTTTTACTACATATAAATTTGCTAGTACTACGATTAATGTTGCAAATACCACTGTTAAAATAATCGCTGATGTTACCCACTGCTTTATGTTAAGGGGCTTTTTCGTCTTCTTGATAGGTGTCGGCCCTTTATTTGAAGAATGGTCACTGTTACTGGCATTTAGATTCTCTTCGTTTTTTGGTGTAGTTTCCTTCACCGTTTTCGAATCTTTTTTGTTTCCAAATAATTTTTTTACAAATTCATCTAAATCGCCTTCGAAATTATTTTTGTTGTTGCTCATCAGTTATTGCCCCCTTCTTTCTTCTCTTCTGTAGGAGTAGAAGAACTATTTTGTTGCATTGGCTGAAGTGGTAAGTATTTCATTGTACCGCTTCCATCATCGTTCATGATATAGATTTGTGCATTTGGTAATACAGCTTCCAACGTTTCCAGTACTAAACGCTCTCGAGTAATCGCTTTATTTAAACGGTATTCTTCATACAGCTGATTAAATAATGCAACCTCCCCTGTAGCTTGCTGAATACGTGATTCTTTCTCACCTTCAGCTCTTGATTTTATTGCAGCAACTTCACCAACTGCTTCGCTTATACGTTGGTTCTTATATTTTTCCGCTTCATTAATTTTTGTGTTTTTCATCTCACGCGCATCTGTAACATCCGTAAATGCTGCACGTACCTCTTGATTTGGTACTTCTACATCCTGTAGCTTAACGCCTACAACACCTATACCGATATCATATTTCTCGATTAACGAGACAAGTAATTCACGTGTTTCAGCTTCAATATCTGCTTTTCCATCCGTTAATGCCTGGTCGATTGTAGAGCTACCAATGATTGAACGAATTGCACTTGACGTCGCATTATGTAAAACCGTTCGTGGCTCCTGCGAACTGAATAAATATTTTTTCGGTTCAACAATTCGCCATTGTACAACTAAATCTGTTAATACAATATACTCATCACCTGTAATCATTTTTGTTTCTTTATCAAATGCTTCTACCGTTCCATCAGGATTTTGCTTGTAGCCAAACTGCAGACTATATGTTTCTTTTGATAACTTTTCAACAGATTGAATTGGCCATGGTAATTTGAAATGCAGCCCTGAATCCTGAATCGTCTCATCTGCCTGACCAAATGTAACTACAACCGCTTGCTCCGATTCATCCACCGTATACCACGATGTCGTAACAGCTATAATTGCCACTATGGCAAACAAGATAAGCGCTACCCATAATAATGTTCTTTTTACACTCATCGTAAAGAACCTCCCGCTTTTTTAATTTTCCTTTTATTCTACGCACCATCTATTGTAAAAGTTTCAAATATTTTTAGAAACATGTGAAGTATAGTGAAACACAAAAAAACCATGCAAAAAACGCATAGCTCTTTGCACGGTCGTGTTTACCATTTAGGTGTATTACCTTTTTTTGAAACGGGGGTTTCTATAAAAAATATATCACCCCAATATAAAGGCTATATAATATTTTTGTAAAGCTACTGTTAAGCTTTAGCGATTCAACGGTAAAAACACTTTAATACTTGTACCTTTTCCAATCTCACTTGCTACCTGAATTTTCCCTTGATGAGCTTCAATTAAATGCTTCACAATGGATAAACCAAGTCCTGTACCTCCAGAATTCCGGCTACGTGCACGATCCACCCTGTAAAAGCGTTCAAAAATACGTGAAATCTCAGCTTTTTCAATCCCGATTCCTTCGTCCTTTACTTCAAATATCCCGTATTGTTCATTCGCACTAATACATAATGTAACGGTAGTCCCTTCTTTTGAGTATGCAATCGCATTATTAATTAAATTCGTGAAAATCTGCATTAATCGATTAACGTCACCTAAAATAACCGCATCCTGCTCAATTTTCACATCAAATTGCATATTTTTGCTTTCCAGCTGTGAACTCGTTAAATCAACTACCCGCACTAGAATATCCTGAAGCTTTGTTGGGGTCACATCAAGCGTAAAGCCGTGGCGCTCAATTTTGGAAAGTTCCAGTAAATCATTAACAAGTACTTGAATTCTGTTACTTTCGTCATAAATGATATTCAAGAACGAAAGCAGCATTTGCTCATCTTTAAAGGCTCCGTCAAGAAGGGTCTCCGAAAAACCTTTAATCGATGTAATTGGTGTACGCAGCTCATGCGATACGTTCGCTACAAAATCTTTTCTAATCTGCTCCAATCTTACAAGCTCACTTACATCATGCATGACAATTACGACCCCTAGCCAACGACCGTGTTCCCCTACTACCGGTGCCCCATATACTTGCTCATAATATTCTTCGGCAGCAATTTCCATTACGAGCTGCTGACGATATGGCAGTTCCGTTAAAAACACATGGTCGATAAACTGCTCCAGCTCCTTAGGTAATCCTAACATCATGAAGTTCTTACCAATAAGCTGTTCTTTTGGAAGCTCGAAAAGTGTTTGGAACTTTTTATTAACAATAGAAATGTTCCCTTCACGGTCTATCATCATTAGCGCACTACCCATATTTTCAATTAATGTTTTTAAACGTTCTTCCTCGATGGCTCGCGTCTTTGTTATATCTTGTAAATTGCGAGCTAAAATATTAATTGAGTTTCGTAATTCCACAATTGTTCTTGGCCCATTCGCAAAAGCTCGCGCACGATAGTTGCCTTTGGATAACTCTCTTGCCGTCTTAGTAATATTAACAATCGGGGTTATAAAATTATTGGCGACACGATGAGCCATAATTCCGGTTATAATAAATCCACCTAATAACAATGCCGTTATAAGTACATACATTTTCTGTTTAATATCTTTTAAAGAGTCTGCCTCAACATCAATCATAGAGGCATTTAGAAGAGCTTCCTTTTGGGCGGTAGTCAGCTCAATCTGTTGTTCCTCAACTACCTGTTTAAATTTGTATTCTGAAACATTTGTCGCTTCGTTAATATATTCACCAATAAAAAAAGGAAAAAGCTGCCCTATGAACAGCCCTAGAACAGCTAAACTTGATCCAATAACAAAAATAAACGAATAAAACAAACGATTTTTCATTCCGTTCATTATTTTTTTGGCTCCTCAAATTTATATCCTAAACCACGGATTGTTTTAATATAAAGTGGTTTACGACTATTTTCTTCAATTTTATCTCGAAGATGGCTAATATGGACGTCTACGATTCTTGTATCTCCTGCAAAATCATAGTTCCAAACTGCACTTAGTAATTGATCACGTGTTAATACACGATTTTTATTTTCAAGTAAGTATACTAGTAATTCAAATTCTTTCGGTGTAAATTCTAAAGAATCTTCATCAATAAATGCTTCAAATCGCTCCGGGAAGACTTTTAAATTGCCAAATGAATATACGACTTCATTAGTCTCTATTGTCTCTTCCACAACCGGTCCTGAAAAACGTCTCAATACTGCTTTAACACGTGCGATTACTTCTCGAGGGCTAAATGGTTTTGTCATGTAGTCATCTGCACCTAGCTCTAGACCTAATACTTTGTCGAATTCATCATCTCTTGCTGTCAACATAATAATCGGTATATTTATGCGTAAACGACGTAATTCTTTACATACTTCCACACCATCCAGTTTCGGCAACATTAAATCCAGTAATATTAAGTCTGGTGATTGCTGAACTGCGGTATCTAGACCTACCTGGCCATCATGTGCTAAAAGAACTTCAAAGCCAGCTTGCTCCAAATTATACTTCAATAATGTTGCGATTGGCATTTCATCTTCTACTACTAAAACCGTTTTAACCATGTTAAGTTCCTCCAAATCGATTTGAAACCCCCATCTCAAAATCAATTTTCCAAGTGGTTGACTATCAACTATTTCTATAAATATGTACTGATTAAAGCACTATCTTCATAGTATCAACTTTTTTTGAAAAGTACAATTATTCATCTGTGTCAACACCATTTAACTGAGAAGAATTTCTAATACCCATTATTTCAATAGGAAAAATAACATTTATTATTGACCGAATATTTATTATTGTGTTAACATTTAGAAAATTATTTATATGTTAAAGAAAAAACGCATATAAATTTTTTAATATTAATTCCTAGTATTTCAATATGTTAAATATAACAATAGAAAGTAGGTGCTTCCATGACAAATGGAATCAATATTGAGTTAGTAAATTTAACGAAACGTTTCGGTAAAAATGAAGTGTTGAAAGGCATTAATTTAATAATCCCAGCCGGACAATTCGTTGCAATCGTTGGGAAAAGCGGATGCGGAAAAAGTACGCTTCTCCGTATTATCGCGAACTTGGAACAAAAAACAGATGGTGAATCTTTAAAGGACGGTATTCAACAGGAAGACTTTTCAGGCGTTCGTGTAATGTTTCAGGAAGATCGATTACTTCCGTGGCTGTCAGTTTTGGAAAATGTGGGGGTAGGGACAAAGTTAATAAAGAATTGGCAACCGCTCGCATTAAAAGCACTCGACCAAGTAGGTTTAAAGGACCGCGCGAACGAATGGCCTCATGTGCTGTCAGGTGGTCAAAAGCAACGTGTTGCATTAGCCCGAGCACTCAGCGCCAAGCCAAGACTTTTATTATTGGATGAGCCGCTTGGTGCATTGGATGCACTGACCCGACTGGAAATGCAAAATTTAATTGAAGAATTATGGTTAAACCAAAAATATACGTCCTTGCTCGTTACACATGATGTTGCAGAAGCGATTACATTGGCAGATCGAATTATTTTAATAGAAGACGGGAATTTGGCATTGGACTTACCAGTAAAACTCCCCCGTCCAAGAACACGTTCAAATCCTAAGTTTGCGGAGCTAGAGGAAATTCTGCTTCAGCATCTATTAGGTCAACAAAACGAAAAATCAACTAAACCAAAAGAATTACAAGCGATTATTTAAGGAGGTATTACAAGTGAAAAAATTATTCTCAATCTTTTTGGTCTTAACTTTATCAATTATTTTGGTTGGATGCTCCTCATCGAATGCGGAAAATAAAAAGGTTCGAATCGGCTACCAAAAAAACGGCACAACATTGCTATTAAAAGCGAACGGCGATCTTGAATCTCGTTTAAAAGAATTAGGTTATTCAGTTGAATGGTCAGAATTTAATACCGGCAGTTCAATACTCGAGGCATTAAACTCTGGTGCCATCGATTTTGCAAATGCAAGTGATGCTCCTTCTGTAATGGCATTATCAAAAGGGATGAATTTCAAATACATAGCAGCCGAAAATTCATCTCCTCAAATGGAAGGGATTTTAGTTAAAAATAATGACGCCATCCAGTCTATAGAACAATTAAAAGGAAAAAAGATTGCTTATAATAAAGCCTCAATCTCTGAATATTTATTAGTTTCCGCACTAGCAACCGTTAACTTAACACTGGATGATGTACAATCAGTAATTTTAAGCCCTGCTGATGCGAATATTGCGTTTGAAAATGGCGATGTTGATGCTTGGGCTATTTGGGACCCGTATATGACAGTTTCAGAAAGTAAAGGCAATAAAATATTAACTACAGCAGAGGGAATTGTGGAGCATCGCAGTTTCTACTATGCATCAGAAAAATTTATCAAATCCAACGAAGATGCAGTCATTGCTTATGTTGAGGAGCTAGCAAAAGTCGGCGAAGCTATTGATACGGATTCAAGTGAGGCAGCCTCTATACTTGAAGAAAATACAGGTATTTCAGCAGATATTTGGTCAACAAGCCTTGGACGCCGTTCTTCAGTTGCAACCTATCTAGATGAGTCCGCACAGGCAGATTTGCAGAGGTTAAACGAAGATCTTTACGATATTCAATTAACGACTAACCTTGTAGAAAATATCGAAAACTATATTTGGAAACCATAAGAGGTGAGAAAATGAAGAAAAAATGGATTCATTTGCTTGAGCCCTGGATAATTCCTATTTTGATTGTTGTCATATGGGAAGTATCAAATAAAACAGGTATCCTTGCAAACACAATATTACCTGCCCCTTCTGATGTAGTAAAAGCAGGTTATGAACAAGCACTTTCTGGGGTACTGTTTGAACATCTTCAAATTAGTACAACGCGTGCTTTAATAGGGTTCCTTATAGGCGGTAGTATCGCTTTTGTTATCGGTATTTTAAATGGAATTGTTCCATTCGCACAGCGATATTTAGATACAACTATTCAAATGCTGCGGAATATCCCTAATTTGGCACTCATTCCATTGGTTATTATTTGGTTTGGAGTAGGAGAGGAAGGGAAAATCTTTTTAGTGGCAATCAGTGTATTCTTTCCGATTTATGTCAATACGTATCACGGCATCCGTAATGTTGATCCGAGGTTAATCGAAATGGGGAAAATTTATAATCTATCAAAGTTCAAGCTCTTTTTTAAAGTAATTATTTTAGGAGCTATGCCATCGATATTGGTCGGTATTCGATATTCTTTAGGAATAATGTGGCTTACTTTAATTGTTGCAGAAACGGTAGCGGCAAGTTCTGGTATCGGCTATATGTCAATGAATGCGCGGGAATATATGCAACTTGATATTGTCGTGTTGGCGATTATTTTATATGCTATTTTAGGTAAAATTGCGGATTCTATTGCAAAATTATTAGAGAAAAAATTATTAAAATGGAATCCGGTTTATCAATAAACCAATAAACAAAATTAAGGGCTTCGGTGTAAAAACCGAAAAGCCCTTTTTATTTTATACTATTTCAATGCCTTCATAACGTCTTCAACTGCATGCGCAGAATGATCTAATGCTGCTTTTTCATTGTCTGTCAGCTCTAGCTCATAAATTTTTTCAATTCCACCTGCACCTAACAATGTAGGTACGCCTAGATAAATTCCAGTATAACCGTATTCACCTTCTAAATAAGCAATTGCCGGTAATACACGTTTTTGATCCTTTATTATCGCTTCCGCCATTTCTACCATTGCCGCAGCGGGTGCATAATAAGCTGAACCATTCCCTAGAAGATTAACAATTTCACCGCCGCCTACACGGGTACGTTGCACAATTTCCTCTAAACGTTCTGCAGGAATTAAGCTTTGTAAAGGTACTCCGCCAACGGATGCATATCGTGTTAAAGGTACCATCGTGTCACCATGACCACCTAATACTAAAGCCGAAATGTCTTTTACCGAAACATTTAATTCTTCTGCAATGAACGCGCGGAAACGAGCCGTGTCCAATACACCCGATTGACCGATGACACGATTTTTCGGGAATCCTGATTCTTTAAATACTGTATAAGTCATCGCATCTACAGGATTCGTTAAGACGATAATAATTGCATTTGGAGAAGTGCAGGAAATTTCCTTTGCTACAGTTTTCATTACACCTTGATTAATTTGAACTAAGTCGTCGCGACTCATACCTGGCTTACGTGCAACACCTGCAGTAACTAATACGATATCCGAGTTAGCAGTATCTTCATAAGATGATGTACCATTTACATAGGAGTCAAAGCCTTGAACAGGTGCTGCTTCCCACATATCTAATGCTTTTCCTTTAGTCGGATTTTCAGCTGCTGGAAGGTCTACTATTACAATGTCACCCAATTCTTTTTGTGCAGCTAGAAATGCCGCTGTTGCACCGGTAAAGCCACTACCAATTACTGAGATCTTTTTACGTTTAAGTGTCATTATGAATCGCTCCTTTAGAATAATAATCTTAGCATCATAAAAATATGTACAAAAAAGGGAGAAAACATAATGCTCTCTCCCTTTTGTAACTACTATTTATTTTGGAACGAATAACTTATAAAGTCAATATTTCCCTTTATAAATCCGAAATTATAAATATAATATTATTCATTACTAAACAATTTGTTCACAATTTCACATATAAAGGCAAAAAATTAAGCTTTAAATTAGAAGTTTTCGATTAATTTTGTAGCGAATTCAGAACATTTAACTTCTGTAGCGCCATCCATTAAACGTGCGAAGTCATAAGTTACATACTTAGAAGAGATTGTTTTCTCTACAGAATTTGTAATTAAGTCCGCAGCTTCTTGCCATCCTAAGTGCTCAAGCATTAATACGCCTGATAATAATACTGAAGATGGGTTTACTTTATCTTGTCCAGCATACTTAGGAGCAGTACCATGAGTAGCTTCGAAGATAGCGTGACCAGTTAAGTAGTTAATGTTAGCACCTGGAGCGATACCAATACCACCAACTTGAGCAGCTAATGCGTCAGAGATGTAGTCACCATTTAAGTTCATAGTAGCTACTACGTCGAACTCATTTGGACGAGTTAAAATTTGTTGTAAGAAGATATCAGCGATAGAATCTTTAATTAAGATTTTACCAGCAGCTAATGCAGCAGTTTGTGCTTCGTTAGCAGCAGCTTCACCTTGCTCAGCTTTGATTGCATCGTATTGGTTCCAAGTGAATACTTTATCGCCGAATTCAGCTTCAGCAACATCGTAACCCCATTGTTTGAATCCACCTTCAGTGAACTTCATGATGTTACCTTTGTGTACTAAAGTAACAGATGGTTTGTTATGTTGAATAGCATACTCGATAGCAGAACGTACTAAACGCTCAGTACCTTCTTTAGATACAGGTTTGATACCTAAACCAGAAGTTTCTGGGAAACGGATGTTTTTAACACCTAGTTCGTTTTGTAAGAATGCTAATAATTTCTTTTGCTCGTCAGAACCAGCTTTGTACTCGATACCAGCATAGATATCTTCAGTGTTTTCACGGAAGATTACCATGTTTACGTCTTCTGGACGTTTAACTGGTGAAGGTACACCGTCAAAGTGACGTACTGGACGTAAGCATACATATAGGTCTAACTCTTGACGTAAAGCTACGTTAAGTGAACGGATACCGCCACCGATTGGAGTTGTTAAAGGACCTTTAATAGCGATTAAGTATTCGTTAATTTTTTCTAGAGTTTCTTTTGGTAACCATTCACCAGTTTGGTTGAATGCTTTTTCACCAGCTAAAACTTCTAACCATTCAATTTTCTTTTCACCGTTATAAGCTTTTTCTACAGCTGCGTCGATTACACGAGATGCTGCTGCCCAGATATCTGGACCGATACCGTCACCCTCGATGAAAGGGATTACTGGATTGTTTGGAACGATTAAAGAACCGTTTTCTACTACGATTTTGTTAGTCATTGGAAATTTGCCTCCTAATAATCATAAATCTAGGACTGTGTCAATTCACAGTCCTAGATATTTTAACATACTTTTTTAATTAGCGCTCGTTAATTGGTACGTATTTTTGCATATCTGGACCAACATATTCCGCACGAGGACGGATTAAGCGGTTGTTTGCATACTGTTCTAAAATGTGCGCTACCCAACCTGAAGTACGAGAAACTGCAAAGATTGGAGTGAATAAGTCATGCTCGATACCTAAAGAATCATATACTGATGCTGAGAAGAAATCTACGTTTGCAGGTAATTTCTTTTGTTCAACAATCATATCGTGAATCTTAACTGACATATCATATAACTCTGGTTTACCAGTTAATTTAGTTAACTTTTCAGACATTACACGTAAGTGAGGTGCACGTGGGTCTCCACCACGGTATACACGGTGACCGAAGCCCATGATTTTTTCTTTGTTATCTAATTTGTTTTGTACCCAAGCTTCAACTTTATCGATAGAACCGATTTCAGTTAACATTTTCATAACTTGCTCGTTCGCACCGCCATGTAATGGACCTTTTAATGCGCCGATAGCTGAAGTTACACCTGAATAAACATCAGATAATGTAGCAACACATACACGAGCTGTGAATGTAGAAGCATTTAATTCGTGGTCAGCGTGTAAAATTAACGCTTTATCGAATGCTTCAATTGCGATTGCTTCTGGCTCTTCACCAGTTAACATATATAAGAAGTTTGCTGCATAACCTAATTCAGGTTTTGGAGCAACTGGTTCTTTACCTTGACGTACACGTGCAAAAGTAGTTACTACTGTACCAATTTTCGCTTGTAAACGGATTGCTTTACGGTAGTTAGCTTCCGCATCCATAACATCTGCTTCTTCATCAAATGCGCCAAGCATTGATACAGCTGTACGTAATGCAGCCATTGGGTGTACTGTGTTTAAAGGCATAGATTTGAATAAATCTGTAATTGCCGCCGGGATATCCATGTTGTTAGCTAATTCTTGTTTTAAGTTAGCTAATTCTTCAGCGTTCGGTAAACGTGTGTTCCATAATAAGAATACTACTTCTTCAAAAGTTGCATTGTTAGTAAGATCGTCGATTCCATAACCTACGTATGTAAGTGTATCATCGATAATTGAAGAAATTTTTGATTCTGCTGCTACGATACCTTCTAAACCTTTAGTTGCTGACATAAAAATCGCTCCTTCACTTAATAAATTAATTTTGTAAGTGCTTTCTTTTCAGTCTATTAAAAAGAGGCACACTCATATTGTTCTGCTCAGTTGAACCTATAAGTAAATCGCTTACATATTTTATTATAATAAATTTTGACGGCTTTGTGAATGAATTACTCGGATTTTAAGAAAAAATAGCATAGATGATAGATTTAGCGTCCGAAAGAGAATTTATCGTTAACAACGAGATATATATGGCATAATTTAGGAGTGGTATATGTGGATTATACAAATAAAACAAATCAATTGCTAGTAAAAAGTAGGAATATTATCATTCTTCTACTTTATTTTGTCCTTTTTTATTTCATACCGCCTATAATTTTCGGACTATTTTTTGCTTATTTATTATATCCTGTTTTCATTTTTTTTAAAGAACAATTTAAACTTCCGTTTTTTCTTGTTGTAATTATTTTATCTGTTTTTATATTTGCAGTAGTAGTATCGATTATCCTGTTACTAATTCATAGCTTCATAACCTTACTGCCTCTAATACAATCAACACTTCTATCTTTGGAAGACAATTATATTAAGCATCCTCTGCTTCCATTTATCATAGAAAAACTTCAAAATTTTTTAAATGAATTTTTATTTTTAATTGTTACTATGCTGAAAAACAGTTTTCAATCGTTGTTTGAATTTTTTATATTCGTAGTAACATTTTATTTTGCCTTATTTGAAAGCTATAAAAACAGGCTATGGTTTTTTGCTTATATCCCTAAAGCATATCGGGATGCCTGGTCACGGTATTTCCAAAAAGGCATGGAGCTTATTGGAAGCTTTATCGTTGTGGAATTACAGTTATTTACTATGACATTTTTGCTTCTTTGTGGTTCATTTTACTTTTTAAATTTTGAATCATTTATTATAAAAGCATTTTTAATTGCTGTAGCAGACTGCTTGCCTTTTTTAGGAATCGGTATTTTTTTAATACCAGTCGCCATCTATTATTTTATTATCAGCAATCCACTTATGGGAGCAACTATTTTAGGCATTTACTTTATTGTACAAACAATAAGACAGCTAACTGAATCGATGCTTTGGTCCCATACATTGCATCTACGTATGATCCACACCTTTTTAATCAGCGCTGCCTCAGTTTTATTATTTGGTTTTTATGGAATTATCGTCAGCCCAATACTTTTGATGGTTGCGATTAAATTAAAGCAACATCCTACCTTTGCAAGATGACAACCTGTCCTTTTTTCATTCTTTTGCGTAAAAAGTAAAAAACAACTGGTTTAAATAAATTACGTGTAACTCCCAATACGAAAAACAACCCGATAATATCTGTAATAAAGCCTGGTAACGCTAATAAAGCTCCACCAATAAAAATCATGAATGTTTCAATCATTGCAACAGCAGGAGGTTGTCCTTGCTGCAAACTTTTCTGAATATCCTGTACGGATTTTGTCCCACGTTGTTTTGCAATAAGCAGCCCAACTACAGATGTGGAAATGATCAATAGTAAAGTATATAAAACACCGATTGCTTTACCAATTACGATAAATAAGGCAATTTCAGCGATTACGAGTGCAAGTAATCCAAATAAAAATTTTCTCACAAAATAGCCCCCTCTTCTTCTATTTAATACGTTTAAAAAGTGAAAAAGTTTCAAAAAAAAGCTACTTCTGCAAGTTTACACTTAACAGAGTAGCTTTCATTCATTTTATTACAGAACGCTTGCATGTCCTTTATAAATGACACCTGTTTCAGCATCCATTGTAATTTCCTGACCATGGCGGATTAATGTTGTAGCTTCTTTCACCCCAACAATTACTGGAATGCCTAAGCTTAAGCCTACTACTGCTGCGTGTGATGTTAAGCCGCCTTCTTCAGTAATAATACCCGCACATTTTTCTATTGCCGGCATCATTTCACGATCTGAACCGACTGTGACAATGATTGCACCTTCTGTATCATAAGTTAAAGCTTCGCCTGCATTTTTTGCGACAATTGCCTTACCGACTACAGAATGTCTCCCAATGCCTTGCCCACGAGCCAATAGGTCTCCAATCACATGGACTTTCATTAAGTTTGTAGTACCAGCTTCCCCTACCGGAACTCCTGCTGTAATAACAACAACATCTCCATGGCTAACATATTCATATTGTAATGCTTCGTCTACCGAAAGCTCCAAAATTTCATCTGTCGTTGAAACACGTTGTGTCAAAATTGGTTTAACACCCCAAACTAACGTCAATTTCTGAGCTGTAGAAGGTTGGCTTGTCACAGCAATAATGGATACACCCGGACGGTATTTTGCAATCATTTTAGCTGTATTGCCGCTTTCTGTTGGGGCTAATACTGCTTTAACTCCTAGGTTAATCGATGTATAGGCAACAGCTTGAGAAATTGCTTCTGTCATGTTCGCTTCTTTTTCACGACTACGTTGTGCGACAATTGCTCGGTAATCGAGGGCATTTTCTGTACGGTTTGCAATTTTGTTCATCGTTGCTACCGACTCTACAGGATATAAACCGGCAGCCGTTTCTCCTGAAAGCATAATTGCATCTGTACCATCCATAATCGCATTCGCAACATCGGACGCTTCAGCACGAGTAGGGCGAGGATTACGTTGCATAGAATCTAGCATTTGGGTAGCCGTAATTACAGGTTTACCTACTTGGTTACATTTACGAATTAATGATTTTTGTACTAGTGGTACTTCTTCTGCTGGAATTTCTACACCTAGATCTCCACGAGCTACCATTAAACCATCAGAAACTTCGATAATTTCATCAATATTATCTACACCTTCTTGGTTTTCGATTTTAGGAATGATCTGAATATGACCTCCTTCGTTTTGCTCCAGTAACTCACGGATTTCCAGAACATCCTTCGCCGTACGTACGAATGAAGCAGCGATAAAATCAATCCCTTGGTCAATACCAAATAGAATATCCGCTGCATCTTTATCCGTAATACCTGGTAATTTGACAGATACGCCCGGTACGTTAACACCTTTTTTATTTTTCAAAACTCCGGCATTTTCTACGATTGTATGGATTAATCCTTGTTCCAAGTCTTTAGCCAACACGCGCAGTTCAATTAAACCGTCATCTAATAAAATTTTATCGTTTTGGTCAACATCTTCTATTAATTGATCATAAGTCACTGAGAATCGTGATTCATTTCCCAACACTTCTGTCATTGAAATATCGATAACTTGTCCTGAAACTAAGTGCAACTCTCCGTTTTCCATCGAATGTGTTCTAATTTCCGGGCCTTTTGTATCCAATAATATTCCTACCGGTTGTTTCATTCGTTCTGACGCATCACGAATGGCTGCAATACGAGCAGCGTGTTCTTCATGGTTTCCGTGTGAAAAGTTTAAGCGTGCTACATTCATACCTGCTTCGATTAACTTATTTAACATTTCTGGTGATTCACTTGCTGGTCCGATTGTACAAACAATTTTAGTTTTTCTCATAGTTTTGTCATCTCCATTTTATGCACTTTAAATTGAAAGTTCTTTTGATAATGAATACAAACTTAAATCTGCCTTGTGCTTTGTTTCAAATGCTTCCCTTAAATCATAATCTATAACTTCATGATTTTTCACGCCAACTGCTCTACCGCCTTTATTTTCCAATAACAATTCAACCGCTCTTGCACCGAATCTTCCTGCTAACACACGATCACGGGCAGATGGAGAACCACCGCGTTGTATATGACCTAAAACAGATGTACGAATTTTTACACCTGTACGTTCTTCCAGTTGCTTCGCCAGCTTATGTCCATTCATTACACCTTCAGCTACAATTATTATACTATGTCGCTTGCCGCGAGCTGCCCCTCGTTCAAGACGGATTACAATATCCTCTATTTCAAATGATTCTTCAGGAATCAAAATAGATTCGGCGCCTGCTGCTAAACCTGACCACAGTGCTATATCGCCCGCATCACGTCCCATTACTTCAATAACAAATGTATTTTCATGGCTTGTTGCAGTATCACGAATTTTATCAATTGAATCAACAACTGTATTCAATGCGGTATCAAAGCCAATCGTATATTCTGTTCCAGGTACGTCATTGTCTATTGTTCCAGGTATGCCGACACAAGGGAACCCTTTTTCAGTTAATTGCATTGCTCCACGATAAGAACCATCTCCACCAATCACTACTAAGCCTTCTATACCTTCTTCTTTCATACGTTCAATTGCTTTATATTGGAATTCGTCCTGTTTAAATTCAGGGAAACGTGCAGAGTACAATTTCGTACCGCCTCGTTGTATAATATCGCCAACCGAACCAATATCTAAAAGTTCAAATTTCCCATTATAAAGACCTTCGTAGCCATGATAAACTCCGACAACGTCTACCTCGTGAAAACGTGCTTTACGAACAACTGCCCTAATAGCAGCATTCATCCCAGGTGCATCTCCACCACTCGTTAAAACCGCAATTTTCTTCATACTACCTTTTCCTCCTATTACGACTGTTACTATTCACATTAACAGAAAACCCACTTATATGTAACTATTCTAGAAAACAAAAATGTAAAGCATTTGAAAATAACGAAAGAATGCGCTTTCACGCATTCTTAGCTCTTCAATCATTAGTTAAACAATATTATTGTTCAATATATTGACCGATGTTCTTAAATTTTGTATAACGATTCTCCACTAATTGCTCGGCACTTTCTTTATTTAAATCGTTTAAAGTATTTGTAATGTATTCTTTCATTATTATAGCTTGCTGTTCCTTATCTTTATGCGCTCCTCCGGCAACTTCCGGAATAATGCCATCAATAATTTCAAGCTGCTTTAAATCAAGGGCTGTTATTTTCATAGCTTCTGCTGCTTGCTTAGCATAGCTTGCATCTTTCCATAAAATCGATGCCGCTCCTTCTGGAGAAATAACTGAGTAGGTCGCATTTTCAAGCATTAAAATTTGGTTCGCTACGCCTAATGCAAGTGCACCACCACTACCGCCTTCCCCTATAACAACACTAATAATCGGTACCCGGAGACCAGCCATTTCAAATAAGTTGCGTGCAATAGCTTCACTTTGACCGCGCTCCTCAGCTGCTTTCCCTGGGTAGGCACCTTTCGTATCAATAAAACAAATAATAGGACGATTAAATTTCTCCGCTTGCTTCATCAATCGCAATGCTTTACGATATCCTTCCGGGTGTGGCATACCAAAATTACGTCGAATATTCTCTTTCGTCGTTTTTCCGCGTTGGTGACCAATAATCGTAATTGCCTGCCCATTAAATGAGGCAATCCCCCCAACAATTGATGCATCATCCTTAAATGTACGATCCCCATGCAGTTCAATGAAATCATCAAATATCCGTTCAATATACTCAAGAGTTGTCGGGCGTTCAGCATGTCGGGCTACTTGCACTCGGTCCCATGGCTCCATATTCGCATAAACATTTTTCTCCAACTCCTGCAATCTCGATTCTAGCTTCTCAATTTCACCGCTCATATCGACTTCCGCTTCTGTTGCAATCGTTTTTAACTCCACAATTTTTTCTCGAAGCTTCACAACTGGTTCTTCAAACGCCATTAATTTAGACATGGGATACGCCTCCTTGTACATGTAACTTCACAATTGTTGCAATTTTATCTCGCATTTCCAATCGATTAAAAATGGCATCAAGTTGACCATGGTCCAATAAAAATTCTGCCGTTTGGAAATCATCAGGCAACTTTTCCCTTACTGTCTGCTCGATGACACGACGCCCTGCAAAGCCAATTAAACTTTGGGGTTCGGCAATATTATAATCCCCAATCGATGCGAAACTTGCAGAAACACCTCCTGTTGTAGGATGCGTCATAATAGAAATATAAAGCAAGCCTTCTTCGCTATGACGTTTTAATGCAACACTCGTTTTCGCCATTTGCATCAAGGAAAGTACGCCTTCTTGCATACGAGCTCCACCACTGGCAGTAAAAATAATAAATGGCACTCTAAGTTCTGTTGCTTTTTCTACAGCTCGCGTAATTTTTTCTCCTACAACAGATCCCATCGACCCCATACGGAAATGTGAATCCATTACTGCAACGACGACCTGCATGCCTTTTAATGCTCCTACCCCTGTTAAAACTGCTTCATTCAAACCTGTTTTCTTTTTATCGATTTCTATTTTTTCCACATAAGCAGGGAAATTTAAAGGGTTTGTCGTTTGAAGATGATCATCCATTGACACAAATGACCCTTTATCTAGAAAGCATGCAATTCTTTCTTCTGCTGTCAAACTAAAATGATGCTGGCATTTCGTACATACTTTCAGGTTTTTCTCTATTTCCTTTGTTACATGAATCATTTTGCATTTTGGACATTTTGTAACGATGCCTTCTGGAAAGGCTTTTTCATCTTCTCTTTTTGTTATATTATCTGTATTTTTTTTGCGGCTAATTGTAAATAAATCACGAATTGACATCGTAATCCCCCTTTGAATTGATTTGAAAAATGTTTATTTTATAATGGCCATCCAGTTTTCGTATGCATCAAGTGCTTCCTGTGAATACCCCATCTGCATAGAAGCTAGTAAAGTCTTTACTTCCCTTTTCTCTTCGGCAGTTATATCAGTCGCGAGCAGCTTGTCGCTAAATGCAAGGAGCTGCAGCCAAATTTTTAATGAAAGTCGGTTCCCGGAAATAACAATACATTCTCGAAGTATATCTTCTCTCTTTAATGATTCCCCAAGCTCCACCTTCACAAAAAAACTTTTCCAAATCGGTAATGCGCAGAAAACAGGAGACTGACAAATGATACGAATTGCTTCTTTTTCGTGCATTTGTCTTGTCGCATGGACATCAGCTATAGATTTCTCATCCTGCAGAATAAACGAACCGACAATTTCAACGAATTAATGGTGCTTCATGCTGGCTAAATAAGTACCTCCACCATGTCTTGTTTCAATTAAACCAAGCAATTCCAAACTACGTAAAGCTTCTCTGACAGAAGACCTTCCCACTTGTAGCTGTTCACTTAACACTCTTTCTGAAGGCAGCTTTTGCCCTTCCTGAATATTTTGTTCAGCTATTAAATCATGCAATTGCTTTACAATTTGTATGAATATTTTTTTTGCGGGCTTTTCTTCCACACTTTTCACCTCATCGGGTCCAACATTCATAATTTATCAAAAGTGGTCAGACCAGTTTATACAGTAAGGATACAAAATGTTTTTGAAGTTGTAAAGGGAAATTATAAAACTATAATCTTATATATAATAAAATTTGCGAATATATAACTATTTTTATGTTTTTTCGATAAAATTTGATGAAGTAATATAAAAAGAGCGTTTCTAATTTTATTAGAAACGCTCTATAATACTATTTATTTTATAATAATTTCCTTGATCTTTATTTGTGATTTATTAAAGCGATGTTCGAAAAACCCTTCAATATAGAGCAAAGTATCCTCCTGTAATTTACCAACGACTTTCTCGTATTCTTTCGGAAAAAGTGTTAAAGAGACCGCCCCATATTCATCCTCCAATTGGACAAATGCCATCAGTTCTCCTCGCTTAGTACGAAGCTGACGCATTTCCTGAACTTGGCCAATCATTTTTACGTAAGCATTTTCTTTCAGTTGGGATAATGTTTGAACTGTTGCTGTAACTTCCGGGAAATGTTTGCGTACTTTAACAATTGGATGATCTGATAAATAAAAACCGAGTACTTCTTTTTCGTATTGTAGCTTTATTTTTTCCGGTATCGGTGATGTTTCATTGTATTTCGGCTTACCAAATGCAAGTAGAGCGCCTTCAAATAAATCATCTCCGCCCGGTCGCACAAAATCAGCTTGTTTTTGTGCTCCTTCAATTGTAGCAAGTAATGTAGCACGATCTTTTCCAAATTCATCAAGTGCCCCAGCTTTAATCAACGGTTCGATTATTTTACGGTTGAAATTCGCTGTCGTCATCGTAACCGCTAAATCAAATATAGATTCGAACGGTTTTTGTCTTTCTTCACGGGCAATTAACAACTTTTGCAAAAATGGCTGAGGTACTCCTTTAATCGCAGAAAAACTAAAACGAATCTTCCCGCCCTCTACTTTAAAATGGCGCATACTTCGATTAATCGATGGCGGCAGAATTTCAATGCCCCTTGCTTTTGCCTCCATTAAAATTTGTGCAAGCTTTTCTGTATTGCCCGTTGCATTTGTAAGAAGAGCAGCATAGAAATTAACAGGATAATTTGCTTTTAAATATGCCATTTGATACGAAATGATACTATATGCTACTGCATGGCTTTTTGGGAAACCATAATCAGCAAAGCGTACAATTAATGCATAAACTTCTTCTGCTACTTGCTCTGTATAGCCTTTTGCCATTGCACCTTTCACAAAAGATGCACGCTGCTGTTCCAACACATCCCGCTTCTTTTTACTTACAGCACGGCGGAGCAAATCAGCCTGTCCAAACGAAAAGCCTGCCATTACATTGGCTATACGCATAATTTGTTCTTGGTAAATGATAACCCCATGTGTTTCTTCCAAAATTGGCGTTAAATCCGGATGCGGCATCATTACCTGCTCTTTTTTATGCTTCCTTCTTGCATAAAGCGGGATAAATTCCATTGGGCCGGGTCTATATAATGCATTTACTGCCACAATATCTAAAAAGTGAGTTGGTTTTATTTCCCGTAGAGCATTTTTCATTCCATCTGATTCGAGCTGGAAAATACCAGCAGTATCTCCATGCTGTAGGAGTTCAAATGTCTTCCCGTCATTAAGTGGAATTTGATTAAAATCCAGTCGAACATCATGTGTAAACTGAATAGATTTCCTAATTTGTTCAAGAATCGTTAAATTGCGCAGTCCTAAAAAATCAATTTTCAACAAGCCTGTTTGCTCAACTTCAAGCATTGGCCATTGTGTCAAATAAATTCCTTCATGACCTTCTTCAATCGGAACGATATCTACTAATGGGACCGGACTTAATACGACGCCCGCTGCATGGGTCGAAGCATTTCGTGGTAGCCCCTCCAATCGAAGCGACGTTTTAAACCACTTTTGGCGTATTGGCTCTGCTGCTATCCACTCCCTCAAATTTTCGGATTTCGAATATGCTTCCTGTAACGTAATACCTGGTTTATTTGGAATAAGTTTTGAAATCATCTCCAATGTTTCACTTTCAAAATTGAACATTCGGGCGACATCTCGTGCAACAGCTTTTGCCGATAGCGTACCAAACGTAATAATTTGCGCGACATACTGCTTCCCATATTTTTTCGCCACATATTGAATTACTTCATGACGCCTCGTATCCAAAAAATCAATATCGATATCCGGTAAAGTTATGCGCTCAGGATTTAAAAAGCGCTCGAATAGTAAATCATATTGTAGAGGGTCTACTTGTGTAATTTCAAGTGCATAGGCAACGAGCGATGACGCAGAAGAGCCTCGTCCTGGACCTGTTAATATTTGTTCCTCTCGTGCAAATCGCATAAAGTCAGCAACAATCAAAAAATAATCAGAATACCCCATTGATTGAATGACGTCCAACTCATAGTTCATCCGTTCCAAATACTGACTCGGCAATGAATCCATTTTTAATCTGCGCTGCAGTCCAGCAACTACTTGCTGCTGCAATATCTTTTCTGCCGTATCCCCTTTCTGTAGAGGAAATCTTGGCATATAAACATCATTCGTAGTTAATTGAACTTGACAGCTCATTAATAAACTTTCCATTTGTAAGAGCCATTGTGGTTCATCCTGGAACTTCCCTTGCCATTGCTCTGCAGTTAATACATAGCTTTCCTGTTTATTGTTTATTGCTGCTTCATTAAGTTTCACACCTGTTTCGATGGCTTGGGCAACTTCATATGAAAAAAAATCCTCTTCTTTCAAAAATAGTGATTCATGTGTCGCAACAATTGGCAACCCATTTTTCACTGCAAATTCTACAGCTTGTCTTTCAAATGGGCCTTCATTTGATCCACGTGATATTCCAATATATAGCTCATTAGAATAAGCATTTTTAATCTCCAGCAATGTATTCTCAGCCGTTTGCTGCAGCCATCTTCCTTGTAAATCAAGAGCGGGAATCATAAAGACTATTCCTTTTCCATAGGCCAGCAACCATCTTAAAGGAATTGTTTGATCCGATCGAATCGCAATACTGCTGGAAATCTTCAATAGATTTTGATAGCCTTCGTTTGTTTTCGCATATAATACAAGCGGCAATGACTGTTCTTCTGTCCATTCTAGCTGTATTGTCAACCCAATTACCGGATGTATGCCGGCCCTTTTCATTTCAAACCAAAAAGGCAAAAGTCCGTACAATTTCGTATTGACGATTGCACAGCTTTTTGCCTTTTGTTGATGTAAAAAAGGGATGAGCTCTTCAAGACGAATTGTACTTTTTAATAAATCGGCACTTGTCCGTATTTGTGGATATACAGTCACGCTTCATCCCTCCAACATATTATTTATATTCTTTACAAATAGCTTTTAAATCATCAATTACTTGATCTGCCTCTTCCCAAGTATAGGCTGTTGCACCGGATGCTAACGGGTGTCCTCCGCCATTATATTTTTTTGCCAGCCCATTGATAATCGGACCTTTCGAACGTAAACGAACACGAATTGTATCATTGTCTTCGATAAACATAACCCATGCACGGATATTTTTCACATTGCCCAACGAGCCAACTAATAGGGATGTTTCGGAAGGTGTAGCATCATATTGCTTTAAAATAGATGAAGGCAATTTAATGTAGGCCATGCCGTTTTCATCCATTTCAAAATGCTGGTATACGTACCCTTGTAAATTTAAAAGTTTGCGTTCCATCTCGTACATACCATCAAATACTTGATTGCGGTCGAAATTATATTGGACTAGCTGACCTGCAGTTTCAAATGTTTTTGGACTCGCACTTGGGAAAAGGAAACGACCCGTATCTCCAACAATGCCTGCAAATAAGAGTCGTGCTGCTGCATCGGACATTTGCCAATTGGCATACTCTCTGCCTTCTTCAAAAAGTTCATAAACCATCTCACTGCATGAGCTTGCATTAGTATCAACCCATAGTAAATCACCATATGCATCGTCATTTGGATGGTGATCGATTTTAATAATAGAGTCACCTTTTTTATAGCGTTCGTCATCAATACGCTCTGTATTTGCTGTGTCAGTTACAATAATGAGTGCATTATTAAACTTCGTATCTTCTATATTTTGCGGGAAAGCTAAAAACGATAAAGACGGATCATGTTCACCGACTGTAAATACTTCTTTCTCCGGATAATTCGCACGTATTAATTCTGCCAAACCAATTTGAGATCCATATGCATCTGGATCTGGTCGTACATGGCGGTGAAGTATAATTGTGTCATATTGTTTAATTTTGTCAATTATTTGACGTTTCACAACATTTCCCCCTCGTACATAGTGAAAACCTATATCATTTTTTATGAAAAATCGTTACAATATTTAGTAGTTTGGCTACTAGGAGGTTCACTATGGTCTATTTAAATTTTCTGTTCGTTGCTGGTATTGTAGCATCACTTGTATTTTACTTTTATTTTAAAACGAAGCAATTCCGCTCTACTTTGCCTATTCGCCGAAAATGGTATACTGCAAAAGCAGGTGTTTCACTTGCATCATTTTTGATTTTCTTCGGCCTTAATGCAATAATCTTATATCCCGATATAATTGGATTTGCCATTGCAGCAGTATTTATTGTTTTAGGTGCCGGTTTAGGTGTAAACAATTATAAACGTATGCGTCATGAAGGACGTTACGTACATGAAGAATATGAATTAAATAAGTAAATGAAAAGGGTGTTTCTAAAGGTGTTGACCTTGAGGACACCCCTTTTTATTATTTAAATTCAATAACACTTTTACATTATCGTTCTAATAGTTGGAAAGTCATCATCGCTTTTCCAACAAGATTTGCTCCACTAAATACTTCAAAATCCATCTTCACAAATTTACGGGACATGTCCAAAATTCTTGGACGGACCGTTAACACACTCTCCATCTGTACAGGCTTGATAAAGTAAATATTCATATTTTCTACAACAGCTTCTCCACGCTTACGACGTTTCAATGCAAAAGCTCCAACTTCCGAAAGTAAAATGGTAAAGGCACCATAGGAAATCGCGCCAAATTGATTTGTCATTTGCGGTGTGACTGTAAACTCCACAGCGATTTCTTCTTCACCCATAACACGCATCTCATTTTTAACCAAATCATCAATTGTCTCTCCGTGCTGTGGCTGACGCTGTGCTAATTGTATCGCCTTTAAAACGTCCTGACGGCTAATAACCCCTTTTAACAGCCCATCTTCATCTATGACCGGAAGCAAGTCTATCCCTTCCCAAATCATTCGGTGGCCTGCAGAGGCTACACTTGTTTTCATGGAAGCAGCAATTGGATTCTTTGTCATAACCTTATCAATCGGTTCTGACTCTTCTTTCCCAATAACATCTTTACTCGTAATCATACCAACTAGCTTATTTTGATGTGTTAAAACAGGGAATGCCCCATGTGTTGTTCGGCGATTCTGTCTATGGAAGTCTGCAATGGTATCACTATTTCTTAGTACGGCAGTATCCTCCATTGGTACGTATACATCTTCAATAAGTAAAATATCTTTTTTAATTAATTGGTCATAAATAGCACGGTTAATCATTGTAGCTACTGTAAACGTATCGTATGTTGTTGAAATAATCGGTAAATCCAATTCATCAGCCAATGCTTTATTCAAATCCGTCGTATCAAAACCACCTGTAATTAATACGGCCGCACCGGTTTTTAATGCATATTCATGAGCTTGTGTACGGTTTCCAACAATCAGAAGGCTTCCTGCATCTGTATATCGCATCATATCGTCAAGCTTCATCGCACCGATTACAAATTTAGTTAACGTCTTATGTAGACCTGACTTCCCACCCAACACTTGACCATCAATAATATTTACAATTTCCGCAAATGTTAATCGTTCAATATTTTCTTTCTTTTTCTTTTCAATACGAATGGTTCCTACACGTTCAATTGAACTAACTAGCCTACGATTTTCAGCTTCTTTAATCGCACGATAAGCTGTCCCTTCACTTACTTGCATTTCCTTTGCAATTTGACGGACAGATATTTTATCGCCAACTGGTAGTGATTCAATGTATTGTAATATTTTCTCGTGTTTTGTTGACAATTACATCACCTATTTCTCATCATTCATTTATGTCCTTAGTGTACCATATTTAAACGTTGCAATTATATATATTCCATATCTATACCCCCATTTTTGCTTATAAAAAACAACAAAAAATAAGACAAACTGCCCAACCAGGTTTACAAGGTTGGGCAGTTTGCTTTTTTATATTAAAATTCTACAAATTCACCTGACTTTAGAATTTGGACTTCCGCCCCTTCTACAAGCTTCGCAAATTCGCCAGGGTTTTGTGTAATTGGTGGGAATGTATTGTAGTGTATCGGGACAACAATTTTTGGTTTTAATAATGTTACTGCATACGCTGCATCTTCTGGTCCCATTGTAAAATTATCCCCGATTGGCAGGAAAGCCACATCAATTGGATGTCGTTTTCCTATCAGTTCCATGTCTCCAAACAATGCCGTATCACCAGCATGGTAAATTGTTTTTCCTTCTGCTGTAAATAAAATTCCTGAAGGCATGCCCGTATAAATAATCTCCTTATTCTCCGTTACATATGAAGAACCATGGAAAGCCTGTGTAAACTTAACCTTCCCAAATTCAAATTCGTGCGCGCCACCGATATGCATATTATGAACATTGCACCCTTGCCAGCCTAAATAATCGGCTAGCTCATTTGGTGCAACAACAAGCGCATTATTCTTTTTGGCCAATTCAACCGTATCTCCTACGTGATCATTATGGCCGTGTGTCAATAAAATAACATCCGGATTTTCGTTTGCAACTTTTAAATCTGTAAGACCATTTCCATTTATAAAAGGGTCTATTAAAATAGTTGTACCATTCGTTACTATTTTTATAACTGAATGCCCATGATATGAAACTTTCATAAAATTACCCTCCTAAAAGATATATTGTCACCTCTGATCTATTCGATACTTATGCATAAATCTCCTTTTTTTGATATGCTTATTATGAATTCAATCTTAGGAAATAAAGGGGATTTTTAATATGTCAAAGCAAAATCAATTACAGCAATATTTAGTAGAAAATGAGTGGGATGCTGCTTTTATCACTACTCCCGATAATGTGTTTTACTTTTCTAATTTTAAAAGTGATCCGCATGAACGTTTACTCGGTGTCATGGTATTTAAAAACGCAGAGCCTTTTTTAATTTGTCCAAAAATGGAAATACCAGACGTTGTAGCAGCGGGATGGTCTTATGAAGTAATTGGACATGAAGATACTGAAAATGCATGGGATGTTGTGGCAAAGGCCGTTCGAGCACGAAACGTAGCATTTAATACATTGGCAATCGAAAAATCCCATTTAACAGTTGAACGTTTAGAAGCAATCCAAGATCGTTTTGATACTTTGAAATTTACAAATATCGACGAAAAGGTAAATGCACTCCGTATTTGTAAAGACGAAGAAGAGCTTGTGAAATTACGTAAAGCCGCACAATTAGCAGACTTTGCAATTGAAGTAGGCTGTGACGCAATCGCTGAAGGCAAAACAGAAATGGAAATTTTAAATACAATTGAATCTGCCATTAAGGCAAAAGGGTATGCGATGAGCTTCAATACGATGGTACTTGCAGGTGAAAAAACAGCTTCTCCACACGGTACTCCGGGTGATCGCAAAATTCAAAAAGGTGACTTCATATTATTCGATTTAGGTGTTATTTATGAAGGGTATTGTTCAGATATTACACGAACAGTAGCATTCGGTCAGCCAAATGAAGAACAAATGAAAATCTACAATACAGTACGCCACGCTAATGAAGCAGCAATCGAAGCAGTAAAACCAGGTGTTCGCGCAATGGATCTAGATAAAATTTCCCGTGATATAATTACTGATGCAGGATATGGTGAATATTTCACTCACCGTTTAGGTCATGGGCTTGGAATTTCAGTCCATGAGTTCCCATCAATTACAGGAACAAATGAAATGACTTTACAGCCCGGTACAGTATTTACAATCGAACCAGGGATTTATAAATCAGACGCAGCCGGAGTTCGTATTGAAGATGATGTAGTCGTAACAAACGACGGCGTAGAAATATTAACGAAGTTTACTAAGGAATTAGTAATTTTATAAATCTAATTGCTATGTCAGCATAGCTGAATTCCCAGGTAACAGCTTTGACACAGTCCTCGCTTTAGCAGCAATCGTTCAAAAAAATATTTAACACATAAAAGGTTGTATTGTTAGTTCATTTTGGACTTCAATACAACCCTTTTTTGTGAGAGACATTATGCTATTCCTCTATTTCCGCAATTATTCAATCTTAGGCACTTATAAGATTTAGAACATATTTAGTATTTTATTTTTAAAATAAAGTAGGAATAAAGAAAAGTCTCAGTAATATAATTGTCCATGAGAATATTTTTTGTAGGGGATTTGATAATAATCTTTCGCTGTGAGGAGTTGTTATTAAGTGAAGGCATATCAATGTTTTCGCGATATTGAACTACTCGGATTTATATACTTTTAAGGTTATTCCCATATTTTTACTCGTTTTCTATAGGTAAAATTAAGGAATAGGTATTTTATAGAGAAAATTAAAATCAAGAAAGGGAGTGCATCATGAAAAAATTATCGTTATTTATGCTAATCATCCTGCTTATGCTTCTAATGCCATTTAGTTTATTACAAACGCAGCCAGCACATGCCGAGTCGACTCAGTTTATTAATGCAGAAGAAAATATTTTTTTACGTGATGCGCCATCACCTAGTGCAAAACAATTATCACTCATTGAAAACTTTTCTAAAGTTACCGTACTTTCAAAAGATAGACAATGGGCTTATATAACACATAACGGCAATAAAGGTTATATTCATTCAAAAACTTTAACGACGGAAAAACCGGAAAAATTTGAACCTAAAAAATCACCTGTTATTACGAATGGTCTACTCCCTAAAGCTAATCGAAACTATACGTATGAACCTTCTTTTGAAGGAGGAGCAAAAACTACGTATAAAGCTTCCATCAATCCAGATATAAGGAATTCCGTTAGCTTAATGGAAGAAGATTTTATTGGATACACATATATCGAAAATGAAAATAGTTTCGAACTTGGTGTAGCCTATTCTGATGTTTTCTTCTTTTCTTTAAGTTATCCGATGAAGGAAAAGTCGACAATTTATGATACGGATTATGGAATTGAATCGAATACGAAAACAGAAGTAGTTGTTGAAAGTACATCGACTACTTTAAAGACTAAAGCAGGGACTTTTAAGAATGTTGTAGTCATCAAATATCCAAATGGATCTAAACTTTATTTAGCAAAAGATTACGGTATAATTCGAGTTAAAAACTTTGAAGGTGAAATTACAGCAGAGCTTGTTTCGGTGAATTAAATAATCAATAAACAACACTCGGACGTTAATTGGTTAACATCCGAGTATTTTTTGTTTAAAACATTTTATATTACTTTTAGCTGTTTAATCCTGTCAATACGCCTAAAACGTCATCTACAGCTACATAAGGTAATCCCTGTGCATCTGCTACCGCCTCATAGACAACATGCCCATCTACCGTGTTTAAACCAAGCTTTAATGCTGTATTGTCTAAACACGCTTTAATAAATCCTTTATTGGCAATTTGCAGTGCATATGGCACTGTATTATTTGTTAATGCCAGTGTAGATGTACGTGGCACTGCACCAGGCATATTTGCAACTGTATAGTGAACTACGTCATGTTTAACGAATGTTGGGTTGTCATGTGTCGTAACCTTTTCAGAAGTTTCGAAACAACCACCTTGGTCAATCGCAATATCAACTACAACTGATCCTGGTGACATAGATTTAATCATTTCTTCTGTAACTAATTTCGGTGCCTTAGCTCCAGGAATTAAAACAGATCCAATAACTAAATCTGCCGAGCGAACAGCGTCAGCAATATTGTATGGGTTAGAAATTAAAGTTTGTACATCACGACCGAATATATCTTCAAGCTGACGTAAACGTTCTGGGCTTAAGTCAATCACTGTTACATCCGCGCCCATACCTACTGCAATTTTCGCTGCATTTGTACCAGCAATACCGCCACCAATTACAGTTACTTTCCCGCGTGGAACACCTGAGACACCCCCAAGTAAAATCCCTTTTCCACCTTGGTATTTCTCTAAATAATGCGCACCAACTTGAGTCGCCATTTTACCTGCCACTTCACTCATCGGTGTCAATAATGGTAATGAACGGTTTGGTAATTGAACCGTTTCATATGCAATCCCTGTAACACGCTTTTCTAGTAAAGCCTTTGTAAGTTCTGGTTCTGGTGCCAAATGTAGATAAGTAAATAATATTAAACCTTCACGGAAATAACTATATTCACTCTTAACAGGTTCTTTTACTTTCAGAACCATTTCCGCATTCCATGCATCTGCAGCTGTATCTACAATTTTTGCGCCAGCTGCAATATAGTCATCATCTGTAAATGCTGAACCTAACCCAGCACCTTTTTCAATATACACTTCATGACCATTAGCAATTAATGACAATACTCCTGCTGGTGTCATTGCCACACGATTCTCATTATTTTTTATCTCTTTCGGTACCCCGATTTTCAACGTAATTCCTCCCTATAAACATCGCTTAGAAAAATGCATAACATAATTCAAATCCATTCTACCAACTTTAACACAAAAATAGTAGATTTATTTTAAATATAAAATTTATTCAGAATAGTACGCTTTACTGACAATATTTAAATTAGAAATTATATTAAATATTGTAATAAAAATATATTATCATAGTATTTGAACAAATTATGTACATTTCCAACCTAAATCGTGACATAACAATGGTAATTTTTTTAATTTTCGGGGTTAGGTGTTTCTATTCGAAAAACATTTGTTATAATGAAGTCATAGAAAAATTAGGAGGTAATGGAAATGGCAAATCATTATAAAAGCATTGTAGTAGCGGTAGACGGTTCTAAAGAGGCTGAATATGCGTTCCGTAAATCAATTGATGTAGCAAAACGCAATGAAGGTGCAACAATTAATTTAGTAAACGTTATCGATACACGTTCTTTTGCTGCTATCGAAGCTTATGATCGTTCAATTGCTGAGCGTGCTCAACAACATGCTGAAGAACTACTGAATGGCTATAAAAAGCAAGCAGAAGAAGATGGTGTTGAGAATGTAAATCTTATCATCGAGTATGGTTCTCCTAAAAATATTATTACAAAAGACCTTTCAAATATTGTAGAAGCAGATTTAATCATTTGTGGAGCTACTGGTTTAAACGCTGTAGAACGTTTCTTAATCGGATCAGTTTCAGAATCAATCGTTCGTACTGCTAAATGTGACGTATTAGTAATTCGTACTCCAGAATGATTTCATAGTTTAAAAGTAAAATGCCATCTTCTCACATTGAGTAGATGGCATTTTTGGCTCTATAATATCTGTTTCTTCAGTTAAACTAACATCATGATGTATATTAACGTTTTTGATTATTGCTTTCTTTCCACATACGTACCTTTTCAAAAAACATTGCCAACGCTTCTCTATTGGACATATTAGGTACTTTTGCCAATAAAACTTCACGTGGTGCTTTTAGTTGTGTACTTTGCTTCTGTAAAATTAAAATACTTTTCTCATGTGCTTTTGAAGCGAATAGATTTTCAGGGAGCTGGATGACAGCCTGAATCCACGCATGGCCCTTAATATACTGATGCAATTGCTTTGCTTGGTCAGATTCAAATAAGTTAGATGGAACTAAGAAAAATGCAAAGCCGCCTTCTTTTGTATAATTCAGCGATTGCTCAATAAATAAGTGGTGTGAATAACTCATTCCTTCTGCTGCACATAATTCATAATCAAGTGCTACCTCTTCGTTCGGATAATAACCTACAGGTAAGTCACATACCACTGCATCTACCGGATCGACTAGTAGCTTCTCGAGTGCATCCTGGCGAAATAGTGTTACAGGTTGTTCAACTAAGTCTCCAGTTGCTGCGGCTAATCGAATTAGCACATCATCAACTTCTACCCCAGTAGCTTCCACTTTACCTTCAAACGCATTCATTAATGTAAACAGTAAATTTCCTGTCCCTAAGGCTGGGTCTACTATTGATATTGATCGCTCAGTGAGTTCCTGTTCAAAGCAGCGCTCCACAAAATGGCTCACAATCAGTCCTAACGTGTCAGGGGTCATTTGGTGATTTGGCTGAGCACTTTTACGCATACCTTTAAGAATCGCAATTTGGATAGCTTTACGCATATCTTCCTTAGTTGCACCTTCTACTTGCCACTCAAATTTCCCATCAAGTGTTTCTTCCAATGTTTGTAACAACGCTTCTAAATAATCCTGCTCTTCTTGGGCAACAATAGTTTCAGCATGGTCATTAATGTATTTAAAGATTTGTTCAAACTTCTCCATAAAAATAACTCCCTCATTCCTATTCATCAAAGAAACGATACCCACTAAAAAGTGAGACACCACCTCTTTACTGTGGATTCTCTTTTGAAATCTATTTTCCAATCCACAAATGAACAACCCACTCAATAATCATTGAGTGGGTATCCATCTTCATTTATTTACTTTACAACAAAATCGTAAAAAACGAAATTATTTTGAAATGGCTTTTACAGCTTCAATTGCTGCGTCATAGTTAGGGTGGTCTGTACCTTCTGGAACATATTCTACATAAGTTACTTTGCCTGCTTCATCAACTACAAAAATTGAACGTGCTAATAGGCGTAATTCTTTCATATGTACGCCATACGCTTCACCAAAAGATGCATCGCGGTGGTCAGATACGGTTACGACATTGTCAATACCTGCTGCTCCACACCAGCGTTTTTGAGCAAATGGCAAGTCCATTGAAACTGTATAAATGACTACATTTTCACCTAAATTGGCTGCTGCTTCATTAAATGTACGTGTCTGCTTGTCACAAACACCTGTTTCTAATGATGGTACAACTGAAAATAAGCGAATTTTACCCTCAGAGTTCTTTAGTGTTACCTCTGATAAATCGTTTGCTAATACTTTAAAATCTGGGGCTTGATCCCCTACTTTTACCTCATTGCCGATTAATGTTACCGGACCGTTTTTAAATGTTACTTGTGCCATAACTATACGCCTCCTTTATATTCCCTAATATTACTAAACATGATTTGAAAAATGCAACTAACTGAGCTTACATTCACTTACTAAATAAAGAAAAGGGTTGCTCGGTATCAAATTGATCACGAAGCAACCCTTTCTTTTCTATAGAAGGTGTCGATAATTTACAATTCCCCTTCTAATATTTTTTAAACATCTTTAGTATAAATTCTTTCATGAATGACAACAGTATCCGCAAAATAATCTGCAATACTTTTATTATTCGGTGAAAAAGCGACGATTAAATATGGTAAGTACAATAATGTTCCATTAATAAATCTGCCTACTACTTCACGAAACAGAATAGTCATCCAGTCCAATGATTCGCCATTTTCCTTTTCAACCTTTATGCCAAAAACCATTTTCCCTAATGTTTGCTTAAAGAACTTCGTCAACAGGACAAAATAAGCATAAAAAATAATTCCAGATATAATGGTCATTGGCGCATACCAAACATTGCTAGCTGTGTCCCAATCCATTAAAGCAAATATTGGCTTTATAGATATACCTACTATTGCACTAATGACAAGGGAATCCAATACAAAAGCCCAAAAACGCATCCAAAAACCCGCTGTTTTTTGTTTAATAGAAGGCAGCTCTTCGGCAGATGTTGTATCAACTACTTCGATTGCTTCAGTCATTGCTTTCCCCCCTATTAGTAGTCACCGTATAAATACATCATACGCGGTGAATTCGTTGATGAAATAATTTTAGATAAAACTTGTGATTCTGCTGATGGGCTGAACATTGAGCCTAATTTGGCACCTAAAAATAACCCCCAGCTCGATGTATCCATCGTATATTCAAACAACTCTGCATCTTCCAAACTATAGTCTGCACGTAATGCATTGATAGCTGCTTCTTCATTACCGATTTCATCTACTAAGCCTGCTCTTAATGCCTGTGAACCACCTAATACACGACCATCAGCAACCTTTTTCACTTCTGCTTCCGACATATTACGTCCAGTTTCAATAATATCGACAAAATGTTCATAAGATTCATCAATCATCTCTTGAAGCATTGCTAGCTCTTCTTCAGTAGATGGGCGTGACCCTCCGAACATATCCTTATGCTCGCCAGATTTAATCGTTTCAAATTCGACTCCGATTTTTTCAGCTAATTTCTCATAATTGATTGACTGCATAATTACACCAATTGATCCTGTAATCGTTTCGCGCTGGGCAAAAATCTTATCTGCTGGTGCTGAGATATAATAGCCACCAGAAGCAGCCATCGCCCCCATCGTTACATAAATCGGTATTTGTTTTTCTTCTTTAATTTGTAATAACTTTTGGTATATTTCTTCTGATTCGATTACACCACCACCTGGTGTATTAACCGTTAAAAGAACTGCCTTAACCGTTTCATCTTTTAAAACAGCGTCCAACTGTTCCAGAAATGCTTGATGATTATAATCAACAGTTTCCCAAATACTTGGTTCTCCAACATCCTGAATTACACCATCAACTTTCAAATTGGCAATGCGCTCCGTAAAATCACCTGATTCGATTACATTTTCATATGTAAGAGCACCTGACCCCATCATAGTATCAAAGCTACTAAAGAAATCGGTTTTAAAAATAGTAATAATCGTATTAATCCCAATTGAGAAAAATAATAATACGGCAGCTATTATTAAAGCTACTACTCGTTTTGTATTCATGCCTTCGCCTCCTTATTATATGTACGATGGTATATTAAAAAAGTTTCAATGAAAAGATAATTCAGTACTAGAGTTTTATATCCATCGTTATTTCCTAAAAAAAGGCGGCAATATTCGCCACCTTTTTTCAATATTCCCCAGGAAATAATATCGGAAATTGTTATTTCAACTCTTTTAAACGCAATTCGACACGACGTATTTTCCCTGAAATTGTTTTAGGTAATTCATCTAGAAATTCAATAACACGTGGATATTTATATGGTGCTGTCAGTTGTTTAACGTGATTTTGTAAATCTTCTACGATTGTTGGGCTATCTTTCAACGATTGGTCTTTTAGTACAATAAACGCTTTTACAATATTTCCCCGTACTTCATCAGGACTTGCCACAACAGCACACTCTTGTACAGCAGGATGCTTAGTTAAAGCATCTTCCACTTCAAATGGACCAATAGTATAGCCAGAAGAAATAATAATATCATCATTGCGCCCTTCAAACCAAAAGTAACCGTCATCATCTTTCGTAGCACGGTCACCTGTAATATACCAATCACCACGATATTGAATTGCTGTACGCTCTGGGTCTTTATAGTAGCCTTTAAATAGCGCTGGAGTTGATTTGTGTACAGCAATATCCCCAACTTCACCTACTGGAACCGGCTCACCTTCCTCATTTACCAGTTCAATAATGTTACCTGGCGTTGGTTTTCCCATTGAGCCGGAACGTAATTCTGTATTTAGCAATGTTCCTATTAGCAATGTGTTTTCCGTTTGCCCATATCCATCCCGCACTACTAAATTATGCTCCCGCTTAAATGTTTCAATTACTTCCCGATTTAACGGTTCACCAGCTGATACTGCACTTCGCAATGAATTTAAATCAAATGAACCTAATTGATCTAATTTAGCCATCATTCGGTATTCAGTTGGTGTACAGCAAAGCACGTTTATCTTATGCTGCTCAATTAAATGCAAATATTGCTTAGCCTCAAATTTCCCTTTATATACAAATGCTGTTGCGCCACTCCCTAACACCGCCAAGAACGGACTCCATATCCATTTTTGCCAACCAGGTGCAGCTGTTGCCCAAACTGTATCTCCATCCTGTACACCAAGCCACTCTGCCGCTGTCGTGCGTAAATGCGCATATCCCCATCCATGTGAATGCATTACACCTTTTGGATTTCCCGTTGTACCGGATGTATAAGCTAAAAATGCTAAGTCATTTGATGATGTATTAACAGAATTAAATTCTTTTAATTGTTGCTGAGCAAGCTCCATTAACGAAGTCCAGCCTTCTTTGCTGTTTCCAACAATAAAGCGTTCAACATTAGATAAACTTTCAACACCTTCAAATTCTTTTACAAACTGCTCCATTACGATAATTGCTTTTGCTTCAGAATGATTCAATCGATATTCAATATCCTTTGCTCTTAGTAATTCTGAACTTGGAATTATTACTAGTCCTGCTTTTAATGCGCCGATATAAGAAACATATGCTTCCAGACAGCGTGGTAACATAATTAAAATAACATCACCTTTTTTTAAGCCTTTCGCGTAAAAGGCATTTGCTGCTTGATTTGCTTGCAGCAAAAGTTCTTCATATGTATATCGACTTTCCTTTCCATTTTCCTCCTGGAAAATCAATGCTATTTTGTTCGCTTTATTTTCGTGCTTTTCAAATTCATCCACAATATTATAATTTGCCGGTGCTACTAAATAGTCTTGATTCATTTTTAAATCTCCCCTTTGTTTAAAAAAGATCTTACTCATTTAGTATAATAATGAAAATCATTAATATCAAAATATTCCGCCATTTTTAATGGATAAATTTTTTTATTACCTGCAAAATAAAAAAGAACCGCTACATAAAGTAACGGTCCTTTTTCATAAATTTTATTATTGGTTTCCACCACGTAATTGTTGCTCAGCCATCTGAACTAGGCGTTTCGTAATCTCTCCGCCTACAGATCCGTTTGCACGAGATGATGCTTCTGCTCCTAATTGTACACCAAACTCTTGTGCAATTTCGTATTTCATTTGGTCAAGCGCTTGTTGTGCACCAGGTACACGTAATTTGTTTGAACTATTGTTGTTTGCCATGTGTTGCTCACCTCCTTGTGACATTAGAATGCACCAGGAGAAAAGTTTAATACACAAAAAAGGCAGGTAATTTATAGTTCGATTAGGAAATCATTTCTATAGTATAAACTTATAGTAAATCAGCAAATTTATCTTCTTTTACTTCTTTTTGTGGAAACACATGAACTTCGCGGTTTTTCACTGCTCGCTCAATTAAATCATCAAATTCCGTAAAACTTTCAAAATGAAGTACTTTTTCTAATTTTGGCTTAGTTTTCGGACTAGATGGTGTAAAAATCGTACAGCAATCTTCAAAAGGCTGTATTGATGTTTCATATGTGCCGATATCCTTCGCAATTTTAATAATGTCATTTTTATCAGCTGAAATTAACGGACGTAAAATTGGCGTATTTGTCACATCATTAATAGCAGTTAGGCTTTCTAAAGTTTGGGAAGCAACTTGCCCTAGGCTTTCACCTGTTACGATTCCTAGTGCACCAATTTCTTCACGAACTTTATCAGCAACTTTCATCATCATACGACGAGTGGAAGTCATAGACATATTATCTGGAACCGCATCTTTTACAGCTACTTGTAATTCTGTGAATGGAATGACATGCAGACGAATATTTGCACCGAATTTAGTTAATTCATTTGCAAGTTCTTTTACTTTTTGCAATGCATTATCGCTCGTATATGGTGGACTGAAGAAGTGAATGGCATCTAATCTAACGCCACGCTTCATCATTAAATACCCAGCAACGGGGCTATCAATACCACCGGAAAGCATTAACAGTGTTCGGCCATTTGAACCGATTGGCATTCCTCCAGCACCTTGAATTACTTGTGCCATCATATAGATTGCATCATCACGTACTTCAATACGTAGTGCAACATCCGGATTTTTCACCTGTACTTTAAAGTTAGGGAAGTTTGGTAATAGAGCTGCACCCATTTCACGCTGCAATTCATGCGTATCCAGTGGGAATGTTTTATCTGTACGATGCACTTCCACTTTAAACGTTAAATCACCTCGTTCGCGGTAGTCTTCTAAAATTTCCATTGCTAATGCTTTCATTACATCTAAATCTTTTTCACAAGATGCAACAGGGCTGATAGATTGGATACCAAATACATTTGGTAAACGGTCCATTAGTACAGCAAATTTTTCTTTGTTTTCAATTTCAATAAACATGCGATCACGTTCTGCACGAATTTTCAGTGGTGCAATATCATTGAATGAATAACGTACATTATCCCGTAAACGGCTAATAAAATCTTTTTTGTTACGTCCTTTTGTTGATAATTCGCCGTAGCGAACTAAAATTTCTTTAAAAATCATTGCGTAATTTCTCCTTTTAACTCTTTCATAACGACTGAAAATTGCTTTTTAAAAGCAGCAATATCTTCGTCTGTATTATTTGTGCCGAAGCTTAGACGCAATACGCCGTTTTTGTATCGACTATCGATATTCAACGCTTCCACAACATGGCTTGTTTTCGTTTGTTTAGATGAACAAGCACTTGATGTTGAAACGATAATATCACGCTTTTGTAATGCATTAATTAAAATTTCACCTTTTAAACCTTTTACACTAAACGACAAAATATGTGGTGCTCCGTCTTTTGGCGAAAGTATATATACCTCTTGGTCAAATTGCTCAAAGAAATGATGAAGTTCTGCTGACCATTTTTTATAGTTCTGGACATGTACAGGCATATTCTCAACAGCTAAACGCGCCGCTTTTGCCAATGCAGCAGCTTGTGGTACTGGAACCGTTCCACTTCGTAAACCAAATTCTTGTCCCCCGCCAACGATAAATGCCTTCAGTTGTGGTTTTTTACGAAATGCTAACAGACCGCTCCCTTTTAGACCATGGATTTTATGACCTGAAACAGAAATAACATCCGGACCTTCATCGCCTTCAAACAATACAGGCAACTTACCAAAACTTTGAATCGCATCAACGTGGAACATCGCTTGACATTGTTTATGAATTATTTGTGCTGCTTCTTTAATTGGCTGTATTGCACCCATTTCATTGTTTACATGCATAATACTCACGATAATGGTATCTTTACGAAGTTTTTGTTTTAATTCCTCTAAAGATATAATCCCATATTTATTTACTTTTAAATAGTCGATTTCATAGCCTTCTTCTTCTAAACGCTTAACGGCTTCCAAAATCGAGGGATGCTCTATTTCAGTCGTAATAATATGCTTGCCTCTAAAATTACTTGATTTTGCAAGACCAAAAATTGCGGCATTATTTGACTCTGTTCCCCCAGAAGTAAATAATATGTTTTTTTCTTCAGTATGCAAAATATTTGCTAATTGCTCACGAGCTTTTGTTAATAACGCATTTGACTCAACACCGGCACGATGGATGGAAGCCGGATTTGCAAAATATTGCTCATTCACTGCCAAGAATGTTTTTAGAACATCCTCGTGTGGTTTTGTTGTGGCACTATTATCTAAATAAATCATCTATACTCTACCTTCTTTTTTAAACTATTCAGCTTTACGACAAGGATGGATAGGAGATCCCCTAATCAATGCAACGCAATGCTTTATAGATAATTTCATATCAAGCAGAGAGGTTGTGGTAATAGTCTATTAAACCATTACCACAACCTCTTTAATTTGCTTATTTATTATAACGCTAAATCGTTCAACATGTAACCGTTATGCTTATCATTTTGAAATCAGTTGTTCTTGTACAAGCTCTTCAATACGATTAATAGCATTAGGATCTACAATTTCAACTGCCCTAGCTGCGTCTTCCAATGCCTTTATGTAGCGGAACTTTTTAAATGCATCCTCTGCTTCAAGCAAACTTTCATGAACTTGGCGATTATTTGCGCGATATCTGTTTCCAAACTGAATGAGACGCTCGATTATTAAAACATTCTCAATCATTTCCTGTGCTTTTTCATGTGTTTCTTCAATGGATTGCTTTGCACTTAGTAAATGTTGATTTACCTGTACAATATTTAATGGTACTTCTTGTAAACTTTGCACCACCACAAAAATACGTTCTGCCGCTTCTTCCAATCGCGCATCCATCTCCTCTGGTATCCCAGGAATATTAGCGCGCCCTAGCAAGCGTTCTGTATTTTGCAGCAAACGCTTTAAAGTTTCCAATTCAGCCCTTGCCTTATTCTCGTCAATCCGTAAATTCTTTAATTTATTTGAAAAGCTCTCTTGTTCTTCTGCAATGCGCTCAATTTCATCCGTAATTTCCTTCAATTCTTCCTGAAGGCTTGAATATGCGGACTTTTCTTCCTGTACACGTGTAGACAATAATTCATAGCGTCTTTGTAAAACTTCCAAATGCTTCAAACCGACTTTTGGAATTTCAGCCTCTTTGTCTTGCAATCGATAGCTATGCTGAATATAGGCCACTTCATCGCTAATATCTTTTGTTAATCGCATCACTTCATTAATCGTACTATACATACCCGTACAATTGCGTTCGACATATTTTCTTGCCATTACTTCTTTTTCTAGTAAATTATAGAAATGATCAATTTCATCATTAATAGTCTGAATGCGAGGCAATACAGTCTGTAGGTTTAACTCGGCAATAGCTTCCTTCAATACGTCTAATTCTTTTTCAAGCCCATCCAAGTATTCTGTCAGCTCTAAATGACGCAAATAATAGTTTTGCTCTTCCATTTCACGCTGCCCATTACGCAACTCATGAATCGCTGTCGGAATTTTTGTCTGTATTTCTGTAAGTAATGTTGGTACTTCGTTCAGTAGGTTGAATATAGTTTGAGCTTCATCATTCAGCTGAAGTACAATTTCACGAGCCTGTAGGTAGTTACCGTCTTTCGTTAACTCATCAAACTCTTCAAACTTTGGTACAAACTGCTCAAGCTTCTTTTCCAATTCCTCTAGAGCGGGACCAAATGAATGTTGATGTGCCAAAATCGTTTTACGAGCAGAACGGTAATATTCTTTTAACTGCTCAATTTCGATACGGTTTTTTTCTTCACTGCCAATTAATTCATCTAGCTCTGTAATAATTTGTACACGAACTTGCTCGCACTTTGTAAGCTCCTGATCAATTTCCCGTTCTGCATGTGTAGCTTTGTTGAATTTGAAACGATCAATAAATTCTTCCGCATCAAACAACAATTCGTCAATTTTCGGAATTTGTTTATCCACAACATCCAACCATCTATTACGCCAGTTTTCAAATAGCTCTTCTGTTTGCCCATTCATATTTAGCGCTTTTACTTTAGCTAACTCTTCAAAAATTGGATAGTGTTGGATTTGTAACTTTTCTTTATCTAATCGTCCTATTTCTGCATTATGCTTGCGTCGTACTACCAACCCTACAATCAATAATGCTAATAGTATGACGACAATAATGATGATATAATTTATCATTGTAAGCCCCCTAATCCCAATTAAAATCAATAAATTACCTATATACGTCTTATTAATAATAACATGTTTTAATCTATTTGTTGAACTATTTGCAGGTTTTTTTACTGCAAATCCCATATTTTTGAAGGAGGTCGCATAAAATGATGCGCGATGGTCATATACATACCCCTTTTTGCCCACATGGCTCCACAGATTCATTCGAGGAATATATTGAGAAAGCAATTGAAAGTGGATTCAAAGAAATATCTTTTACAGAACATGCCCCACTCCCTGATGGCTTTATCGATCCCACACCCGATAAGGACAGTGGCATGGATAAAGTATATTTGAAAAACTATCTTCATCAGCTGAAAACACTAAAAGAGCACTATCAATCAAAGATTATTATTAATATCGGTTTGGAAGTTGATTATATTATCGGTTTTGAACAGCAAACACGTCAATTTCTAAATGAATTTGGACCTTTCCTGGATGATGCCATTTTATCAGTTCACTTTTTACAGACAGCAGATGAGTATGTCTGCATTGACTTTTCCGACGAAGTATACTTACAATTTGCTAATAAGGTAGGCGGAATCGCCCCTATGTATGAACTCTATTATGAAACGGTTAAAAAATCGATTTTGGCAGACCTGGGTCCATTCAAGCCGAAGCGGATAGGTCATCCAACATTAATTCATAAATTTCAGCTGGCTCATTCAAAACAAATTGATGACTCCTTGCAAATTAAGGAAATTCTTATATTAATGAAGCAGCATCATTATGAACTTGATTTCAATAGTGCCGGTTTAAGTAAACCATTCTGCAAGGAGCCCTATCCGCCATTACCATTTGTACAATTCGCAAAAGAATTAAAAATTCCTATTATTTTTGGATCTGACGCACATACTGCACAGCATTTACATCAGCATTATGAGGTTTTACAGCAAAAAATTATTTTTTAATCGGAGGTTTAAATGTTTTCAAATATTACTTACAGCGGAACGCTAACTGAGCAGTACGAACAACTTGCAAAACATCTTGATGCATTATTGGACGGGGAAAACGACCTCATTGCAAATTTAAGCAATGCGTCAGCTTTATTAAATTACTTTTTAGAAGATATAAATTGGGTTGGCTTTTATTTAATGAAGGATGGCGAATTAGTGCTTGGTCCATTCCAGGGATTACCCGCTTGTGTTCGCATCCCTGTTGGACGTGGTGTTTGTGGGACTGCCGTTGTAAACAATGAGACAATTATGGTGGATAATGTCCATGCTTTCCCTGGACACATTGCTTGTGATGCAGCATCAAAATCGGAAATCGTCATTCCTTTAACTGCAGATGGAACGGTATTTGGAGTTTTAGATATTGATAGCCCGATTGAGGCACGCTTTACATCGGAAGATAAAGAAGGATTAGAGCGATTTGTCAGTGTGCTCATAAAACATATTAAGTAAAAAAAGGGAGACCCTGAATTATTTTCCAGGTTCTCCCTTTAACATTTTAGCTCCATTGAACTTTCAAACACACAAACGCGATTTTTCCCGTTACTTTTAGCATTGTATAACGCTGTATCCGCCTGTAAAAAGATATGTTGAAAATCCGGTCGATTTCTTTTATACCATGTAACCATGCCGGCCGAAATTGTTACAGATGGATTCGTTACTTTCGGTATCATGTCAACAAGCTCTTTCGAAACTTTTAATGCCTCATTATCTAGAATATTCGGAATATATATAGCGAGCTCTTCACCGCCCCAGCGCGAACAGATTCCTCTCAAACCAATTTTCTTTTTTAGTTGAACAGCAATTTGAACGAGCACTTTATCCCCAATCTGATGTCCAAAGCTATCATTGACCTTTTTAAAATTATCAATATCAATTAGTAGAAACATACCTGAATCATCTTTTTGAATTGATTTTTCAACATACGTATCGGAATAACTACGCGCATAAAGTTTTGTTAAATGGTCACGATCCACCATTTCCTGTAATTGCTCTCTTAAAACAGAGTTGGAAATGGCTAAAGAGGAATGATGAATAAGGGATTGCATCAACTTAAAACTATCGAAGGAGAAGAAATACGGTTCTTGATGCAATACAATGCTAAACCCAATTATCTTTTCTTCAACAATCATTGGGATAACCATCACTGACTTATATTCAATATCCTCCGCAATAAGTCGACTGAAATCAGCGATAAATAATGGATCCTGCTTTACTTTAAAGTGCTTTTCTACATATTGAATATATACTTGAGATTCTTCTTTATTAAAATAAGGGGTACAGACTTCAGTCATTTCATAGTAATCTTTCCTTTTAAATAAAAACCCGACTTCCATCGGTTGGAATGACTTTAATAATTGTTTTTGTAAAAATAATAGCATTTCGTTAATTGTCAGCTTCATATTTAAACGATGTGAAGTTTCGTTAATTAACTGCAAATCACTGATTAAACGATGTGATTGATGATACAGTTTGGCATTTTCCAATGAATTGCCCGATGCCTGGGCAAGCATTTTTATGAACTCTTTTTCTGAATTGGTAAAGGAATAGTTAATAGGGGCTTTTACCTGTAAAATGCCGTATATTGCTTGCTTACCTTTAATTGGTACATTTAATAAACGACAGTCCATTTCAGTAGCTATATCTTCTTTCAACTCTCCAGACACAAATGCCTCAATTGTTGATGGTCGCTCTGATAAGTAATCAAACGGCTTCATCTGGATTTTCGTTTGACGATCCTGATCATTTGATAATATCAGTTCTACTTCTAAATCCGAAAAATTATCTTCAATCGTAATGAGTACATTTTGCAAAATTACATCAATATCCATTGTGGAATGAAAAAGGTCAGTCATTCCATAAAGTTTACGGTATTTTTGCTCATTTGAATGTACTTCATGATTTTGTACTAAAAATTTATGAATGGAGGAGATATTGCTTATAATGTCATCTGTTAATTGTATTTCGAAAGGGGTAGTTGTTTTTTTATATTTAAAAACAATGATTCCATCCATTTTATCGTTACTAATAAGTGGCATTAAATTCGTATGGTTTCTGAAATACGAAAGTTCCTCTAGAAACTTGGGTAATTCTACAACTTTATTTCCCTTTAAATAAGGGGATAATAAATTAAAATCGATATTATAACAATCCATATTGTTTACCGGTTTTAGGCTATTATCAATCAAATGGAATAAAAAACAATCTTCCATATTGAAAAAATCTTTCAGGCTCTCTTCCAATAGTAGAAAATAGTCCTGAAGTTTATTTTGTTGTATATTTGAATTCATATATAGGTTCAGGATATTCGATTTAAATTGATCAATCTTCAGTTGATTTTCCATCATTAAATCACCTTTTCTTTCACTATTACCATTGTCAGTTTCTTAATACTTATTCTTAAGTATACACTTTTTATGCCTAATTGACTATTAATTTTTGTAATATTTTTCTAATAAACACCTCTAATAGTATCGTTTTTATTGGAAAAACGATTATTTTCTGCCTCATAACCATTTTCCCTTATATGTATAATTACCTAATCCTTTCTTTTTGTGAGATTACTTATTCCAATTGATATTCTTTCCTCTAATTTATACTTCTTTTATTCTCCTAGTACTTCATACTTGGAATTTACTGCTTCACTGTAATATTACTATTTGTTGACGTATTGTTAAAAAAAAGATACAATAGCCTTTGTGTAAAATGAATGCAGTAGTTGTATAACTTAATCGTGTATTTTGTTCCTTCTATCTTAGTTAGAATGGTGTATTGTGTAACCCTCTCGGCTGCATGGGCGAAGATACATGAAAATAGAATACCGTTTAATGTCGGGTACAACTGGTTTTTTCTTTTACAACAAAAACCAAATTTAAAGGAGGAGACACAATTATGTCTCGTTATACAGGTCCATCTTGGAAACTATCTCGTCGTCTTGGTATTTCATTAAGCGGCACAGGTAAAGAAATCGCAAAACGTCCTTACGCACCAGGTCAACACGGCCCGAACTCTCGCGGTAAAAAATCAGAGTACGGTCTACAATTAACTGAAAAACAAAAATTACGTCATATGTATGGTATGACTGAACGTCAATTCAAAAATACTTACCTTAAAGCTGGTAAATTACAAGGCGTACAAGGTGAAAACTTCATGATCTTACTTGAAACTCGCCTTGACAACTTAGTATACCGTTTAGGTTTAGCTCGCACTCGTCGTGCAGCTCGTCAATTAGTTAACCACGGCCACATTTTAGTTGATGGTAAACGCGTTGATATCCCATCATACTCAGTAAAACCAGGTCAAACGATCTCTTTACGTGAGAAATCAGCTAACCTTTCAGTAGTATCTGAATCAATGGAAGTTAACAGCTTCGTACCAGAATATTTATCATTCGATGCAGACTCTAAAGTAGGTACTTTCGTACGTATGCCAGAGCGCTCTGAATTATCTGCTGAAATCAACGAACAATTAATCGTAGAGTTCTACTCTCGTTAATTTGATTGCTCTGCAAAGAGTAGTTCGGAAAAGCCTAGAAACGTTGTTAAATCAATGTTTTCTAGGTTTTTTTATTGTATTTTGCAATAAGGTGACCTCCTTTAATACATAATAAAAAGCCAGCACCGTATTAGGTGTGGCTAGACGAAAAATTTTTTTATTCAGAAATATAAATAGTTGCATCATTTTCTAAACCTATATGAACACTTGAAACTGAATGGCTTTTCTCATCAAACCAAACTCCTTGAGATTTGATTATTAAATCTAATGTTTGATAATCAAGTTTTATATTATCTTTAACTTTTTTATCTAAATTAGGACCTAAACCATCTACTAAAATAGTAACATTGTAAGATTTATCCATTGTTACACCTCCCAACTTCTACCTACAATTGCACGCAAATAAGAAACCAAAGGACAAACTATTAATCTGATAAGTTTACTTTTTCTTATTCAACTTCAGAGAAAAATATTTTGTATTGTTGTGGGGTTAATCTACTTTATATAACTTATCTTGCGTTACTATTTGTATACCCCAATATCTCATTTCTGCAAACGAATAAACATTAAAATATCTCACATACTTAATTTATAATTTATTAAAGGATGTGATTTTTTGGAAGATGCAAAATTTGCCGAACTGAATAATGAAAAACTCAATGCAATCAAACAACTGGAAGAAAAGTTGGACGTAACATTAATTGCTTATGACATTTCCGGATCAAACAGTCAAATTCAAAATGGTAACAGTCCTGATGTAATCAACCCTTCTTAATGTTTTGCTATACAAAATAAAAAGACACTCACAAGATGCTGAACTGAACCCTATTTTGTAGACAGTATAATAAAAAGACATGTAGTTGTGCTTAAGCTGCGATTAGATGACTTCGGTATGTTGCCGGCGTCATCTTTTTTAATGTCCATTGTTTTCTTGTATGGTTGTAATGATTCATATAATCAACGACTAGTGTATGCAATTCAGCTAAGTTTTCAGCTTCCTTATAATCGACTTCATCTTTAAAATGCCCAAAGAACGATTCCATTGGCGCATTGTCTAGGCAGTTTCCTCGGCGTGACATCGACTGTTTCAGGTCCATTTCTTTCACAAGCTGTTGAAATCCTGGGTGCGTATAATGAAAACCTTGATCTGAATGAATCATTGCTTCTGGATGAAGATTACCATCTAGATGAATATTTAATTGTTCAAGTGTCTCATACACAATTGACATTTTAAGTGTTGTTGATAGCACATAGGCAACGATTTCTCTTGTAGCTACGTCTTTTACGCAAGATAAATAAGCCGTTTGACCACCTCTATATTGTAAGTATGTAATATCGGTCAAGAATACTTTTCCAGGCTCATCTTGGTTAAACTCGCGATTTAAATGATTCGGTATACGGCGGTGTGACGCTGTCGCTTTTTCTAAATGGCGATAGGGGTTCGCACGGCGAATTTTCGCGTATAAATTAAATTTACGCATTAAACGAAGAATCTTTTTATGATTCATGGGTTGGTCTAATACATCAACTAATGCCATATAAAATCCACGATAGCCAACCTTTCCTTTCTCTTTATCATAAATCGATTTCAGTAATAAGTAATCTTGATAATCTGATTCTTCACGAAGTGCATCCTTATCTGCATTTTGAAGCCATTTATAGTAACCACTTGGACTGACATTCGCTACTTTGCATAAATAGCGTGTCATGTTTTTGAGTTGATACAGTCGAATCGTTTCGTTAATTGCTTGGTATTTTTCTCTTGGTGTTAGAACCGGTTCTTCTTCGCCTGCCTTTCCATTTCGTCGAGCTTTTTTAGAAGTGTTAATTCAGCTTCTAAAAGTCGAATACGCGCTTCAGCTTTCTCTAACTTTTTGTCCGCTGATAGTTTTTCAGTGCTAGGGCGACCTGTACTGCCTTTTCCACGACGTTCCTCTAAAAATCCTTGTTCCCCAAGGTTTTGATAGGTTTTCTTCCAACGCTTAATTGCGCTTTGAGCTTTTTTTAGTCCAATGATTTCTAAATCAAATCCAGCTTCTCTAAAAATTTGAGCTGGGCCCTTACCTGATTGATTTTCTTGAATAGCTTTTAGTTTAAATTCTGCTGTATATTGAATCGCTCGATCTGAAACTGATGCAACATTTGGATTCACTTCAATTTGTCTGCGTTGATGTTCATTAAAAATTATTTTACTCATGATGATTCTCCCGTTCTTAAATTGTATGGTCAGTATAACGGGATTTTTCGGTGAAGAAAATAGAAAAACCCCGAATAGGTCCACTTTTTTTAAAGTGTCCACTATTCGGGGTTCAGTTCATGCTACAATGTGAATGTCTTTTTATTTAAAACAAGAAATAACCAGCACTTACCATTAATATTATTATCACGATAAAGGAAGCGAAAAATGCTTTCCATGTTGAGATACGGTGCACTTCTGAAATACCAACTACTGTAATTACATATGTCCATAAACTGGCGATAATTATAAACGTACCACATACAAACTGCAGGATTAAATCACTTAATGATGTTTCAATATAAGTAATATTAAAAAAAGATTGCGGCGCAAATTGCATCCAAAACAATATTATCGGTAATATCCAAATATAAGGAATCATCGTTACACTAATCATGCGGAACATTTCTTTAAACTTACCTACCCCGCCGAATGCTTTTGCTGATAGTGTTAAAACACCCGCTGATAATGCTGTAGAAAGAAAGTATAGCAATAAACTTGATAATAATGTCGAATAAACGATATCACCTAAAGTATATGCCCCTGTAAAATCCGAACCGATAAAGCTAATTAAATTGCTTGCAAACATACCGATAATACCTACGATAATGAAATAAGATAACTTTTTATGTGTTAGAACATAACGAATGGTATCACGAGGTTTGGTAGCAATACTTAATACCGCATGTCGATCATCGACTGCATGTGCCAACTGCTCATTCAAAACAAAATCCCCCTAAAAAATATGTCTATACTCTATTATACTGGCATACTGTGGGCGATTCAAAATTATTGTACTTAAATATGATTCTCTTATTTTTCAACCGTTATTCTTCTGAAATTAAGGAAACATACCCCGCTTTTTCTATTAAAGATTGACCTTCTTCTGACAATATCCAATCAATTAATATTTTTACATTGCCAGTTGGCTCACCGGCCGTCACAATATAAAATTCCGAAGCAATTGGATAGGCATTGGAACGAATTGTTTCTTTTGTAGGAGCCACCCCATTAACTTCCAATAGTTTTATTTCTTTATTCCGCACCATTTCATTTGAGTAATAGCGGAATGTATAACCAATTGCATTTTTATAATTTTTATATTGGGATACCTCATTAATTATTCCGCCCATACCAGTTGCAATATCTTCAGTTGGGGCTTCCATTAAAGGCGTATCCCCCATTAAACGTTGTAAAGCAGTTTGGGACCCGCTATCCTGCGGTCTTTGGAAGGCACGGATTTCATCATTTCCTCCACCAACTTCAGACCAATTTGTAATTTCACCGGAATATATTCCTTTAATTTGTTCCAACGATAAACCGTTAATATCATTTTTACTATTTACAAAAAATACGAATGCTTCTTTTCCAATAGGGGTTAATACCAATTCAAAACCCTTATCTTCCGCTCGCTTTTTTTGATTTTCAGATGGTCCCGCCGCAAAAATCATATCCGCCCTTCCTAAAATTAGATTCGTATAGGCTTCATGTGTTTGGTTGACCATTACCTCACTCTTATATGGATTATAATTTTTTTCAGGGTATACTTCTTGAGCGATTGCCGCATAAAGTGGATACAATGCCGTCGCACCATCTATGATCGGTAAAGGTTCCTCTAATTTCAGGGACGCAGTTTGTTCCAGCTCCACTAATTGATTGCCTTCTACGAACGGTTCATACTGATAAATATTAACCTCAGCATCAACAGTTGGCACCCTGCTATCCAACCACTTATAGATTGGTTGAATACATGTAATGGCGATAATAATTGCTGCTAGTCCCCAATACACTTTCACACGTTTTTTCTTTTGGTAAAATACATCAAAAATTTGAAGGACAAAACCTATATATAAAATTGAAGCTACTGCAATTATTAGCGGTATGTAATGAATGTTGCCCGCCAGTAGAAACGTGAAAACAATAACAAACGTGAAAAAGCTTGCTCCTAGCAGTACAAAAATGGACATTCCAATTTGTCCCCAATACGATTTTTTCTTCATATCATCTCTCCCTTCTCATTATTACGTTCTTTATAATTCCTAAAATCCCTTTTAAAAAACGCCTTGGAAAACTTATTTCCAAGACGTTTCAAAACCATTTAGTTAAACAAATTTCACCATGTGATATTTTTTCTTTCCTCGACGGATAATCGCGAATGCATCTTCTAATCGGTCTTTTCCATCAATCACATATTCTAACTCTGTAACCTTTTCTCCGTTTACGCTGATCGCACCGTTAGTTACATCTTCACGTGCTTGGCGTTTTGACGATGAAATGCCGGCTTCCACAATTAATTCAACAATGTTTTTGTCTTCTTTTGCTACCTCTACAGATGGAACGCCAGCAAATGCCACTTTCATTTCATCTACTGATAGTGCTTTTAAATCCCCTGAGAATAATGCTTTTGTAATACGCTCCGCTGCTTCTAGACCAGCTTTACCGTGGATAAGGCGTGTCATCTCTTCAGCTAAAGCTTTTTGTGCTTTACGTAAATGCGGCTCTTCTTCCACACTTACAGCCAATGCTTCAATTTCATCACGTGTTAAGAAAGTAAAGATTTTAAGGTATTTTACAACGTCTGCATCTGCAGTGTTGATCCAGAACTGGTAGAACTCATATGGTGATGTTTTCTCAGCATCCAGCCATACTGCGCCACCTGCTGTTTTACCGAATTTTGTACCGTCTGCTTTTGTTACAAGTGGGATTGTAATTCCGAATGCTTTTGCATTTTCGTCGTGTGTTTTACGAATCATTTCTAAACCAGTCGTAATATTGCCCCATTGATCCGAGCCACCTACTTGAATACGAACATTATGGTGATCGTATAAATGGTTGAAGTCGATTCCTTGAATTAATGTGTAAGCAAATTCAGTAAATGAAATACCTGAATCTAAGCGTGATGCTACTGTGTCTTTATTTAAAATGTAGTTTACATTAATTAATTTCCCGTAATCACGTAAAAAATCGATTAATGACATTGGGCCAACCCAATCATTATTATTTACTAATACAGCACCGTTTGCTGCATCTGATGAGAAATCGAATAAACGCTCCATTTGTTTTTTTAGACCTTGAACGTTTTTGTCGATTTGCTCCATCGTCTGTAGTTGGCGCTCTTCAGAACGTCCTGACGGATCTCCAACAGTACCTGTAGCTCCCCCAACTAATAAAATCGGTGTATGACCCGCTTTTTGGAAACGGCGTAATGTAAGTAGTGGTACGATATGACCGATGTGCATGGAATCTGCTGTTGGGTCTACACCCACATATAACGAAACTTTTTCCTCGTTTAAAAGTTTTTCCATACCTTCTGCATCTGTTTGTTGGTATAACAAGCCACGCCATTCTAAATCTTGCAGTAAATCGTTTGTCATGTTGTTTCTCTCCTTTTACATGTGTTGTTATTCGCTATGTAAGGAAACAAAAAACGTCCCTACACGCAAATGCATGCAGGGACGTCAAATTTTTCATTTAACGCGGTACCACCCAGCTTGAAGAAAACAAAAACTTTTCTTCCACTTTAAGCGTCTATAACGTGACGACCCGTTCCAGCTCCAAGTACGTAATTCATAAATGCGTTTTCTCTGGCTTTCACCAACCGCCAGCTCTCTAATCAGGGAACACATTTATTACTGCAAACTCTTCTTTGCCAGAAATTTATATTTTCTATTCTACCTAGAAAATAGTTGTTGTCAATAAATATATTTGTTTACATAACAAATATGCTATAATAAACAAGATTTTAGGAGGGCGATGTTGTGAAAGAATGGCTTGAAAAATTTAATAAAAAAATCGAATCCCTTGCTTCTTCAAAACAGATGCGCTACGTACGAATTACTGGTGGTGTATTTTGGAATTTAACTTTATTAGCGGTAATTTTTGTCGCTACTACACTGTTATTCGTTGGGGGTGTAGGTGCAGGTTACTTCGCATCATTAACTAAGGATGAACCTTTGCGATCAAAAGAAGAGATGCGCGAGCAAATATTCAGCTATGAAGAAACAAGTGAACTTTACTTTGCAAACGATATTTACATAGGAAAAATTCGAACAGACTTAGACCGACGTGAAACATCGCTTGCTAATATATCTCCAACAGTTATAAATGCTGTCCTTGCTACGGAAGATGAATATTTCCGAGAGCATGAAGGAATTGTGCCAAAAGCAGTTTTACGTGGGTTACTGCAGGATGTATCCAACTCTTCTACACAAACTGGTGGCTCTACTTTAACACAGCAGTTAATAAAAAACCAAATACTTACAAATGAAGTTTCGTATGAGCGTAAAGCAAAAGAAATATTACTCGCTTTCCGGCTTGAGAAGTTTATGAGCAAAGAAGAAATTTTGGAAGCATACCTTAATATTATCCCTTATGGCCGTAATTCTTCTGGTCGTAATATTGCTGGCATCGAAACAGCAGCCCAAGGTATATTCGGTATTTCAGCATCTAAATTAAACTTACCACAGGCTGCTTATATAGCCGGTATTCCACAAGCTCCTTTTAAATACACACCATTCACAAATAAGGGTGAGCAAAAGAGCGCTGAAGGCATAAAACCAGGTATCGACCGTATGAAAACAGTATTATACCGTATGCAGGAAGTTGGCTATATTTCTGAAAAAGAATACAACGAAGCAATAGCCTATGATATTACGAAAGATTTGAAAGGCTATGAAGAACGACCAGAGGACAAATATCCTTGGCTAACAGCTGAGCTTGAAATGCGCGCAAAAGAAATTTTTGCAAAAATACTTGCTGAAAAAGACGGAATTGATCCAGACCGTTTAAAAGAAGAAAAGAACTTAAATGAAAAATACTCCATATTGGCAGACCGTACTATTCGTTCAGGAGGATATCGTATTTATTCGACCATCAATAAAGATATGTATGATGCTATGCGGAATGTAACAGAAGAATTTACCCTGTATGGTCAGACATATAAGAAAAAAGAAAAAGATCCGGAAACAGGTGAAGAAATCGAAGTGAATGTGCCTGTACAAACAGGAAGCATCATTATCGATAATAAAACAGGTCGTATTTTAAGTTTCGTTGGTGGACGTGACCATCAATTGGAACAATTAAATCACGCTACACAAGCATATCGATCAAACGGATCAACTATGAAACCATTACTTGCTTATGCACCGGCACTGGAATATGGTGTAATCGGGGCAGGTAGTCCGGTAGTGGATGTTAAATTTAAACGTGATTATGATGATTACGAACCTGTAAACTATATTCCTACACAGGAATTGGGTATTATTCCGGCACGTCAGGCTGTTGCCTCTTCCCAAAACTTAGCCTTATTACGTTTGTATGACTCTATTTTAGATCGCCGTCCTGCAACGTATTTAGACAAAATGGGCTTCTCCAAGTTAACAGAAGGCGATTACGTCCATTTATCTACAGCCATTGGTGGTATTACTCATGGTGCAACGGTCGAAGAGAATACCAATGCGTATACTACATTTGCAAATGAAGGGAAATTCATTGATGCCTATATGATTGAGCGTATCGAGGATTTAGATGGCAATGTTATTTTTGAACATAAAGTAGAGCCGGTGGAGGTATTTAGTCCAGAAACTGCCTATATGATGACTGATATGTTACGTGGTGTACTTCAACAAGGCGGTACTGCAACTTTAGCGAAAAGTCAGTTAAAGTTCTCTTCTGACTTTGCTGCAAAATCAGGTACGACTCAAGACCATAAAGACGTTTGGCTAGTAGGCTATAATCCGAATATCTCAATCGGTGTATGGTTAGGTTATGATCAGCCGCGTACTCTTTATGCGTTTAATAATCGTTATCAGCACCCTAGTAATCGTGTGAACCGATTATGGGCAAGTTATTTAAATACTCTTTATGATATCGATCCAGAATTAATTGGTACAAAGGAAACATTCAAAAAGCCAGAAGGTGTTGTTACGCAGTCGTTTTGTGGAATATCCGGACTAGCTGCTTCCACATCTTGTTCGAATGCTGGTTTAGTTGTCTCCGATTTATTTAACAAAAATGTATTTTTACCTACACAGCCAGATGATAGTTTCGTTTCATCCACTTCTGTTGTAATTAACGGCAGTACTTATGCGGCACTACCAAACACACCTACTGAATTCGTCCAAACGAGTGGATACGGATTGAATCAAGCCTTTATTAACCGTATGCTAGGTAGACTCGGCGGGGATGCATCAAAGTTATTGCCATTCAGTACTGGTAATGGTGTTGTATCAGGTGCCCCGTTCGAAGCGGATGGTGCTCCACCTGAAGCTGTATTTGCGACTTTGGCAAATGGTTCATTGTCATGGACGGCTTCTGCATCAAATGATGTGGTTGGTTACCGTGTCTACAGTATTACTGATGAAGGCACATCACTTGTAAGATCATTAAAATCTTACGAAGGATTCCAAATGTCTGTGTCAGAAGGCGTTAGGTATGTTGTTGTAGCTGTTGATATTACAGGTCTGGAATCTGGTTATTCGAATGAAGTTGGGGAAGTTTATACTATTCCACCAATTGAAGATGAAGAGAATACTGTTCCAGGAGAGATTATAGAAGAAGATTTAGACGATATAGAAATCGATCCAGAAACAACTATTGATTAATCTGTAAAACAAAACCTCCCCAACTATCATATAGTTGAGGAGGTTTTTAAATTATTTATGGAGATGTTATTTTGTCTGCTTGTAATACACCTTTTAGTATGTTTATAGCTTCATCGATTTCTTGCTCACTTACAGTTAACGGAGGCAATAATCGTATTACTTTCGGACCTGCTGCTACAGTTAACAGCCCCGCTTCATCTAGAGCTGCTACATAAGGCGCTACATCTTCTCCACCTAGCCCTAAACCAAGCATTAAACCCTTACCTTGAACAGTATAGTTTTTGTCTGGGAACGCTTCTTTTAGTTTATTTATAAAGTATTCAGATTTTTGTTTTACTGATTGTAAAAATTCATCATTAAATATATGATCAATAACTGTTTGTGCTACTGACACCGCTAATGGGTTCCCACCGAATGTCGTGCCGTGTGTTCCTGCATTAAACGTATTAAATAGTTCCTCTGTACCGAGAATACCTCCAATTGGAAAACCGCCTCCTAGACCTTTCGCCATTGATACAATATTAGGCTTTATTACAGTCTGTTCAAACGCAAAACGTGTACCGGTACGTCCAATTCCAGTTTGTACTTCATCTGCAATTACTAAAATATCCGTTGTTTGCTGAATATCGTGAATAGCTTGCGCAAATTCGTCAGATACGGCATTTACCCCACCTTCACCCTGAATCATTTCCAGCATAATAGCTGCTGTTTCAGAGTCTGCTGCCGCTTTTAATGCAGTTGCATCATTGAACGGTAATGTGATAAATTCACTCACTAATGGTCCGAAGCCGTTACGTACTTTATCTTGACCTGTCGCACTCATTGCACCGAATGTACGTCCATGGAAGCTTTGTTCAAAAACGATTATTTTATGCTTCCCTGTATGCTTTCTAGCCAATTTAATCGCAGCCTCATTTGCCTCTGCTCCACTATTACAGAAAAAAGCGTAGGATAGATGTAAATCTTTCACTAACGCTGCCGCCAGCTGCTCTTGCCCTGGGCTCTCAAATAAGTTACTAATATGCCATAGCTTCTTACTCTGCTGCTGAATTGCCTCTACAATTGCAGGATTGGCATGACCTAAGCTACAGACAGCTATTCCACTCGTAAAATCTAAATAGCGTTTTCCTGTTGTATCGAATACTTCAGTTCCTTTCCCTTCGACAATAGCGAAAGGTCTTCTTGCGTAATTTTGAAATAATGCACTCATTTTACTAGCTCCTCACTTAAAATAGTTGTACCCGTTAATGTTTCATTGACAATTTGAACAGATGGTATTCCCGATTGCAAACAATTTAAAGCCCCCTGCACTTTCGGTATCATACCGCCGTATATATCCCCTTCGTCAATCCACTGCTTAATTAAATTTGGTGTGGCCTCTGTTTGAAATTTATCTTTAATACGAATACCTGCAACATCTGTAACGAGGAGTAAACGGTCTGCACCGACTGCCAATGCAATTTCACTTGCCACTGTATCTCCATTAATATTAAGTGCATGCCCATCCTTTGTTGCGCCAATGCATGCAATTACAGGGACAATACCACTTTCAGTTAATGTATTTAATAATTTAACATTAACATTTTTTACCTTACCTACATATTTATAAGTTTCATAATCTAAAAATTCACTTTCTAGTAGGGTTTGATCAAAACCATTTAAACCTACAGAGTTAATCCCTGCAGCATTGAGCTCATGTACTAATGCAGGATTAACTTTGCCGATCAATGTGGACTGGACAATTCCAATCATTTCTTCGTTCGTTACCCGTAAGCCATTTACAACTTGGGACTTGATATTAGCAGCTGCTAATTCTCGATTGATTGCTGGTCCCCCGCCATGGGTAATTATGAGTTGAATCCCCTGTTCTTGAAGGGCTTTGAAATTACGAAAGAAGGCCTCGTTAAGACCTTCTAATGTACTGCCACCAAGCTTTATGACCATTTTACGAACGGTATGATGCGTTGATTTGAACGTAGTCATAAGTTAAATCACACCCCCATGCAAATCCGTGCCCCTCTCCAACTTCTAAAGATACATAGATTTTTACTTCATGCTGTTTCAGAATTTCAATCAGTACTTCTTCTGAGAACTTGATTGGTTCACCGTTTTCAACCATTGTCGCTCCGCCAATTTTAATCGTAATTTTATCAGGATCTACTACAGCTCCTGAATAGCCAACTGCTGCGATAATACGACCCCAGTTTGCATCACATCCGAAAACTGCTGTCTTTACAAGAGGGGAACCGACAACTGTTTTTGCGATTTTTCGTGCCTCTTCGTCCGAAATGGCACCATCGACCTCAACTTCAATTAATTTTGTTGCGCCTTCTCCATCACGAGCGATTGATTTTGCTAAGTCTTCTGATACTAAGCGTAATGCTGTATAAAAATTCTCCCAATCCGGATGTGCAGGTGATAATGGTTCATTACCCGCTAAACCATTTGCCATTACTACGACCGTATCATTAGTTGATGTATCTCCATCTACTGTAATTGAGTTGAATGTACAATCCGTTACATTAGATAACGCTTTTTGTAATTCATCCGATTCAATATTTGCATCTGTCGTAATAAAGCCTAGCATTGTCGCCATATTCGGTTCAATCATGCCAGAGCCTTTTGCCGTTCCGGATACTATTACTTCTTTGCCATCTATGATTGTAGAGTAAGTCGTATTTTTCATTACCGTATCTGTTGTTAAAATAGCTTGTGAAAAATCAATTCCATTTTCAAGTTTGGAATCCGGAATCAACTTTTCCATCCCTGTTTGAATGGGCTCCATTTTCATAATTTCACCTATAACACCTGTTGATGCTACCCCAACTAAATTTTCTGAAATGCCTAGCTTTAGAGCAGCAAGTCTTTGCATTTCATAAGCATCCGCTAGCCCTTGTTTACCTGTGCATGCATTAGCATTTCCTGAATTCACAATCATCGCCTGCATTTTTTTCGTTTCATATACAACTTCCTTTGTTACTTTAAGGGGCGCTGCTTGAACAGCATTTGTTGTAAATACTCCCGCTACACTTGCTGGTACATCACTGACTAATATCGCTAAATCTTTTTTCTTATGTTTAATACCGCAATGAACGCCTGCTGCAGTAAAGCCTTTTGGTGATACGATATTTTTGCTGGATAGTTTTTTCATTTCAATTGTTGAAGCCATTTGATGTTCCTCCTAATGATTAAATAAAGTACGGTACAAGTTGTAGGCCTGTTTGCTGAGGTAAACCAAATTGAACATTCATGTTTTGGATAGCCTGCCCTGCAGCCCCTTTTACTAAATTATCGATTACCCCTATAATTGTTGCCCGATTCGTCCGTTCATCGAGCTTCACATAAATATCGCAATAGTTTGAACCTTTTACGCGATTTGTCCCAATAGATGACGCTTCCTGAATGACACGGACGAAGGGGTGTTTCTCATACGTTGAAGTTAAACAATCAACTAATTGCTGTTGTGTAACACCTTCTGTTACCTGTGCATAGGAAGTAGCTAAAATTCCCCTTGTCATCGGCACTAAATGTGTGTTAAACGTAATAGTTGTTTCGGTATCCGTAAACATCGAAATTGCTTGTTCAATTTCAGGAATATGTTGATGCTCATTAATTTTATATATCGAAAAGCTTTCATTTACTTCACTGTAATGTGTAGTGTTTGAAGGTTTATTGCCTGCGCCGGATATTCCGCTCTTTGCATCAATGACTAAAAAACTTGGATCAATCAGCTGATGCTTTATTAGAGGAAGAATGGATAAGAGAACTGCTGTTGGATAGCATCCTGGATTTGCAATTAATTCCGATTTCTTGATGGCTGCTTCATTCCACTCTGTTAATCCATATACACTTTTTTCAACTACTTCTTTCGGTGCCGGCTTTTTTTTATACCAAGATTCATAGCTTTCAAGGTTTTTTAATCGAAAATCTCCTGATAAATCAATTAACTTTGGCCCCAAATTTACTAAAGGTGGAAATAGAGTACTAGATACCCCAGACGGTGTACTTGCAAAGACAACATCGGATTTTGCTAATACATCGTAATCTATTTTTAATAACGGTTGATTATAAATATTTGTTAAGTGAGGAAATTTATCTGAGAACACTGTTCCTTCCTCAGATGATGTAAATAATCCGATTTCTACTACTTCTTTATGATTATGTAAGAATCGCAATAATTCCAGTCCGCCATACCCTGTGGCACCAATAATACTTACTTTCATCTTTGTCACCTCATAATTTTTTATTGCCAAAAAATACATCAACGAAATCTAAAAGATAAAAATAAGTATAGTTATGTATATTTATTTAGTCAACTGTATTTTTATATAATCATAGATAATTCCAAATTATCGTTCAATTGTTTGTTTATTTGAGGTAGAAAGTACCACGTACTATTCCTATTAAGGAATGAGGACTAATAATAGTAAAAAAAAGCGCCTACATATGTAAGCGCCCCATAGCATATGCAAATGTGAAAAGAATTAGTCTTCCATAGTTGATAAATCGCCTGTTGGTAAGTTCAATTCCCACGCTTTCAATACACGACGCATAATTTTTCCGCTTCGTGTTTTTGGCAGCTTATCTTTAAATTCGATTTCACGTGGTGCAGCATGGGCAGATAAACCTGTTTTTACGAAATCCCTAATATTTGCTTCAAGTGCTTCACTTGGTTCTACCCCTTCACGCAATGAAACGAATGCTTTAATTATTTCCCCTCGGACAGGATCCGGCTTTCCGATGACACCAGCTTCTATTACATCCGGATGCTCGAGTAATTTACTTTCTACCTCGAACGGACCAACTCGCTCACCTGCCGTCATAATCACATCATCTACGCGCCCTTGGAACCAGAAATATCCGTCCTCATCCTTATATGCTGAGTCACCTGAAACGTACCATTCTCCTTTTAAAAAATAAGAATTATAACGTTCAGGATTTCCCCAAATCTGGCGCATCATTGCTGGCCAGCCTTTTTTGATTGCTAAATTCCCCATTGTGTATGGCGGTACTTCATTTCCCTGATCATCTACAATCGTAGCATAAACTCCAGGAATCGGTTTTCCCATGGATCCTGGTTTGATCTCCATCGCAGGCAAATTGCAAATCATATGTCCGCCTGTTTCTGTCATCCACCACGTATCATGTATACGGTGACTTAAAATCTCCATTCCCCATTTTACTACTTCAGGGTTTAAAGGTTCACCAACGGATAAAACATGTCGCAATGAAGATAAATTGTATTTACTAATCAGACTTGGACCGGCACCCATTAACATTCTGAATGCAGTTGGCGCACTATACCAGACGGTTACACCATATTCTTCAATCGCACCATACCACGCTTGCGGGCTAAATCGGCCGCCAATAATTAAATTAGTGACTCCATTTAGCCACGGTCCAAAAATACCATAAGCTGTCCCTGTTACCCACCCTGGATCAGCTGTACACCAATAAATGTCGTTCTCTTTTAGATCAAGTACCCATTGGGCTGTTTGATATTGCTGTACCATTGAATAATGTACATGCAATACACCTTTTGGAGTACCGGTAGAGCCAGATGTATAATGTAAAATGGAGCCATCCTCTTTATCGACCCATTCAATGTCAAAATCTTGTGATGCCTCTTTGAAATATTTTTTAAAGTCTAATATTTTATCTGTTTCTTCAACATCTTCCCCAACTACAAAGATAGTCTTTAGTTGTGGAAGCTTCTCTATAGGTACTCGATTTAATAATGATGGTGTTGTAATAATTGCAACTGCCTCACTATCCAATAAACGGTCATAAACGGCACCCTCCATAAATGCTTCAAATAATGGTCCAACAATTGCCCCTATTTTTAACGCCCCTAATAAGCTGAAATAAAGCTCTGGTGTGCGTGGCATGAATACAAATATACGATCCCCTTTTCGCAAATTTGCTTTCTCTTTCAATACATTTGCCGCTTTATTCGAGTTGCGTTTCATGTCAAAGAAAGAATATGTTTCTTTTCGATGCCCATCATTATAATAGAGTGCTACTTTATTTTTCCGATGTGTATCGACATGTCGATCAATTGCTTCATATGCAATATTGATCTTTCCCGTTTCATGCCAAGAAAATGCTTTCTCAGTATTACCCCAATCATGATTTGCAGCTATATCCTCATAATTTTTTAAATTATGTTCCCCTGGAATTACTGCTAGTTTTTCAACTGTTTTTGTCCCCATGAAATTTCCCCTTTCTATAAAACATACAACCATTTTACAATAAAATTACTATAATGCGCAAAACATTTTAAATTTTCTAATAATTTAGTTATTTATCGTAAAATAAAGCGTATTTTCGCATTAAATAGAGTATAATGGAGGTATTACAAGCAGGTGGTGTGATTATGAATCATGTGAAAAAATACTATTGTCTTGAATTCAAATCGAAGAATGGTAATGTTTTAGTGGAAGGACCCGTTTCCTCAGAAAAACTTGCTTCCTATACGTTACACGAAGACTTGAAAGCATTTCGACCTTCGCATCAACAGCATAAAGCACTTGTCGAAATTGCCGCACTAGAAGAAGGGCGTATAATTGTTATAAGGAAAGACGATATTATCGTGGGCTATGTGACATATCTTTATCCTGACCCTTTAGAGCGTTGGGCAGAAGATCGTATTCCTAATATGATTGAACTTGGTGCTATTGAGGTAATCCCATCTTATAGAGGTACCGGTGCAGGAAAAAAACTGATCGAAGTTTCCTTCATGGATGATGCTATGGAAGATTATTTAGTTATCACGACTGAATATTATTGGCATTGGGATCTCAAAGGAACAGGTTTATCGGTTTGGGATTATCGAAATATGATGGAGAGAATGATGACTACCGCAAATTTTGAATATTATGCAACAGATGACCCTGAAATAACGTCCCACCCTGCAAACTGTTTAATGGCTCGTGTCGGGTCACGTGTAGGAACCGAGACGCTTGAGAGATTTGACAAACTTCGCTTTAGAAGTCGTTTCATGTATTAATTCTTATTACAAAGGGGATTGAAAAATGATTGTCGAAGAAATTATGAAAAGGGAAATACATACACTCCTTCCTGAAAATACGGTACGCGATGCCGTCCGACTTATGCGTGAAGAAAAAGTCCGTCACGTACCAATTGTAAGCTCGGACAATACAGTTGTCGGAATAATTACAGATCATGATTTAAAAAACGCGTTACCATCATGTTTGCGAGAAGAACCAAATTCCATCATCTATGATGCACCGATTGAAGAAATAATGGTTAAAAACCCAATAGTAGGTCATCCTTTAGATTTTGTGGAAGAAGTTGCATCAATATTTTATGATGCTAAAATCAGCTGTTTGCCAATTGTCTCTGCCGGTAAACTAGTCGGTATTGTAACAACAACAGATTTACTTTACACCTATATTGAATTAACAGGGGCACATCAACCCGGTTCAAAAATCGATATCCGCGTAAGTAATCGACCTGGAATGCTTTTTGAAATTTCAAAAGTATTTCAGGAAAATAAAGCAAATGTAGTTAGTGTTCTTGTATATCCAGATGGTGATAATACAAAATCTCGTATAGTAAGTGTCCGATTACAAGTAATAAATCCGCTTCATATCATCGAGGATTTGCGTAAGCAAGGATACGATGTACTATGGCCGAATTTACCTGGCATTTCACTATGAAAAAAGCTGTATTTATTTATTCTCCAGATCAACTTACTTACAAATTTTCGGACACACACCCGTTTAATCATAAACGACTACATTTAACGATTGATTTACTAAAAAATATCGGGGCATTAAACGACGAGGATATCGTTCCAGCCCGTGTTGCAACAGATGAAGAGATTGCTTTGTCTCATGATCCTCAATATATTGAAATCGTAAAAAAAGCCGGTCACGGTGAATTAACCGCGCAACAAGGTGAACCATACGGAATTGGCACTGAGGATACGCCAATGTTTCAAAATATGCATGAAGCAAGTGCATTGCTTGTTGGAGGTACATTGCAGGCAGTCGACTCTGTTTTGCAAGGTAAATCACAGCATGCACTAAATTTGGGGGGCGGATTGCACCATGGCTTCCGTGGGAGAGCTTCCGGCTTTTGTATTTACAATGATAGCAGTGTTGCTATTAAATACATCCAGGAGAAATATGGGCTTCGTGTATTATATGTAGATACAGATGCTCATCATGGCGATGGTGTTCAATGGTCATTTTACGATGATCCCAATGTATGTACATTATCCATTCATGAAACAGGTCGCTACTTGTTTCCAGGTACAGGAAATATTACAGAACGCGGTAATGGAGAGGGTTATGGTACATCCTTTAACTTTCCAATTGATGCCTTTACAGAAGATGAGAGCTTCCTAAATATATATGAGCAAGGCATGCGTGAAGTATTTGAATTTTTTAAACCGGATGTAGTACTAACTCAAAATGGAGCAGATGCGCATTATTTTGATCCTTTAACCCATTTGTATGGAACGATGAATATTTATAGGGAAATCCCAAAGCTTGCCCATAAATTGGCCCATGAATATTGCGATGGTCGGTGGATAGCTGTCGGTGGTGGTGGATATGATATTTGGCGTGTAGTACCACGTGCCTGGTCACATATATGGACAGAAATGACTGACCAACCTACCCCAACTGGTTCACTGCCACAAAAATGGCTTGCTAAATGGCAACAGGAATCACCTGTTCCACTTATTCCGACTTGGAATGATCCAAACCCTTTATATGATGCAATTCCTCGTAAAGCAGAAATTGAAGAAAAAAATGCACGAATGCTTGAAAAAGCGCTACATATTATTCGTACAGAAAAAAATCGTTCTTAAAAGAAGCTATACAATCTTTGATCAAAGATTGTATAGCTTTTATTTTCCTAATATAGGGATATTCCTTTATACTATAATAGAATAAAGGAAATTGGGGGCTATGACATGTATAAACATATTTTATTGGCAATCGATGGTTCTGAAAATTCACTTCGAGCTGCAAAAGATGCGGTCGGTATTGCCACAGAGGAAACGTTGATTGAACTTATTTCTTCCATTTCAACGGAAGCTATTTCAAATGAACCGTTACATATGGGGACCCTCGCTCAAACTGATGAACAATATATTCAAAAATTATCACGTGAAATCGATTATGTAAAAAGTAATCATACCCATTTAAAATTAACAATTGTACACGGGCCAGCAGGTCGTATGATTTCAAACTATGCGAATTATCACAACGTAGATTTAGTAGTTATCGGCTGCCGTGGATTAAATTCAATGCAGGAAATGGTATTTGGTAGTGTTAGTACATATGTATCAAAAAATGCTAATTGCTCTACTTTATTAGTGAAATAATTATTGTTACCCAAAAATTGTTGTTATAGAACTAAAAACCGCCTGCCACAAATTGGAACAGGCGGTTTTCTTATTTACTTGAATTGCGCTGTTCTATTCGATGCGGTAAAATAACACGCTGATCATCGACTTCCTCTTTATTCATATACTTCGTCAATAAGCGCATTGCAACTGCTCCTATATCGTATAAAGGTAATACAACACTTGTTAATTGCGGACGTACCATACGAGCAAGCTTTGAATTTTCGAAGCTAATAATTTCTACATCTTCCGGTACCATTTTTCCGCTATCTTGTATTCCATGTACTAAACCAATTGCAAGTTCATCATTCCCTACAAAAATAGCGGTAGGTGGATTCTCTAATTCGCTTAAATTTGTCCAACTTTCCAATCCATCATCATATGACCCATCCCCAGCAACAATAAGTGCTTCATCAATTGCAATATTTGCTTTTTGAAGGGTATCTTTATAGGCTGCTAATTTCCGTTCACCATTTACTTTGTATTGTAAAGGACCCGACACAAAAGCAATGCGGGTATGGCCATTGTCAATTAACATTTGAACGGCTTCCAAAGCAGCCTTGTAGTAATCAATATTTACTGATGCAACTTTTTCAGTAGAACTTATCGATCCAGCTAAAACTATTGGGACTGGACAAGCCTCAACTGCCCGTTGGAGGGTTTCAGTCACTTCCTCACTCATCATGACAATTCCATCTACTTGCTTACCAAGCATTGTATCGAGTAATGTTAACTCCTTTTCTTCATTCTGATCTGAATTTGCTAAAATAATATTATAGCGGTACATTGTCGCAATATCTTCTATACCACGTGCAAGCTCTGCATTTAAATTATTCGAAATGTCAGGGATAATGACACCTACTGATGTTGTTTTTTTACTTGCTAAGCCACGTGCTACTGCATTTGGACGATATTCAAGGCGCTCAATCACTTCCAGCACTTTTTTCCTTGTAGCTGGCTTAACATTTTGATTTCCATTCACTACACGGGATACCGTTGCCATTGAAACATTTGCTTCACGCGCAACATCATAAATTGTGACAGTCAAAAAATCTCCCCCTTTATCATGTTATACGATTTTTATTTTTTAAAGTTGATTGACTAATAATATGTATAGTTTAATCATATAATATTTTTATTTCTTTTTTCAATCCAAAACCTAGTGAATAACTAGTTTTACCTATAAATTCTTGCAAAAAAACTATTTTACTGCACTGTATACCCTCCATCCAAGACAATTGCTTGTCCTGTCATGCCTTTTGCTGCATCACTACATAAATATACGACCAATGCGGCTATTTCAGAAACATTTATCAGTCGTTTTTGTGGTACTAAAGGATACAGCACTTGCTCTAATACATCCTCAACCGCTATATTTCTTGTTTTAGCTAAATCTTCAAATTGATTTCTTACAAGTTCAGTATCCACATAGCCAGGACAAATAGCGTTTACCGTTATTCCGTTTGTAGCTGTTTCTAGTGCTGCTACTTTTGTTAATCCAATAACTCCGTGCTTTGCAGTATTATAACCGGCTTTTCCTGCAAAACCGACTAAACCATTGATAGAAGCGATATTAATTATTCTGCCAAATTTTTGTTGTTTCATAATGGGGAAAGCATATTTCATGAATATAAATGGTGCGACAACCATTACCTTCTGCATCAATTCAAAAATTTCCGTATCAAACTGCTCAATCATCGACACATGTTGAAAGCCTGCATTGTTTATAACAATATGGAGTGCACCATATTGGGCAATTACAGCGTCAATCGATTGTTGTATTTGTAGTTCATCACTGACATCACATAATAAATAGCCTAAACTAGGCTGCTCTTCAACTGCCTGTTTTAATCTTTCTTCATTTTTATCGGAAATTATGACCTTAACTCCATTGTTTGACAGTTCTTTCGCAATTTCAAACCCAATCCCTTGTGCTGCCCCTGTAATTAATGCTATCTTTTGCTCCATACAACTTCCCCTTTATAAAACTATTTAGAAAAAATTGTAATTTAATATGTAGCTTCCGTCAAATATATATTGCTATGTAAAAAAATGGCTATGTTGAATAAATTCAACATAGCCATTTTCAAATTATTATTTTGACACTTCATATTGCTTCATGAATTTTAAGATTTCATCATAATACGCATTGAACGTAGGAATATCCATTTGTTGTTGTTGATCAGATAATGCTATCGATGGGTCTGGATGCACTTCTGCCATGACACCGTCTGCTCCAATAGCGATTGCCGCTTTAGAACATGGTAACAGTAAATCACGACGTCCTGTTGAGTGTGTAACGTCTACCATGACTGGTAAATGTGTTTCTTGCTTTAAAATAGGAACTGCAGAAATATCTAAAGTGTTACGTGTTGCTTTTTCGTATGTACGAATACCACGTTCACATAAAATAATATTTTCATTTCCTTTTGACATAATGTATTCTGCAGCGTGGATGAACTCATCGATTGTCGCTGCTAAACCACGTTTTAATAAGACAGGTTTATTTGTTGAGCCTGCTGCTTTTAATAGCTCAAAGTTTTGCATATTGCGGGCACCAATTTGAATTACATCGATATAATCCAGTGCATGCTCTAAGTCTGAAGGTGTTACGATTTCTGTAATAACCCCTAAACCATACTCTTTTGAGACTTCTTTTAATATTTTTAGTCCATCCAACCCTAAACCTTGGAAATCATATGGAGATGTACGCGGCTTGTATGCACCGCCACGAATTAATTTCAATCCTTTTTCTTGGATAGAGGCAGCTACTGCAGCAACTTGCTCATATGACTCAACTGCACACGGTCCAAATACAAAAGAAGGTGTACCTGAGCCAACTAGCTCACCGTTAATATTAATGACAGTATCTTCTGACTTTTCTTTTCGTGATACTAGTAATTCTTTTTTCTTTTCTGCTTCTAATTGTTTTAATGCTGTTTTGAAGATTTGTTTAAAAATATAATCAACTGTCATTTGATTTAATGGACCATTGTTATTCTTTTTAATTAAATCAAGCATATGGCGCTCACGTAACGGGTCATAGCGATTTACGCCCTGTTTCTCTTTTATTTTACCTATTTCCTCTACAACGGTTGCACGTTCGTTAATCAATCGTAAAATTTCCAAGTTTAAGCTGTCAATCTGACTACGTAAGCTTTCTAAATCCTGTTGACTCATATTCCTCTTACCCCTCTTCTTTACGTATCCAACTCTTTCAGATAACTTAAAAGTATGATACATTTTTAAGTAATAAACTTATTATAATCAATCTACTGTAGAAAGTCACGTCTTTTTAATTTAGCGATTCAACTCGCTAAAGTATATTTTAATAATAAATTGAAAGGAAGCGTTATCATATGACAAATAAATTGTTTGCACTTGATATCGGAACGCGCTCCGTTGTTGGTATTATTCTAGAGCAACACGAAGATAAATATCATGTCGCTGATATTTTAGTGAAAGAACATAAAGAACGTGCAATGGTTGATGGTCAAATACATAACGTCCTGTATGTTGCAGAGCTCATACAGGAGATAAAAATTATATTGGAAGAAACCCACGGTCCATTGAAAAAAGTCAGTGTTGCAGCAGCGGGTCGAGCATTAAAAACTGAGCAAGCACTTGTCACACTTTCAATTAAAAACAGACCGATTTTTACTGAAGAGGATATTAATAGGTTGGAGCTGCAAGCTGTCCAACAAGCCCAGCAGCAATTATTACAGCATAAAGACGATGTAAAAAACAATCATTATTATTGTGTCGGTTATTCTGTTTTATATTTCCGATTAGACGGTGAAGAAATTGGTAGCCTACTCGATCAACAAGGTGACGAAGCTTCTGTAGAAGTTATTGCAACATTTCTCCCGCGGGTAGTTGTAGAATCACTTCTAGCTGCATTAAAACGTGCAGATTTAGAAATGGAGGCATTAACTTTAGAACCGATTGCGGCGATTAATGTACTTATCCCTCCAACAATGCGTCGATTGAATGTGGCGCTCGTCGATATTGGTGCAGGAACTTCGGACATTGCAATTACAGATAAAAGTACTGTTGTTGCATACGGAATGGTCCCAACTGCCGGCGATGAGATTACTGAAAGTTTAAGTGACCATTACTTATTGGACTTTCCGATAGCTGAAATAACAAAACGTCAAATGCATACAAGTGAAGAAATTTTAATTCAGGATATTTTAGGGTTTGACGCATATATCCCGCGTGCAGAAGTCGTAAAAGCAATTTATCCAGCAATTGGAAATCTAGCAAAATCTATTGGTGAGGAAATTTTACGTTTAAATAATTATGTTCCTCCTAAAGCCGTTATGCTTGTAGGTGGTGGAAGCTTAACCCCCCATCTCCCGGAAGAGCTTGGAAAAGTATTGAATTTGCCTGCGAATCGTGTAGCAGTTCGAGATGTAAATGCCATTCAGAATTTAACACGTGCAGAACATATTCCTGCAACACCTGAACTCGTAACACCGATTGGAATTGCAATCGCAGCACAAAAATCACCGATTCATTACATGTCTATCACAGTAAATGATCAAGTAGTTCGTTTATTCGAATTAAAAGAAATGACCGTTGGTGATGCCTTTTTAGCAGCGAATATCCGTGCAAAACAGTTGTATGGTAAGTTAGGTCACGGTTTATCTATTACAGTGAATGGTCAAAATGTATTCGTACCGGGAGAACATGGACAGCCCGCAAAAATAGTATTAAATGGGGAAACAGCTTCCACTAAAACACAAATAAAAAATGGCGATATAATTCAGCTTATTCCTGGAAAAGATGGTGCTGATGCTTATGCCACAGTTCGTGAAATTATTGATGAGGCAGCCGTTAAAAAGATAACTATAGGTAAGGAAAAATACATAATAGAGCCTAAAGTAATCATTAATGAAAAAGTAGTAAAATTGGATACACCCATACAGGATCGTGATGTTATTGTTGTTCAAACAATTGCAACGGTAGAAGACGCTTTCAGCAGTACGAATAATACAAAGCACCTCCAACAGTTTAGTTCCTATTGTGTCCATCTAGATGGTAAACCCGTCTATTTACCAGAATTTTCTTCGCAACTTTTTATTAATGGAAAGCCTGGTAAAACTCATTACCCTATCCAAACAGGGGATGTAATTACCTTTGAGCAAATTACATCGCCTTCTGCAGAACAAATAGCGGCATCCTTAAATTTACTCTTGGAGGAAAAAGTGATTGTCACGTTTCAGCAGGAAAAAGTAGAGCTTGCCAAAACGGCTCGGGAGTTTTACGTCAATGGTCAAATTGTTCAAAGCACTACAACTGTACCAAATGGTGCTACGATTAAAATTATTGAAAAGGACACGGGGAAGTGGATTTACCAGGATGTTTTCCGCTTTTCAACTTGGCAGCTTCCTACCGCATTTAAAGGTTCTTTCACGATTTTACGAAATGGACAGCCTTCTACATTTGATGCGGAAATATTCGGTGGTGACCAGTTAGAAATTCAGCTCTCAGAAATTAAATAATCATAGAATTTTAACAATATAAAAAAGGCTTCCAACATTTATTGGAAGCCTCAGACTGTAGACAAACTCGAAGAAATTTGAGTTTGCCTACAGTCTTTTTTGTTTTAAAATAAAGTTAACTGATGAAAACCGTTGATTTCCATTCCAGGGGACGCGTTTCGCGGGCGGGTGCCAATCCTCCTCGTCGCTACGCTCCTGCG
>NZ_JAXCLE010000012.1:0-119730 GCF_037027585.1 Solibacillus ferritrahens | reverse complement strand
GATATTTTATAAAATTGATTGGAATGGAGGGCGACTCCAGCGGGAACAGCACGACGCCTGAGACTACAGGCTCAGGCCGTGCCCGCGGAAAGCGTCCCGGAATGGAAATCAATTTTTACACCAGCAAAAAAATGCCATTTTCCTCAGGAAGGAAAATGGCATTTTTGGCTTATGTCCCAATCGCTTTTTCTATTTATCCAACTATTTACTGTAATCTATAAAAATTACCGCTTCTAAAAAGAGAACATTTGTTCTATAATGTAATAAAAAAGGACGGAGTGTAGTTATGAAAGAGCAAATAATTAAAGCAATGCAGTACAATCAAGCTCTAGACATTATGTACTTATCCAAAACTCACGCTATCTCAAAACGTCGTATCAAATTAATTAAAATTTCAGGGAATACCGTGCAGGCTTACTGTTTTACACGTCATGCAAAGCGTACATTTATTATCGACAACATTTTAGCAGCATACCCTGCTATTCAAAGGGTGAGTGTGGTTAATGCATAAAGAAATTATGAATTTTAGCGATGATATACACCGTTATATTATTTTGGAGATGTTTTTAAAAACGCTTGATCGTGATAAACTGCATGTTGCGCAATTAAAGATGGGGAAAATTTTAGAAGAATGGTATGATCAAAAATCCAATGAGACATTTCAAGATTTAAAAAAGTTGAGGGATTATTTATATAAACAAGGGTGTAAGATTGAAAAACAACGTTCAGATGAATTTGTTACAGAGTATTTTGTTTTGTTTAGAGGAGTAACAGAAACTAGAACATACACGAACATTGCCATACGTAACTGGGTATCTCAAGAAATGAGACGTGTGCTAGGAATGGAATACTTAACACCCCAAGATAGAAAGTAAACAAAAGGGCATATTAGAAAAAAGCCTTCCACCATATACGAGCGGAAGGCCTTACTTTATTCGTCTCTATCTACACCTAAAGACATTTCAAGTGTTGTTAAAGCTAGGATGGCTAACATCATCTCATTGTCTGCATATGAAACATCTGTTTTCACCTTATCGAATTTTGAAGGACTATAATTTCCTTCATCAAACATTTTACGTGCTTTTTCGGCTGCTTCACCTCGCCACATAGCGGCATTTTTCATGTTTGTTATAAATTCATTGAATTTCTCTTCATTTTCTTTAGACAAACCACTGCCGTCGATTGATCCAATAGTTTTGTATAGACTATCATAGCGTTGTTCAAGCTGTTTCATATTCCCGTAAGCTGTATAGACATCCACAGTTGTACCTAGACCTTCAAAAGTGGGTTTCCAAAGCTCATTCCATGCTTTATCATACAAGCTCATCATAGTATCAACTTTCGGTTTTACGTCAGTTAAGTAATATTTTTTTTCAGCTGCTAATTTATCAGCATCTTTTTTGGCATCAGCGTCGGCTTTTGCTTTTTTATCAGCTTCAACCTTCTCTGCTGATTCAGGTGTTGCTTTTTCTTCCTTTGATTCATCTTTAGAATCTTCTTTACTTGCAGTAGCTTCCACTTTTTCAGGTTCGTTAGCTGCTTCCAAGTCATCGCTTGTTACACCAAAACCTATAAATGATGTAATCAAGACTAAAAATGCTATTCCGCTATATTTAAACATTTTGACTGATTTTGATCGATTCCTTTTCACAATGTTAACAAATGCACTAAGAATGCACACCAACATAACTAGCAAAGCTATAATTAATATGATTATAAATATTGTATCCAGTTTAAACACTCCTTTTCAATTATTATATTACTATAAAGTAATTATTGGTGCACTATAAATATGTAAAGTGTAAAAAGTCAAATAATTTAAATTAAAAAACCCTCCGCAAATTAAATGGGCGAAGGGCGGTTTGGAGATTTACTACAGAAAAGTATTTTACATCATTTTCTTTATTTGTCTTAATTCATTTATTAAATAATCCAGCTGTTTCTGCATATCCTTAGACTGAGTCGGTGGGGTGCCCGGATCCCCGTTCTTAGATTTTTCCAAAGCATCCAGTGCAAGACCGGCAGCAATTGCAGCAATTGCATCTCCTAATGTAGCGATAGATGCACCTATAAAAGCAAGTCTGGCTATTTGAATATCCTGAGAATCTGAGGATTGTTCTGAATTATTCTTATTGTTATTCATTTGTTACCTCCTCACCAATAAATAATGATTGTAATTCATCATATGTAGACGGCTTCCATCTTGATAGATAGGGTGTAGCCCAATAAGCCATTAAATATAAAAGACCAGGACTCATAAGTGAGCCTGGTCAATGATAGTTATGATTTCTTCTTCTGATCGCTGTTACTGCTGTAATGCTTGGCTTTAGTATCATCACTTGTTTTCTTATATTCCGAAAAATCTTCTTCTTTACCAGCTTCCATATTATAATTCGGTCTTGTATTCGCACGATTAGATGTATTGTAGGAATTTTCCTCTACATCGTCTAACGGTTTCATAAGAATCGGAATCGATATAAGTCCTGCAATCCCTACAAGAGCATAAACAATTCTTGATAATACAGATGTTTGTCCACCAAATAATGAAGCCACTAAATCAAACTGGAAAAATCCAATAAGTCCCCAGTTGATTGCACCAATAATGACTAGAACTAATGCTGTTCTATATAATATTCCCATTTTGTAACATCTCCTTTATTTTTTTGACGCGAATATCCTGGCGTTTAAAAACAAACAGGACTTCGTTTCTTAATCTTCATATATTTTCTCCGGAAAACGCTGATTTATACTATTTTATATTTGATTAGGAATGATCATTAAAAAAAGCCAATTGACATAAAATATCGACTTAAAAAATGACAATTGCACAAACAAAAAACCTTCAAAATGCATATTAAATATTAAGGAGTACTACACTATATAGAGGTTACTGCTGCTTCCTGTTAGAAAAAGACGTGATTTTTAATAATTTTATTAAAAATTTAGTTTTTTAAGGTGAATTTTTATGTAACTCAAGGTATAATATTTGTATACTATAAGAAAAAGGAGGACTGCCGATGATAACCGGTCAGTTAGGGCGAGCATTCCAATTAGCGGAAAAACATAAGCTCGACGTAAGTACAGTTTTAGAATTAACGAAAGTGATTGCAAAAGAAGTAAATGGCTCCCAAAAAGTTGAGGAGAAGATTTTGCAGCAGATGATTCAAATTTTAGAGAACAACAAAACGATTCTTAGGGAGGCAACATAAAAATTGATGCAAACTATTGAGCTCTACGATGATTTAGACACATTTGACTAAAGGCGCTACTCAGCAAATGAAATACGAGTAGCGCCTTTTATGTTGCCTTTTTTTATACATTTCAATACATAATTCTTAACAAAAGCTCCCCAATAGAAATTCTATTGTTATAAGAACCACTATTTTTTAAATAAAAGTTTTGAAATAGATTTTGTGAATTCTTCATAGGAAAAAGAATTTTCTCTTCGCTGGTTATACCACTTTTGAATTGTAGCTACTAGCCAAAACGGCACAGAATTGCCTTCTATTAAATGATAGTACTGGTCATATCCTTTTTTTAAATGTTCCCAACGAAAATCATTGCCTGATTGTATATATTCAGAGACATCAATAATTTTTGCTTTGCCATTTTGAAGCAAAATGTTTTTCAAATGGATATCACGTGGGTTCAATCCTTTACTCCGTACGTATTCTCTTGCATCCTCCACTTCATTTACAACCTGTTGTGGGATATGGATACCTTGCAGAATGCAGTCAAATAGCGTTTTTCCTTCTTCGTAACTTAAAACGAGGTACTCGTCGGAGGAAGCGTAACACGTTGGAAAGTAGGGTGAATCTCCTAAGTGTTGATAAACCTTTGCTTCCATTTTTACTTTTTCTACTTTATCTTGCGCATATAACTTAAACGCATAAGCGGGAACGGAATGAGACTGAAAAACTGCTGCATCTGTACCGACACCTATACACTTTAAATTATCCGCGTCGCCAATTATAGTTACCGGCTGGTTATTTGGATTTGAATAAACTTTAATTTTTGAAAGAGAACTTATATCTTTTTCCCATTCTTTCATCATATAATCTCTCCGTTCATTTTCTGAATTAACGGGTCCACTTTTGTTTTATTTTTCTTCCGAGCAAGAATAAAGCGATTAAGTATAGTGCAATGATCAATACTACATCCCAGTTGCCAGAAGCAATTTGATGTCCTGCTAGTGAAAAGGCTAAGATATTAGGTAACTTCCCAAGAATGGTTGCTGCAATAAAGGCAATTACGTGGACATTAGAAATACCTGCAATTAAATTTACACCTGCGGAAGGTAGGATAGGAATAAGGCGTCCAAGAAGGACTGCTAAAAAGCCGTTTGTTTGAATGAGCTCAACATATTTCGCCAAGTATTGATGTTTTGTTAAATATTTTAGTGCAACGCTTCGAAATAAATTCTTACTTAGTAAAAATAATAAAATGGATCCCGTAGTGGTACCGAGCAGGTTAATCATTAAACCCGGTATAAAATCATAATTACTGGCGATGAAGGCGGCCAGAACGGGAATAGGCGCAAATGGAATCATAGAAACAAGTAGCATTATTAAAAACTGATAAAGCCATGCATAGGGGTTTTCATTCTGTACGAGGTCTAAAATTAGTTGTTCCATATTATATCCTTTTAATAGTTATGTTAATATATTATCCGTTCTTTAATAAGACGCACCTGATGATAAAAAGGTGCATGCACCCCATTAAAAATACACATTAAAGGTTTTTAAAAATAAAAATTGCTTTATGTTTGTTACAGTTACAAAAATTAATTTTTATAGACTATAATAGATAGGAAATGAATTTGGAGGGTGTTTATCTTGTCGAATGAATTAGAAAAAACATATTTAGATTTTATGAAATACATTTTAGATAACGGCGTAAAAAAAGAAGATCGTACAGGGACTGGTACAATTAGCGTTTTTGGTTATCAAATGCGTTTCGACTTATCAAAAGGTTTCCCATTATTCACAACTAAAAGAACATCATTTAAACTAATTGCAAGTGAATTATTATGGTTTATTAAAGGTGATACAAATATTCGTTATCTTTTACAACATAATAACCATATATGGGATGAGTGGGCATTTAAGAAATGGGTTGAATCTGATGAATACGAAGGTCCAGATATGACTGATTTTGGCCTACGTTGTTTAGAAGACGAGGAATTTAATTTATTGTACAAAAAAGAAATGAAAGATTTCTGTGATCGAGTATTAACAGATGATGAATTTGCTGAGAAATACGGCGATTTAGGAAATGTATATGGTAAGCAATGGAGACGTTGGACAGACTCTGAAGGAAATGAAATTGATCAATTAAAGGATGTCATTGACCAAATTAAAACGAATCCTGATTCACGCCGATTAATTGTAAATGCATGGAACCCAGAAGACGTAATAAATGCCGGAGCAAAAGGAAGTAAAGCTGCATTACCACCGTGTCATGTAATGTTCCAATTTTATGTAGCTAATAATAAATTGAGCTGTCAATTATACCAACGCAGCGGAGACACTTTTTTAGGAATTAATTACAACATTACTTCTTATGCTTTGCTTCTTTATTTGATGGCTAAAGAGTGTAATCTAGAAGTTGGAGAATTCGTTCATACAATTGGCGATGCACATATTTATCTAAATCATGTTGAGCAAGTGCAAGAACAATTGTCACGTGAGCTAAGAGACTTACCAACATTAACTATTAATGCAGATAAGCAATCGATTTTTGATATTGAATTGGAAGATTTAACGATTGAAGGCTACAATCCACATCCATCGATTAAAGCACCGATAGCGGTATAAAGGGGAATAACGATGATTTCACTAATTGTTGCACATGATGAAAATAGGGTTATTGGTTATAAAAATGAACTTCCTTGGCACTTGCCTGGTGACTTGAAATATTTTAAAGAGATGACAATGGGTAAGCCAATTGTCATGGGCCGTAAAACATTTGAATCGATTGGACGCCCATTACCAGGTCGCCGTAATATTGTCATAACGCGAAATGCAGATTATAAAGCAGATGGAATAGAAGTTGTAGCAAGCCTCCAGGATGCGTTGACGCTCGTTCAGGATGCCGAGGAAATTATGATTATTGGTGGAGCACAAATTTTCGAACAAGTGATGCCGATAGCTGATAAATTGTATATAACTTTAATTAACCATACGTTTAAGGGGGATACTTACTTCCCAACATACGAAGATTGGAAAAAAGTATCCTGTCAACAGCCAGTAAAGTCGGATGAAGGCTTTACATTCCAATACTGTATCTTCGAAAAATAAAAGACGTGCTGAATTGTGAAAAACAAATTCAGCACGTCGCTTTTTTAAATTAAGTATAAATATACGCAGGCAACCATGCAGCTACAACCTGCAATAACAAATAAATGCCAAATTGCATGGTTATAAGGTAACCGAGTCCAAGCGTAGAAAATGGCACCGAAAGTAAAAAATAATCCGCCATATAAAAGTAGCATAAACCCATCAAAAGTTAAAAAACTGTAGAGGGGGCGGATTGCGATAATGATTAGCCATCCCATTGCTATATATAATACTAAAGACAGCTTTTCAAATCGATGGATGAACAAACATTTGAATAGAACTCCTAAAATCGCAATGGACCATATAATGCATAGCATGACAATGCCAAATGTTCCTCCGATTGCTATTAGTAAAAATGGGGTATAGGTACCTGCAATTAATATATAGATGGATGAGTGGTCTAAAATTGCGAATATACGTTTATATTTTTCCGGGACACTATGTAATAGCGTTGACATTAAAAACAGCAAAATTAATGAAGCTCCAAAAATAGCGTATGAAGTAACATGCAAGGCAGAACCATTTATTGCCGAATAGATAATAAGCAATATACAGACGGGAATACTAATTACTAGGCCTATGCCATGTGTAATCGCGTTCCACAACTCTTCCTTCCAGTTCTTATAATCAAATGTATCTATTTTTTGCATCGTACATCACACTCCTCTTTATATTAGTATAGTTTATATAGTAAATTATTGTGATAGTTGATTGTCATGATGTTATACTGCTATATGTCATAAGAGAATGATGATAAAGTGGGGCATTTTACAATGACAAATGTCATATTGGTAAACAAAATTGATTTCTTTATAATAGTAAGGAAGATAGAAAAAGGATGTGTTCTCTTTGAGTCAAATTCATATTGTAACTGATTCTACATGTGATTTAACAGATGCAGAAATTAAACAGCACGGAATCCATGTAGTGCCACTAACAGTTCAAATTGACGATAAAACGTATACAGATCGCGTGAACCTGCAACCGGATACATTTATCGAATTATTAAAAACAGCAAAAGAATTACCAAAAAGCTCCCAGCCTGCTCCAGGTGTATTTAAAGAATTGTATGAGGAGCTAGGTAAGGATGGGTCGCAAGTTGTTTCGATCCATATGACAGGTAGTATGAGTGGAACATACCAATCTGCAAACCAAGCAGCCGAAATGAGTAATGCCGATGTTACAGTAATTGATTCACGCTATATCGCATTCGGCCTTGCTTTCCAACTTCGCGAAGCAATCCGTTTACGTGACGCTGGAGCGACTGTGGAAGAAATTGTGGCAGGCGTTAACAAAGTGCGTGAAAACACACGTCTTTTCGTTGCACTGGATACATTGGAAAACATGGTTAAGGGCGGAAGGATTGGAAAAGGTAAAGCGGTTGTCAGCTCATTGCTTAATATTAAACCTATTGGGCACCTGGATATTGGCGAGGTTACAATTTGTGCCAAACCACGAAGCTATAAGCAAATCGTGAAATTTTTAATGAGTGAATTTGAAAAAGATACAAAGGGCAAAAAAGTAATGGCTGTAGGAATCTCTCATGCGAATTCGATGGACACATTAGTTAATCCATTAATAGAGCAAGTAAAAGAGACAGGCTTTACAGGAGAAATAGAAGTAGCATTTACATCACCAGTAATCAGTACACATACTGGTGAAGGTGCAATCGGCTTTATGTATTATACCGAATAAAAATAGGGTAATTCTAAAGGTCTGAACCTCTAGAATTACCTTTTTTATTTCGATGCTTGAGATTCTTTAAGCAGATACTTACATAACATAAAATAATGGTAATTTTCCATAAATCCAGTTGTTTCTAGGCAAATCATTCCTCAATATGCAGAAAATATTTTATAATAAAATAATATAATAAAAAGGGGGAAATTGTATGTGGCGGTTATTACTCACATCATTGGCTGTCATTTTTTTATCCGCATGCTCCATTACAGTTGACCCAAGTCTAGTAGAAGAACAATTAAACGACAATTCGAGCACCGAAAATAATGAGCAGTCTATTTCGGAAGATGAATCTGAACAAAAAACTACGGGCTTCTTCGAGATAATAAATGATGTATTTCAACTAGATTGGTCCAATCGTAAAGAAGATAATGCTCAACCAATACAGTATTTAGCTTTAGGAGATTCATTGACACGCGGAGTGGGGGATGAAACTCTGGATTACGGCTATACAGTACGGCTACAGGATGAGCTTGAAAAATGGCCGATGATTGAATCGGTAGAACTTGATAACCGTGGGAAAAACGGGAGACGTAGTAATCAGCTTTTAGATTTATTGCAGCGTGGACATTATGATGAGGAGCTGGCAGAAGCCGATCTTATCTCGATATCAATTGGTGGTAATGATGTCATGAAAATAGTAAAAAATAATTTATTTACAATGACTAAATCAATGTTTGACAAAGAATTACCTCGTTTTAATGAACGCTATGAACAGGTTATTGCAGAGATACGTGAAATTAATACCGATGCACCAATTATTCTAGTCGGTTTTTATAATCCATTTTCGATTGTAGTAGATGAAATAACACCTTTTGATCCAATTATTAATGAATGGAATTCTTCAATCGAGGAATTGGCAGTAAAGGACGGAAAAGCATGTTTTGTATCAGTAGAGGATTTATTTGTGTCAAATGAGGATATGGTATATCATGTAGACTTCTTTCATCCGAATAGCACGGGGTATGACCGTATGGCAAAACGCATTATTGAAACAATGCAAGCATGTAATATTGAAGAGATGTCAGACGGTTTAATAGGATTTGGGGAGTGAGTATATGAACAAATGGAAAGTAGCATTTTTATTATTAGCGGGTTCAGTAATGATCACCCTTGTTTCGGTTGTCTATCTATTAACTTCAGATGGAAAACAAGTCACCGAACAACCACCACTCCCGATAGAGGGCAATATATTAAAAGTAGAAACTACAGCAAAGGAATTTGAAGCGATTGCCAAACAATATTTAACAGCAGCGATGAAACAATCCCCAGTTCCTGTAGAAATCGTTATTGATGAGAAAATTTATTTATACAGTACATTAACCATTTTTAATATTGAGTTGCCGATTCAGATGGATTTCAACCCGGTTGTCAAGGACGGAAATATCGTATTGAATCAAGAGGCAGTTCATGTCGGGAAAGCAAATATACCTCCGGAATTTGTATTGAAAATGATTGATGATGCGGTTGATTTCCCAAATTGGATCACCGTGAAGCCAGATGACGAGGAAATTTATGTAGACTTATCCCGTATTAATATTGCGAGCGGTTCAAGAGTCCGAGCAAAGGAAATCGACCTTCCTAATGATAAAATAGAATTAGAAGTAGTTATTCCAAATGAATAGAACTAGGAGGCAAATTTATGGCATATGAAAAAGCGACATTTGCAGGGGGATGCTTCTGGTGTATGGTAAAGCCATTTGATACACAACCCGGTATTATAGAGGTTGTGTCAGGCTATACGGGGGGGCATGTTGAAAACCCAACATACGAACAGGTATGCAGTGAGACAACCGGCCATTTAGAAGCTGTGCAAATTACATTTGATCCAACTATTTATCCATATGAAAAATTAGTTGAGCTCTATTGGACATTAATTGATCCAACTGATGCGGGTGGTCAATTTTATGACCGCGGTGAATCCTATTCAACGGCAATTTTTTACCATAACGATGTTCAAAAGCAAATTGCCGAACTATCTAAAGCTAAATTAGAAGCAAGCGGGAAATTCAAAGCACCAATTGCTGTAAAGATTTTAGAAGCTAAGCCATTCTATGTAGCGGAAGAATATCATCAACATTACTATAAAAAGAATCCCGCCCATTACGAACGCTATTCAATTGGTTCTGGCCGGGCTGGATTTATTGAAAAACATTGGGGGTCCAAGTAAATGAATAAAGAAGAACGCTTAAAGCAATTAACAGAGATGCAGTACCATGTTACGCAAAATCAAGGAACTGAACCACCATTTAGAAATGAATATAACGATGTTTTTGAAGAGGGAATCTATGTTGATATTGTATCCGGGAAGCCATTATTTAGCTCAAAGGATAAATATGATGCCGGTTGTGGTTGGCCTTCGTTTTCAAAACCAATCGAACATGTGGAAGTAACGGAGCACTTTGATACTTCTCATGGAATGCGTCGTGTAGAAGTTCGAAGCAAAACTGCAGATTCACATTTAGGACATGTCTTTCCTGATGGACCACAAGAATTAGGCGGCTTACGTTACTGTATCAATTCTGCAGCATTACGCTTTATTCCAGTAAGTGATTTGGAAAAGGAAGGCTATTCTCAATATTTATCAATGTTCAAATAAAAACAACTCGCTTGTGGCATCCCATAAGCGAGTTGTTTTTATGAATGGAGCAGGGTATAGGGTTAAATTTTAAATTCACCTACAACACTTCGTAAATTATCTGCCTGTGCTGCCAATTCAACAGCCGACGCATTAATTTCTTCCATTGAAGCTGAACCTTGTGAAGCGGCAGCTGCACTGCGTTCTGTGTTAGCAGCTGTATTATCTGCAACGGCCGCAACATGAATAAAGGAAGAGTTCACATCATGACTGTTGTGCAATGTTTGCTCAATTTGACCAACCATATGTGTTAAAATATCTGATGTTTTTTCTGTCTGTAACAAAATATTTTGCAAAGAATCAGTTGTTTCATTTGTCACTTCAACACCGCGAATTACCTTTTGTACACCTGTTTGGTTTTGAGCAATGATGGATTTCACTTCAGATTGAATGGATCCAACAATTGCTGCAACTTCACTTGCAGCCTGCTGTGACTGCTCCGCAAGCTTTCGTACTTCATCTGCAACAACTGCAAATCCACGGCCATGTTCTCCAGCCCGTGCTGCTTCGATAGCAGCATTTAAAGCCAACAAGTTTGTTTGTTCAGCAATTGCTGTAATGGTACTAATAATGGATGTAATATTTTCGGATTTGCGGCCTAAATTTTCTACTGTTGACGATGTAGTTGCCATCGTTTCTTCAATTTCAAGCATTACATTTGAAGATTGCGTAACAGAATTACTACCGATTTGTGCAGCATCCTTCATCTGCATAGCTGCATGTTGAACTTCCAATGCCTTTTCGTTTAGATCATGCATTGATTGCTCTAGCTTCTGCATTTCGTTTGCTGCATTTCCGATACTAGTTAAAATTTCGGTACTATCATTGGCAATATCAATTGTTGAGTTTGCGATAAAATCAATTGTACGTGCATTTTCATCTGCTAATGCCATTAATTCCTGTGAACTGCCGGATACATTATCTGCGAGATTGGAAACACGCTTTATTAATACAGAAATGGACTCGATTAGTATATTTGTAGAGTTTGCAATTTCAGAAAACTCATCTTTAGTCTTAACCTTTACACGACGAGTTAGATCGCCTCCAGCTTGTGCAATATCCAAAATAGACTCATTAATTGCTTTTGTATTTTTGCGGATTGATTTAAATAGGATATAGCCCAATGTAATGGTCAAAACAATCGCAACAAAAGCTAAGACAAAAAAGGAAATTTTAGAGGCTAACGCAAATTGTTCTAATTCACTTATGGACTCTTCATTTCGTTGTTCCAATATTGTGATAAGTTTGGACGTATTATCATCAATATATGATTTGAAATTTTGGCTTCCACTATTGGAGAAGAGTTTAGCTGCATTTTCATATCCATATTTTTGACGTACTTCAATTGTAGATTTAGAATAGGATAAATAATTCGTATAAAATTGCTGAATTTGTCCAACTATCTTCGACTCTTCATCCTGATTTTCAAAGGATTTCTGAACAGATGTCAGGTTGTTATGTATTACCTCTTTCGTTTCTTCAAACAATTGGAGATACTTTTCATCACCTGTAATTAAAAAGGTTTGTTCATGGCTTGATAGTTTTGCGATATCAGAAGCCAGGTTGTTGATTTGAAATTGTTGTTTAAGATTTTCATCTGCAAAGTTACGCAAACTTGTTTGTAAGTTTGTTATATTAATATACGATAAAATTTGCATAGCAAGGATTATTGCCATTAAAATTGTAAACGCAATTAAAATTTTACCTCGAATGAGATGAAAGAAACGAAATGTTTTTTTTGCAGGTTTCACTTTTTTATTATTTTTTTCGGATTTAGTACTTAATTTCTTTTTCTTTTGCATAAATTCACCATCTTTTCTGAAAAATCAATTTTTTATTATTCTACTACACTAATGGGGAATTTTCACTATAATAATGTAAAAAAATATAAGTAGGAGGGAAACTATTGAAAAAATCATTTTATCACTATGTATTAACCTATAGAGGGGGAGAATGGTCTGATGAAAAAGTTCGATTTGCTGAAAGTATGTTTGTGGATCATTCGTTTCCTAAGCAATCCGATAATTTTGAAGAACTTTCGACCTATATTGAATTACAATCAGATGAATATCTAACAATAGAGGCATTTGACTCACTTTGGGATCTATATGATGTTTAAATTCAATTGATTTTTGCAACTCATGTAATTTTTAGGTATAGTTTAACTAAATTCCGAAGATGTAAAATTGAGAACATTTGACAAAATATTGTATGTTTAACCAAAATATTTATAAAGCAAGACGTCTAACGATTGAATATTTATACGAAAACGTTTACAATTTAAAAGAATTATGATGAAAAGAGGTTTTATAAATGAGCGTTCACATTAATGCCAAAAAAGGCGATATTGCAGAAATCGTATTATTACCAGGAGATCCGTTACGTGCAAAATATATTGCAGAAACATTTTTAGAAGATGTGGTTCAGTATAATGAAGTGCGTAATATTTTAGGCTATACAGGTACGTATAAAGGTAAACGTATTTCTGTACAAGGTACAGGCATGGGTGTCCCTTCTATCTCCATTTACGCAACAGAATTAATGCAGGAATACGGAGTTCAAAAGCTAATCCGTGTAGGTACTTGTGGAGCGATCCAAAAAGATGTTAAAGTTCGCGATGTAATCATTGCTCAATCTTCATCTACGGATTCAAGTTTAAACCGTGTTATTTTCGGCGGTACAATTGATTTTGCTCCAACGGCTGATTTTGATTTATTATTAAAAGCTTATAATGCTGCAAAAGAAGCAGACTTAAACGTACGTGTAGGGAACATTTTCACAGCTGATATGTTCTATTCAGATGAAGCACAAAACGAAAAATTAGCACAATACGGTGTGTTGGCAGTAGAGATGGAAACATCTGCACTTTACACATTAGCTGCTAAATTCGGTCGTCAAGCTCTTACAGTATTAACTGTATCTGACCACATCTTAACAGGTGAAGTAACAACTTCAGAAGAGCGTCAAACAACGTTTAATGACATGATGGTTATTGCGTTAGAAGCTGCGATTCAAGAGTAAGTTTACCAAGGGTTTGTGAGTTGGCATAATTTAACAGGGGACTAAAAAGGGACTAGGACCTTTAGAACGTCCATTGGAAGCCTACTAGACAAGAAATTGTTTAGTGGGTTTTTTTAGTGGAGTGAATAGATGTTGAGCGTATCTCGTATATTAGCATGTCCAAACTGTTGTTGTAAGACTTTGATGTTCACACCTTTAGCGAGCATAAGGGATGCATACGGATGCCGTAACCCATGAAATGAGATGGCAGGTAGTTCATGTTGTCTTACAATATCTCGCCATTGGTTACTCAGGGTTTACGTATGACAGAGTTTTCAGCTTTACTCTTTGAATCATTAGATTTAGCTCACAACACTATACTTGTTGACAGTACATTACAGTATGACAAGCTCACAAACCGCTTCTTTTTGGATATAACTAAAACTCAAAACAACGAAAAAACACTCACAAGTTGTTCACTGAACAGCTCCGTGAGTGTTGGTGTTGTAGTTGGGTTGGGGTGAAACAGTTACCATGAAAATATTCTCTTTAACAGTCTATTGGATTTGAATTTTAGCTGTTTGAAGTTTGCTTTGCACAGATTCGTATGTTGAATTTAGATTCTTACTATATTCAATATAAGAACCTATTGGAGATGTAGATAAACTGATAAAAGTATTATAGTTCTCGTATAAATCTAATACTGCTTTATACTGTTGTTCATATTTAGCAGGTGGATTTTTTAAAAGTGACAAATTCTTAGAAACAATATTGTGATTATTTAACGCTACTTCTGTTGCATTACTTTTAGCCATTCGAACTATAGTAATCATAGTATCAAAATTACCTTTCTCTAATCCTATTCCTAGACCTCCGCCAAAGTATGCTTGATTTGACCAATTTAGAAGTGGTTCAATTTCTTCTTCGGAAATCTCTAAGTTTTCACTAATAGTCGATAAAGGGATACTTCTGTCAATTATCTCTCCCCAATATTCTTGGTAGGAACTTCCGATTACAGCTGATTCAGTCGTCGAATACTCTATATCATCTAATAATTGAATTAGTTGTTTATGATATTCTGTTTCATCAGCACTCTTATTCCAAATGTAATAACTAATACTGCCACCTAAAACTACCAACAAAGTCACAATCAAAAAAACAGCCTTTTTACTCATGAGAATACCTCCTAATATAAAGATATTGTAACATAAAAGTAATTGTTCCATATAATAGTTTTGTGACTATAGTAACGTTTTTATATATATAGATTGGTAGTACAGTAAAGTGACACCGATCAAACTACGTTCAACGATATGATCGTTGTTGCGTTGGAAGCACGATTCAAGAGTAAGCGTACCTAGGGTTTGTGAGTTAGCATAATTTACAAAGTGCCCAAAAGTACCCATAACGTAATTTTAAAAGTGCCTAACAGGTGAAAAACTTGTTAGGCACTTTTTTAGTTGAAAGAATCAATAGCATGTATATATGTATTCAGTATTGTTTCAAAAGCAATAGCAAATATTTGTTTTCGCTCGTTTACTCGACTTTCATTTGGAATGAAATTATAGGTTAATTAGGAAACAAAAACACTATATGGTAAATTTAAAAAATAATAGCAACTTTAGCAAATTCTTAGTCGTCTCACTTGTGAAGGGAAAATGATTCAGGGAGATTAAAAAATGTCTAAAATGAATCCATTAGTTCTAATTGAAGAAATATACAATGAACATTATGCGTATTTAAGAAACTTTTTAATAGGTCTAACTAAAAGTGACGTAATCGCTGATGATATTATTCAAGATTTTTTTACAAAAATTTTAGTTTCACCTTCAGTAGTTACAGAAGTTAAGTATATGAAGAGCTGGTTAATAACGGGGGTTAAAAACACTCTGCTAGATTATTATAAAAAGAAGAAGCCTGAGTTGCTTCATGATGAGAATATTATTGAAACGTTATTGGTTGATAATTATACGCCAGAAGTAAGTGCAACAATTAACAACGAATTGGAAATGGTTTTAAGCAAGCTATCGACTTCTGAAAAAGCAATTATTATAGCAAAAGAATATTATGGTTATGACTATAATGAAATTAGTGATCTTTTAAATATACCAGTATCCACAATAAAATCGATAGTGTTCAGAATGAGAAAAAGAATGATTAAAGTGAGGTAATTCTATGGATTCTTTCAAAAAAATACATCTTTTATCTCTGGAGTTGATCCCTATAATTAATGACCTGGATGATGGGCCGAGACAGGTTGTTTTAGAACATATCACTGACTGTAAAGATTGCAAAAATTTATATGATAGTACAGAGCACTTTAATTCAAGTATGCCAAAGCAAGATTACTCAGAAAATGTGGAGTTAAAGCCTTTAAAAAAATTAGTGCAGTTTAATAATGGATTAAAGTTATTACTCATTACTGTAAGAGCGTTAATTTTATTTTATATTGTTTACTCCAGCTTTAAATATTATGGTGCGGAGTCTGTAACATCATTGCTAGAGTATTTCAGATCGGGGATATTTCTATTTTACATACCAGCCGCCATATTTCTACTCGTATTTACTTTTACTTTTTTCAATAAAAATTGGGTTTGGATATCCCTGGTGATTGATTTAGTAATTATTTTATTTTTAGAAAAAGTGCTGCAGTTATTTTTATAAATGGAGGTGTTAAATTGATCTATTTAGTCATGTTGGTTGGATTGTTTTTAGGTATTATATTTTTTGCGTTTGTTTTTATTGCTTCAAAAAGGAGCGGCAAATATTATTTAGCACCGGTCATTACCTTTTTGTTTTCGGGAATGATTGTTGCGTACAGCCTATTCTTGGTTGGAGGATTCGAAGGAATGGGGTATTTATTTTTAGCAGTAGGATTTCTTGTAGTTAGTATTGTAGGAACATTGCTGTTACCGTTATTAATCCCGAAGATTAAATCAAAATCTCTTAATAGAAAAGATAAAATCAGTTTGTTGCTTTTATCTATCCTATTTTTTGCAACAATCGGAATATCCATAATTTCAGAAGATGGCTATTGGATTATTGAACAGGCAAGCGCTGCTCCTGTAAAAACAGAAGGTTACCGAATATCCTCTATCTCTGAAGGCAGCAAAGCAATCACTTTACAACTAGGGGAAAAATACCTTGGAAAAGAGATTGAAGTGGAAAATGTAAGTAAACGAGGGGCTACAGAAATAATTTTGAAATTTGTAGATGGTGGGGATGATGATAAAGTTCCTTTTATACAGATAGGTCTATATGAAATAAACGAACCATTGAAAGTACAAACAACGGATGGCGATATTTTTGAATCCATTGGGGATCCTTGGAATTAAAGTTATCCAATATATAATAGAATCTATGGTAGGTTAAAGAGGAAGCCATTCTAAATAATGGAACTTAATGTACGCCGGGCTGATAGCTTATGTGATGATAGAGGAAAAGGACTTGTATGTAGCGTTATGCACGAGTCCTTTTACTTTTTTTAGTGTTCATAATACTAGTGATAATCGAGAAAATCGTAAAAATAATCACCCAAAAGAAGAATGTTTCACCAAATGTTGTAAACGTAAGTATTGTTAATACGCTAAATACTATTAATGGAGCGATGAACCATTTTTTAAATAACAAATAACTTATTGATGAAACAGTATATATGATAATAGGTAAAATTAAAAATACTAATAGAAATTCCATACTATCCTCCTAAAACATCAGCTTTTGATAAAACTATGTTAATACTTTTTCGCGTTAAAATTGTAACATAGGAAGTTAATGGTTTATATAGATGTATACTTTTAATGAAAAAATTAACAGTATACAAAGGACAAATTGATCGAATGAAAGCTTTACTCTTTTTTTGTTGAATAGTATCAAATTTTGATAGGAAACATTCAGTGTATCGAGTAACAGAAAAATCGCTGAATTTTCATACTATCTCGAATAGGGTATTTATGGTAACATGTAACTGAATCTTTCAAGTTAGAAAATAAAAGGAAGTGTAATAATCACATATGAAAAAGATATTGAAACCATTGATTAGTGTTGTTGCAATTGGTGCACTCTCCCTATCTATCAATATAAATCAAAATGTATTTGCGGATACATGTGAGTATGATACATCATCAAAGGTAAACCCAGACTATTCCACAATGAACTGTTTGTTAACCGAAACAGCACTGAGATATAATGTGCCTCCTGAAATTGTGAAGGCGGTAGCGGAAGGTGAAAGTGGAAATTGGCGACATTTTGATCAGAATGGCAAAGCGATTGTGACGGCTGATAATGGAATTGGTCTTATGCAAATTACCAATCAAGCGCGCTACGATCAAGAGAAGCTAAAAAGTGATCTTGTCTATAATATTCAGGCTGGCGTAGAGACGCTGGATAAAATGTTTAATCGCAAGGATTTGCCTAGCATCAACGGTGGGGAAAGAGATGTATTGGAACATTGGTATTTCGCTATCATGGCTTATAACGGGACTAAGCCAGTAAATAGTCCAATTGTACAAGCAACTGGTGAAAGAAATGTTAATGCCTATCAAGAAAAAATTCTTGGAATTGTTAAGAAATCAGAATTAATAAACTTAAAGGAACTGCCATTTAAACGCGAACATTTCCAATATGACTCTAACAGCAAGGAAAATATTAAATTTTCAGCTCTGAATTATAAATTTGATTTACCATTAACTGAATCAAAGTATTTTTTTAAAACGAATCAAAAAGTAAGTGCAACAGCTAATCCAAAATTTAGGTCAACACCTACTACGAATAATGATAATATTAAGGGTACTTTAAATAAAGGCGAAATGGTTACCATTACTGGTCCATTTGTATATGATGAAGTTTCAACGAAGAAAAACCATTTTGTTTGGTATCCAGTAAAAAGAAGTGACGGGTCAGAGGGGTATGTAGCTTCAAGTTATTTAGAGTACCCGGAAATGACAACATTACCAATACCGTCTCCAGCAGAGGTAACAAAACCGGACTACGCTGCTTATACTAAAAAGTATGCTGATTTCAACCCTACAGCCTGGTGGAAAGATGATATGATTTGGGCAATCGATCGAGGCTTAATTAAAGGATACAATGATGAATGGAACGCAAAAACTAAGAAATACGAAACCCAGCTACAACCGAACAGACATTTAACGGAAGCTCACTTCTTAACAATCTTCTTCCGTTATGCTCAAAAAGATGAATTAGCAAATGTAAAAGGCACTTCGTCTTGGAGCAGAAGTGGTATATACAACATGGCGGAAAAATACAAAATGCCTGTACTGGCAAATGAAAAGTCCAAAGAATCTAGAGCTCAAGCTGAGAATGGCATTAAACGTGGTAAATTAGCGCAATTGATCGTATCATACCATTTAGGTAAACAAGTAAGTGAAAACGAAGCTATTCAATTTTTCATAGATAATGGAATTACTACTGCTACATCAATCGTTGAATATAAGCCTAACCAAATTTTAACTCGTGCTCATATATCAGCGTTTATTCAAAGATATGAATCATTCGAATTAAAGCAAAAATAATTGAACTAAAAAAACGGTTGCGTTCTTGCAATCGTTTTTCTAATTTTACGGCGGAGGAAATGCATTAGAAAGAGGAGGATAGGTTGCATGGAACCAAAATGGCTATACAGATTAGAGAGTACCATTCCAACGCTAGGGCTTTGGTATAACGAAAAAGGGGACTTCGTTTTAACCCTCGCCGAAATTGAAAACTGTAAAACGAAAGATCTGCCAATGGGGTTTGACGAAAGATATAAACAAGGTGGTAAAGACTGGTTTAGTAGTTGTTCCAATATTGAAGATTTAACGCATTGGTATTCAATTGAAAATGCGAAAGATTTAATTAAGAAAGGCTTTAGGTTTTCGAAATATCTTGCTACTGATTACGTTGAATACGACAAAGAAACCGTTTTTTTAAAAGAGACTTGTTTGGAGAGAGTTACACTAAAGATTGAAGAAATTTTTAAATGAGAAAGTTTGGAATCGGGGTTGTGAAAAATGGATATGGATAATACTCAATACATTGAGCAGTGTATGATAAATTATGAAAAGATTATAAATAAAACAAAAGTAGCAACTAAAGAAAATAACGAAGTATTAGCAAAGCTTATCAAATCAATGTCATATGGACTCATCAAAACCAATTACGATAATTGGCTGGAAGAGTGCTTATTACAGGAAGACTGGCAAAAATTGAATGATTTAATTTTCCAGCAAATGCGTTATCAATTACTTCCGGGATCCAGTGGAGGGTACGACCATTGCCGAAACACTTTACATATTTTAGAGGCATTCGCTTGCGGGGACAATGAGGTAATGGAGCGCATTCTTCCAAATGAGCTGGGTTTAACTAAAAATGGTTACCCGTTTTATGTTGTGATAAGCAATCTCTTAATGGCAATGTGGTATAAAGATGAAACACTAATGAAAAAAGCCCTTGATGCTGCAGAAAAATTTGTTGGTACAAAGAAACCGCAATGGGAGCGTTCGGGAGCTGCATTTCTCATTGCTTTACAAGATGAAGATGTAGAAGCAATGGGAAAACATTTACAAGATTTCTGTTCGGGATATATGCGCGCAGATTTTAATAAGGCGATAAAACGGTTATGTGTACCTGCACATGGTCTTTATTGTTTGGCAAAAAACATATTGCCCTTAGAGCTATTTCAACAGATTAAAATGCCGGAACACAAGAACTTTTCTCAAGAATTCGCTAAGTGGAGAAATGATAATCCGCACCCTAGCTTAAATATATATTTTGAATATCCATCTCCTTTGGAAATCCTTAATCAAATAATTATGGCACCAGTAGCTAAAAGCATTATTTCCCAACCTTATCTTCAGAACGATAATCCACATCATTCACCGCAATTAAAGAAAAAATGGTTTCTTGATGAAGAGGCAATGTTAATGGCCTTTGTTGAAAATATGTAATCTTATTATTTAGATTCACATGTGTTGATCAATTAAATCCTTCCTGTAAAAAAAAGGCAATCTCAGTATTAAAACTGAGGTTGCCTTTTATTAATATATTGCATAAGTGATAAATAATATTAAATTTAGGTAAGTCTCGTTGATAATCAAAGTACTGATTACCAACGTTACATATATCTTTTACGCAATTTATTATGTTTTTTCTGCTACGCTATTAAAATTATATGAGTATAAAAATTATATTGGGGTAGAAGTATAGAAAATATTTAATTGAAAGAGGCGTTAACATGCAAGAAATACTTCTAATTTTGGCAATACAACTTGTTTATGTACCATTAATGACATTGCGAACGATTTTCCTAGTAAAAAATATGAGACTTCTAGCTTCAATTTTTGGGGTTTTAGAAGTGCTAATTAATGTATTTGCTTTATCCATCATCTTCAGTGGTGATCAAAACTTCATAGCGATGCTTGTCTATGCACTCGGTTTTGGACTTGGGATACCATTAGGAACAATGATTGAAGGTAAGCTGGCAGTTGGTTATGTTTCTGTTACGATTAATACGCAAGAAAAAAATCAGGAATTGATCGACATGTTAAGAGATAATGGATTTGCTATTACGACATATATTAGTCAAGGGCGTGACAGCGACCGATTTAAATACGAAATTTTGGCAAAACGAAATCGTGAAAAAGAACTGTTCAATCTTGTAGAATCAATTGAACCGAAAGCATTTATTATTTCGTATGAACCTAAATCATTTAGAGGCGGCTTCCTAGTCGACCGAATGCGCAATAAAAAGTTTAAACTAAAAAAGAAGACAGGAGAAAATTGATTTTCTATTGTGTCTTGAATCGCTAAAATTCAGCAAAAAAATAATAATAAATTCAGGATAGTTGGCAATACTAGTTATTGATGGTCGGTTAGCCATCGAATGATTTCGGCGCAGAAGGTTTCATCCTTCGCGCCTTTTTTATGTTTATACATTATCGCATTTTTTTGAAATTGATGTTATGGAAATCCCCTTTTCTTCAAATAATGAATGAAAAGGGGTGATAAGATGAGTAAAGAAGTTGGGAAGATTTTTGTACAGAGATTGATGAATAATAGTGATCCATTATCAAACATCGTTACAGTGCACCTTTTTTGTGAAAATGCGATAAATAGTTTAATTAAGGCTAAAGCTTTTGGCGTCGAGGATTTCTCGAAAAAGAATAAAGGGGAAACATATATCCCTATTCTTGATTCCAATTATTCAACGAAATTGTATTTTGTCTATTCGATGGGTTTAATCGAACAAAAATTATATGAAAATTTAAGACTGCTTAACCATTGGAGAAATAAAGCTGCCCATAATATCCATGAAGACTTAAAAAAATTACCTATCAATTTTCATATTTATAATGAAAACCATTCGATAACAGCAGGGGCCGATGAAAATGAAATCGTTTTAGGTGTTGCCTTTGCAACTTATGTTGAATTACATAAGTTTATCGAAGAACAATATGAAATAAAAATTTGAAACAAGGCATTAAGCTTCGATATCAGCACAAAGAGAGTTGGGGATGGACATTTCCAACTCTTTAATTATGACATTTAATTGATATTTACCCAATCATAATTGGTTCTTATTTCACATTTCTCATAATTAAATGATGGTCAAATGTACCGAATATCCATAATATCCGCTAAAATTGTTTAAATAAGGGTAAATGATGTAAGTAGTTTATTTTTTTTAAGGGGATGGACAATTTGAAAAAGAGATATTTTTTGGCTATGAGTACACTATCAATTGCAGTGGTGGCAGGTTGTGGAGATACAGCGGAACCAGTAGAAGGAACTAAAGATGAAGCAAGCTTAACTTTGCAGCAAGTATATGAAAAAGCAATGGAACGCCAGCAAAATTTAAAAAGTGTCCATGCTGAAACAACGATGGACCAAGTAACGAATTTAACGATGGACAGCGAAACAATGCAACTGACAAGTTCATCTAATTTAGCAATGGACATCGAACAAAACCCTATGGCAATGTATACAAAAGGTACTATTGATATGGATATGGGTGGCGAAAAATTCGAAATGCCAATGGAGATGTACATGACTGAGGAAGATGGCTTTTACATGTTGAATGGCGAAACAAATGAATGGATTAAGCTGCCGGATGAACAATATGAACAAATCATGGCACAGGCTGGGGCACAGGCAAATTCAACAGAACAATTAGAACAATTACAGCAATTCATAGATGAGTTTACATTTGAACAAGATGATGAAAATTACTTATTAACCTTAAATATTCAGGGGGATGAGTTTAAACAATTTATTCTATCTCAAATGGGTGCAAGCTTAGGTGAATCCATGGACATGTCAGGTGATATTTTAGAGAACATGAAGTTTGAAGATTCCCAGTATAATATAGTAGTTGCAAAAGATACATTTGATACGAAGGAAATCGATCTAGACTTAAAGATTATTACTAATATTGAAGGTCAGGAAACAACGATCGAAAGTGATGTTAATGTTATTTACTCGAAGTTTGATGAGGTAGATACAATCAAAATTCCGGATGAAGTATTAAAAGAAGCGACAATAGCTGAATAAAGTGCAAGCAGTGGAAGCGCATTTTCGCGTTACCCACTGTTTTTTTTATATTATATAGGAAACAAAATAAAAAAATTATCGTCTGTCCTTTTCTAGTCGCCTCTAAACTGATATTATTGATATAGTGTGACATCAGTCAGTGTAAAAATGAGAGTGGTGAAATTGAAATGGATGAACAAAAAAGAGATGAAGAACAAACAGAACAAAGTGAGCAGCAAGTCAAATCTGAAAAGCCTGCTGGTAAATATTTACGTATGAAACCATTTGCTTTCATTATGCTCATTTTCCTAACAATTATATGTACTGCTGGTTTAACTATCTTTGCATTAACGTTCGGTGAGCAAAAGGTTGTGGAAGTGAAGACTGAGGAACGTCCAGAATTCAAAAAGTTATATGATGCATATGATGCTCTTCAACAAAAATATTTTGAAGACGTAAATGAAGAAGAAGTAGTATATGGTGCAATAAACGGAATGTTTGATGCATTGGGTGACCCTTATTCAGATTACATGAATAAAGAAGAGGCTAGCTCGTTTAACGAAAACCTTTCTTCAAGCTTCCAAGGTATTGGTGCAGAAATTCAAGAGAGAAATGGCTATATTATGATTGTCTCTCCAATTAAAAATACACCGGCTGAAAAAGCAGGTTTGCAACCAAAAGATATGGTGCTTGCAGTTGACGGCAAAAGTGTAAAAGGAATGAGCTCCACTGAAGCTGTACTCCTGATTCGTGGAGAAAAAGGCACAGAGGTGACATTAACAATTCAACGTGGAGAAGCGGATAGCTTTGACCTGACGCTGGTACGTGATGATATTCCTGTGGAAACCGTATATGGTGATTTGGATGAATCAGGGATTGCTCACCTTCAAATTACGTCATTTAGTGAAAACACTGCTATAGAGCTTGAAAAACTATTGATTGAATTTGAAAAAGAAGGAATGAAGGGAATCGTTTTAGATGTTCGCCAAAATCCTGGTGGGTATTTAAAAGCAGCTATCGACATTTCAAACTTATTCGTTGAGCAAGGCAAAACAATCGTACAAATCCAAGAGCGCAATTTAGAGCCTCAAATTGTGATGGCCGATAATCGCTCTAAATATAAGCTGCCTGTAACTGTTTTAATCGATGAAGGAAGTGCCTCGGCCTCAGAAATTTTGGCAGGAGCATTAAAAGAATCGGCAAATGCTAAAATCATCGGCTTAAAATCATTCGGTAAAGGGACAATGCAAGAAGTTATCTACATGGAAGATGGCGCTAACTTAAAATTCACAACGGGTAAATGGCTGACACCGGATGGAAACTGGATTAATGAAAAAGGTATCTCTCCTGATGTGAAAGTGGATTATCCAGATTATGCGTCACTGCCATATATTGACCCAAATCAAACTTATGAATTAGGTACTGAGCATGTAGTGGTAGAAACAGCAAAACGTATTCTAGAAGTATTGGGTTATGACCCAGGCGAAGTGAACACTGTGTTTGATGAAACGACTGAAGCGGCATTAAAAGCGTATCAGGAAGAAAATGAGCTTGAAATTACGGGGATCTTAACTGGGGATACAACTTATGCATTAATGGATGCCATTAGTGAAAAGCTGAAAACTGAAGATCCGCAAATTTTAAAAGCGAAAGAACTTTTAGGTGTAACGCCTGAAGCAACAACAGACTAATACAAAAGATGGGCTAGTAAAAAGTGGAACTCACTTTATTGCTAGCCCATTACTATAGGAAGTGAAAATATGAAAGATGTTTATTTATTTAGTGGCTTTTTAGGCAGTGGCAAAACTTCCATGTTAACAGATGTAATCCGTCAATTGAAGGAAGCCGGATTAAAACCAGCCGTAATTATGAATGAGTTGGGCAAGTTGCCTTTTGACTCACAAGCCGTAGAATCCGATGTCCCATTAAAGGAAATGCTAGAAGGCTGCATTTGCTGTAGTGGTGCAGAAAAGACCGAGGCGCAAATTCAATCGCTTTTACATGATCAACAATTTGATGTGTTAATTATTGAAACAACAGGCGCTGCGCATCCTGTAGAAGCACTTGATGCCGTATATTCACCATTATTTGCAGAACAGTTGAATATAAAAGGAATTGTTACAGTTGCTGATAGCCGATTATGGTTAGATCGCTCTGTCTTAACTCCACAAGTGCGCTCGTTGTTTATGGAGCAAATTCGCCATGCACACTTAATATTAGCGAATAAAACAGATTTACTGACAGATTCTGAACAAGCTCAAGTTGTATATGAGCTGCAAGGTTTTAATTCTAAAGCGTTCATCTTACAAACAACGAATGGTCGTGTTCCACTTAACTTATTGCAAAATATGCAATCGACAGCCCGTGTTTCAAAGGATGACATAGTATCGGCACGCATCGGTGAAAGCTTCAATTTAGGCTCTAGATTAGTACATTTTGATAGTAGTTTCACTCAGGAACAGTTTGAAGATTGGATTCGGGAATTGCCGGAAACGGTTTACCGCATGAAGGGGTATGTACCGATTGAAGGGATTAAAAACCCGATGCTGTTTCAATATGCGTACGGTATGGTGCAATGGCTGCCGGAATACGTGAAGATGGCACCAAGCCTCGTAATAATCGGAGAGAATATAAAAGACGTGGAAATTATTGGACAATAACTCGTCAATACCTTTTCAAATGCAATGTTTGAGGGAATTGGATAAATTTACAGGAAAAATGAAGTGAGATTTAAGATTATAAGGCTTATAAATTGGTAGATGGACAACTTACCAATTTATAGGCCATTTTTTTATAAATTTTTCATTTACGATGGGATTACGAAAGGAGGCGTACAAAATGAAAAAATTAATATTACCATTTTGTGCAGTAATACTTTTTGCAACACAAGCACCCGTTGCGAATGCTAACGCAAACGAAGGGGGCAAAACAACTACAGGAATCAACTACTATCAATCAGCAGCAGAATATAAATTGAAGCTGAATCAAAAATATAACTCTCAAAAAAAGACACCTCAAAAACAAGAGGTATCATCAAATACAGTTAAAAATACATCTGTTAAAGAAGTAAAGAAAGAGCAAACGTCAAATGTTCCTTCTACTAATGTAACGCCGTCAAAAGCAGAACAAGCAACAACAGCAACAACGAATACTACAACTAATCAAGTATCGGCATTTGAAGAGAAAGTAGTAGAATTAACAAATGTAGAGCGTACTAAAAATGGTTTAAATGCTTTACAAATAGACAGACCATTAATGGCAGCAGCTCGCGAGAAATCACAGGACATGAAAAACAATAACTATTTCTCTCATACTTCACCGACATTTGGCAGCCCATTTGATCGTTTAAAAGCATTGAATATTTCGTACAAAGCTGCAGGTGAAAATATCGCAAAAGGTCAAAAATCACCAGAGCAAGTTGTAGAAGCTTGGATGAACTCAGCAGGACATCGTGCAAATATTCTAGATAAAAATTTCACGCATATTGGTGTAGGCTATGTTAAAGATGGCCACATTTGGACACAGCAGTTTATTAAAAAGTAAACACAATAAATATATCTTGAATTATTAGTACATCACTTATATAAAGTGATGTACTTTTTTGTTCTTATAACATGTATAAGTTCCAAGAAACCAAAATGGATTTTTAGTAACGCTGGCATCGTAATAATAGTTTATGTGAATAATAATTATTTTAAATTATACATACTGAATTAGGGTGATATATGTTTAACATTAACGCAAATATTTTATATAGGCTTCAATTGTGCTACAATTAACGGTATACTTATATTTGCTTTAAAATAAAGCGGTGCAAAATCGTTATATAAGTTGTGGTGAATTCCCAAAAAATACTTTTCGAGAATAATGATAATTAAAGGGATATATGAATATACGTTGAGAATACGTATAAAAAAACTATTTTAAGAAAAAATTAACGTAAATTAAATGGCAGACTAAATAATATGATATTTATCGAAGCATGTTGAAATGTCTTGATGCATAAAATATAAAAAATGACATTTGCTTTGTTAGGAGAAAATTATGAACGAAAAATCAATTATTTTAACAGGTGGGGGAACAGCCGGTCACGTATCATTAAATGAGGCAATCATTCCATCATTATTAGAAGCAGGATATAAAGTACATTATATTGGTTCGCAGGCAGGTATAGAAAAAGAACTTATAGGAAATGCATTTCCAACATTGCCTTATCACAGTATTGCAAGTGGGAAGCTACGCCGTTACTTTTCAATGCAGAACTTTACAGATCCGTTCAAAGTGTTGGTAGGGGTCACACAGGCTTTTACTATTATTAAGCGAGTAAAACCGACTGTAATCTTCTCAAAAGGTGGTTTTGTGTCGGTTCCGGTAGTCATAGCAGCAAAACTGGCGAATATTCCGGTCGTTGTACACGAATCTGACGTTACACCAGGTTTGGCAAATAAAATTTCATTGCCATTCGCATCTCATATTTTTACCGTATTTAAAGAGACTATGAAACATTTACCGAGCGATAAAGCGACATGTACCGGCTCGATTATCCGCCAACAACTTTTTGAAGGTAACCGCGAACGTGGTTTAGCCTTATGCAATTTTACTTCGGATAAAAAGGTACTTCTTGTTATGGGGGGCAGCTTAGGTTCTGTCGTAATAAATGATGCGCTTCGAAGCAACTTGCCGACATTGCTCGAAAATTATCAAATCATTCACCTTTGTGGCAAGGGGAATAAGGATACGTCATTTGATAATCTGGAGGGCTATTGCCAATTTGAATATGTGACGAATGAATTGCCGGACTTGTTATATGCAACAGATTATGTCGTATCGAGAGCAGGCTCTAATTCAATATTCGAATTTTTAACATTGCATAAGCCGATGCTTCTTATTCCTCTATCAGCTGCAAAAAGTCGTGGGGATCAAATATTAAATGCAAATCTGTTTAAAAAACAGGGTTTCGCACAAGTATTAGATGAAGAGAAATTGACAAAAGAATCGTTTTTACAAGCCATCAATCACCTTTCTGCAATGGCAGATGAAATGATTGACCATATGGCTGAGGTTGAACATCCTAAAACACCGAAGGAAATGGTCGGATTAATTACACAATACGAAAAATAAAAAGCGAGAGGCGTCCCAACAATGTGGAGAATGCCTTTCGCTTTATGTTTATAGGTTAGTGTAAAGAATTGCTTTACATTGCTTGTTCTTCTGCTTCCTCTTGCGTGTGAGCAGTTGTTAAGTAGAACAGGTCTTTTGGTATTTTAAATAAACGGAATTTAGTAGGACCTTGATTGATTTCTTCAAAAAGCAGGGGATTTGTATCCTCAGCATCAATTACATAAGGTAATTTTGATGCTGCTGCCTGCGATCGGCCATTTTCTTCCCGTACACGTAAAAATACTGTATGGAAATCGTAATCAAAAAACAACTCATTTAAAAATGCCAGCTTTGCTTTTTGATTGTAGCCTACTCCTTGAAATGGTTTGCCAATCCAAGTACCTAAAAATCCGGCACCATCCTGAATATCAAAGATGCTAATTGTACCGATTGGAGCGCCCCATTCATCGACGATTGTGCGTGAGATTGTTTGGCCATTTTGCTCTTCTTCGATTAATTGTTTTGTCATAAATAAATACTCCTCAGCGGAAGTTGCTTTTTGACGAACGAACGGAAACACAGACGGATGACGTAATAACTCGTATAATTCTGCAGTTTCTTGAAGATCTCTTTGTTTTAACATGTGAAACGCCTCCTTTTAAGAAGAAAATGGTAGAGCCTGTAGAAAAGAAATTAGTGTAAATAATCTTCTAATGCTAAAAGGTTCTTTATCATAAGGCAGTAGTCATTTCGAACTTGATCTTACCTAAAAGAATTTGACGTTAAACTATGGAACATAATTTGCCGGTCTCGCTCTATCCTAGACAAATAAAACAATATCGAAATAAGAATTATATCTACATTTTATTATAATATATTCTCTTGACGCAACTTTCAAGCTCGAAAAAAACATTTTTTTCTACTATTAGTCTATATATTCTGAATGTTCTAATTAATAATAATATTGATGACAATTTGTTTTTTGTCAAAGTATAATATAGTAATTATGAGAAGGTGAGGCGAAAGAATGAAAGTACAATTAGTTAAAGTTCACGGTTCAGGAAATACATTTTATTTATACGAAGCATTATATGACGATAAGCTTGATTTTGTGAACATGGCTAAGCAATTATGTGATCCTTCTATAAATGGAGGAGCAGATGGACTGTTGCTCGTTTTGCCCTCCGATATTGCCGATGCAAAAATGCGTGTAATAAACGCGGATGGTTCGGAAGCTTCCATGTGCGGCAATGGCTTACGCTGTGTTGCGCGCCATGTATGTGAAAAATTGGAAGTCGATGAAGCGCTTATCGAAACGATGCATGCTTGTTTAGCAGTTAAAAAAGAGGCTCCTATTTTTGAGCAGCTACCAACTTATTCAGTAGAGATTTCCCCAATTTCTTTTGAATTATCATCTTTGCCAATGTTCTTAGAGGATAAACTAGAATTGCACCATGAACGAATCCCGGCATTTTCTGAAGAAATACCTTTTACAGCTGTTTCTGTTCCCAATCCACATTTAATTGGAATTGTGGACAAAAAATATATTGAAAATACATCCCATCAACAGCAGCTAGCTGCATTTTTAAATTCGGATAATGACTATTGCCCGGATGGTGTAAATGTCAGCTATGTGCTACCTATATCAAACAATGAAATTTTCGTTCGCACGTATGAGCGTGGTGTAGGTTTTACAAATGCATGTGGAACTGCAATGACTGCTTCAGCATTAATTTCTATAATGGAGAACATTGTTTCGGATAATTTAATTACGGTTTATAATCCGGGTGGCTTCGTTCAGTGTTCTGTTACACAATATAATGATAAATGGACACTTGCTCTTATAGGAAATGCTACTATTGTAGGGTATTATGATATTGAATATATTGGTAATAAAATAGAGTTTATTAATTGTGTTATGTCAGAAGAGCAAGTACAATATGATAAATGTAATATTTTTGCAGAAAACAAGTTAATAAGTATTACAAAGTGAAAAGTGCTATAGGGGGATGCAAGCAATGAACGCCATTTTTTCCGTAAATCAATTGGATTTGTTATTCAAGAATAGTAGTGATGCGGTTTTCTTTATGGAAAGAGTAAATGATGGGTACCGCTATATTTTTGTTAACGAAACGGCTATAGATTTAATTAACGTTAATCCTACCGGCAAGTTATTAGAACAAGTCGTCCCTTCCCATTTAGCGAAAACGATTATTCAAAACTATAATTTGACTTTACAAAATCAAAAACAAATGGAATACGAAGATTATACGTATGATAAAATGGAAGTTCGAAAGCAGCGTACGACATCAATACCTGTATTTTTGAATGAAAAAACATATATTTTGGCAATTACAAAAGAAGTTTCCCTCGGCCGTGACTTAGAAGACAAATATCTTTTCATGCGCTCATTACATTCCAGTTCATTTATATCAACACTTTTAGTATCCAATGACATGCATTTGCTCGAAGCAAATCCTACTTTTATTCATGAATTTAGTATTTGTATGGAAGAAGCTCATAGTCAATCCTTGTTTGATATGAAATTTATGGATAGTAAAAGTGTAAAAACTCTCAAAAAATATATAAATCGGGTTCAAAACGGGGAAAGTATTCAATCGAAGATGCTATATTTTATTGATAAAAATAATGAGCGTCGATGTTTTACTGCTTCCTTCTCCTCCCTGACAAGTAATGATGAGACAATAGCTGTATTTATTATGCTGCACGAAATCACAGAGTTTATTAAACAAGAGCAAGCTTTGCGTACAGCATCACATGGTTTGGAAATGTTTAAAAATGCAATCAGTACCGTAGCGGATGTTATTTTTACCGATGTGAATGGCGTAATCACTGATATTAATGAACGTGTCATAAAAAATACAGGCTATAGTCGTGAAGAGATTATTGGGAATACACATCATATTTTCAATTCTGGCACCCATAACAAAGAGTTTTTCACAAATTTATGGAACACTGTTAAAGAGGGAAATGTGTGGCGGGATGAAGTTTGTAATCGTAAGAAAAACGGGGAAATATATTGGGTCGATTCCACAATCGTGCCATTAAAAAATGAACTAGGGAAAATCGAACAATTTTTCACTGTGCAATATAACATTACATCGGAAAAACAACTGCTGTCCGAGTTATACAAAATCGAACACATTTTCCGTGCTATTACAGACAATACGAACGACTTTATCGTAGTTACGGATAGTTTTGGGAAAATCAAATATGCGTCACCATCGTATTTGAGGAAACTAGGTTACGAAGAGGTTGAATTAATTGGCACTCCGTACGAAGATTTGCTAATGCCTGAAAGTATGGGGATATGGCAAGAAGCGTTAAACCCAAAAGAAATTGATTTAGTAAAAGAACTGAAAATCGAGCTGCTACTACATAAAAAGGATAATAGTCCAATTTGGACTGAGGGCAGTTATACGATGTCTCTCGATTTATCGCAGCATGAAATTTCGGAAATCGTGATGGTATCCAGAGAAATTACCGAGCGCAAAGAACTGGAAGATAAGTTGACCTATTTAGCTTATCATGATAGTTTAACGCAACTTGGCAATCGCAGAAAACTTTATAAAGACTTCCCTATGATTCAAAATGAGGCAATTCTATCCGATACGAGCATTGCAATCTTTTATCTCGACGGCGACAACTTCAAACAAGTAAATGATTTACATGGACATGATGTAGGAGATGAGTTTTTAAAACAGTTTGGCAAATCTCTCGTAAAAAGTGTTCGACAAGAAGATTTAGTCGTTAGATTAGGCGGTGATGAATTTTTAATCGTCTTTACAGGTTTATCAAATTCCGAAACAGAGCGTGTTATTCAAATCGAACAAATAATGAATCGAATTAAAGAAAATCTGGATATCGGATGGAGAATAAGAGGGGTCCATTTCTCTCCAACTGTTTCAATTGGGATCTCCATTTACCCGCAGCATAGTGAATGCCTGGATGATCTCATAGATTTGGCAGACCAGGCATTATATCAGGCAAAACAGTCCTCACAATATCAATATTGTATAAGCGACGTCTAACATAATAGCTAAAGGTGGTACGGAATATTATTCCGTATCTTTTTTTTATCTCAAATACAAATGGTACACTAGATAGTAATAATAGATTTTATTTGATTGAAAGAGGGAAAGGCATGAGTCAAAAAATATTAATTGTTGAAGACGAAAAGAATATCGCTCGTTTTTTGGAGCTAGAACTTCAGCACGAACAATTTGAAACGATGGTCGCATATGATGGGAGAACTGGTCTTGAATTAGCGCAAAGTGAAATGTTTAATTGTATTTTACTAGATGTGATGTTACCTCAGTTAAATGGGATTGAAGTATGCCGCAGAATAAGAAAGACAAGTGATGTACCGATTCTTTTAATTACTGCACGTGACGAAGTGATGGACCGAGTTGCAGGACTTGATGCGGGGGCGGATGATTATATTGTGAAGCCTTTTGCCATTGAGGAGTTACTTGCTAGGATTCGTTCTATATTAAGAAGGGTAAAGCATACTCATGCTTCCAAAACATTGATTGTCCGTGATTTGGAGATTGATGTGAACGCTTATGAAGTGGTATTTGAAAAGAATAAGATCGAGTTAACTCGGAAGGAATTTGATTTATTAAAGCTCCTTGTGGAAAATAAAAATCATGTATGTACTCGTGAGCTCATTTTAGAAACCGTTTGGGGCTTTGATTCAGAAGTAGAAACGAATGTGGTCGATGTATATATTCGGCATTTACGTACGAAACTTCAATCAAACAATGACCCGTATATCGAAACTGTTCGTGGGGTAGGATATGTGATGCGCGGATGAAAAAAAGGTATATAAAACAATTACATCTATCATTAAAAACAAAGTGGATGCTTGCTGTAGGAGTAACAATTTTCATCAGCTACGCACTAATCTCAATTGTACTGTATATTGCATTACAAACTTGGCTTATAAACAATGAAGAGAAAAATGCAATCCGTACGATAGATGATATGTCCACTTTTTTTGAAGCACAGGAGAACACTGTTACAATACAGAAACTGCAAAATAATTCTGCTTTAATGAAAGCAATATTGACCCAAGAACAAACTGTACGTATTTTTAATTTGGATGGTATTGAAATTATGCGTATAAATGATGTAACACCTGCTGCACATTTTCCGGTTGAAGAAATGAATTATTTTTCAACTATTATAGAGAAACAATCAATTGACGGTACAGAAGGATATGTCATCCACAGGGCCGTTCAGATCGGACAATTTCAAGGAATTATGCAGCTCATTCATCCATTGACGACATTCAATTCTATGATGAACTATATACTGACAACAATCCTAATCATCGGATTGGGTGCAATGCTTTTTTCTGTTACGATCAGTTATTATTTAGCCAATATATTAGTAAAACCGATTGTCCAACTTAGGGATGCAATGCATTTAGTGAGAAATAATGGGTTTAAAGCACAGCCACAATTCGATTACTCAGCACATGATGAAATAGGGGAATTGCTTCAGATGTATCGTACGTTGATGAATGAGCTTGAAATATCGTTTACAAAGCAGCAACAATTCGTTGCAGATGCATCCCATGAACTCCGGACACCTATTCAAGTTATCGAAGGACATTTATCTTTAATTAAACGGTGGGGAAAAGACGACCCGGAAATTATGATGGAATCATTAAATACATCTTTAACCGAAATTACGCGGATGAAAAAGATGATTGAAGAATTATTGCAATTGGCTCGCCGGGAAGATGCTGACGAATCTGCGGCAGCTAATATAGAAGAAGTTTATGAACAGGTGAAAGAAGAATTGCTACAACTCTATCCGAATGTACAATTCGATTTATCTGTTGTAGGACAGAGGGCGGATGCTGCAGTAACGGAACATGCGCTAGCGCAAATCTTTAGAAATATTATGAGTAATAGTATACGATATAATAGCAATGCACCAATTATTCAAATAAGCATTCTTTATAGCGATACGGACTCAACAATATTAGTTACTATAGAAGATAATGGGCTCGGGATTTCTAAGGAGCATTTACCGTATATTTTTGATCGTTTTTATCGAGTCGATGAATCACGTACAAATGAAGTTGCTGGTACAGGGCTCGGCCTAAGCATTACGAAAATGCTTGTCGATAAGTATCGAATCGTGATGAAGGTGGAGAGTACTTTACAAAAAGGCACTATTTTTTCCCTGAAATTCCACAAAAAATAGAATAATTTTAGTCAATCTATTTATTATTTCAATAGTTCAAGAAAAAATATGCTTAATTTTATAAAAAGAGTTGTATTTTTTGTGAAGAGTAGTAAGATTGAGATGGAAAAAACGTTCTTCCCCCTTTTATAATGTGCTTTTAGTCTGTGTGGAAGAGTGGTAAAATATTATTTGATTTATTTTGGTAGATAAAAAAGTGATACTTTATTATCAACATAGGGAAGATAATAATTTTAATATTGTGGTATATAAAATTATTTCTTCCTAAGTAAATTATTGGAACAGCCATAAGGCAAAATTTGGAGGTTATTTTCATGTCGAACAATGTATTACCTGCAGGTTCTCCATGGTCTGCGTTCTCTGGTCCTAACTTAGGTTATGTATTAGAGCAATACGACTTATTCCTGCAATCTCCTGAAGAAGTTGAACCGGAATTAGTACAGTTATTCCAAGCTTACGGTGGTCCTGTATTCGCGGATGGTCAACAACCAGCTGCAACAGCAGCTGTAGCAGGTACTGGAGACTACAAAAAAGTATTAGCAGCAGTTAAATTGGCAGAATCTATTCGTGAATATGGTCATTTAGCAGCAGATTTGTACCCATTAAAAAATCGTCAATTAGATACTTCACGCATTGAAGAAAGCGTATTCAATTTAACAGCAGCAGATCTTCAGGCCATTCCTGCATCAGTATTTTTTGCAAATGTCCCTGTAGGCGTTACTAACGGTAAAGAGGCAATTGATTACTTGAAATCTGTTTATACAGACAAAGTAGGGGTAGAAGTTGCACATTTACAAAACCCGGAAGAGCGTGCTTGGATCGAAGCACAAATTGAAGGAGGAGCTTTTAAAGCGTCTCTAACTTCAGATGAAAAGAAAGCCGTGTTAGAACGTTTAACACGTATTGAAAACTTTGAAAAATTCATCCATAAAACATTCGTTGGTCAAAAGCGCTTCTCTGGAGAAGGTTTAGACACACAAATCATTTTATTAGATGAAATCATTAAAGCTTCTGAATCAAATGGTGTTAAAAATGTACGAATCGGTATGGCTCACCGTGGTCGTTTAAATGTACTGACTCACGTACTGAAAAAACCATACGATATGATGTTTTCAGATTTCGCACACGTTTCGAATGATCTTTTCTTACCAGAAGACGGCCGTTTACAAATTACAAAAGGCTGGACAGGTGACGTTAAGTATCATATGGGTGCATCTTACACACATGATTCTGGCTTGAATGTGAAATTAGCATACAATCCATCTCACTTAGAAGTAGGAAATCCACTTGTTATTGGTTCTGTGCGTGCTGCACAAGATGATACTTCTGAACCGGGTGTTGCTAAGCACGATCCATCTTCTGCAATGGGTATTATTCTTCACGGAGATGCAGCATTTGCAGGTCAAGGGATTGTAACAGAAGGCTTTAACTTCTCTCAAACAGCAGGCTTTAAAACTGGTGGTACTGTACAGATTATCGCGAACAACATGATCGGTTTCACAACTGAATTGCATGATTCTCGTTCATCAAACTACTCATCAGATCCAGCTAAAGGGTATGATATTCCTGTAATCCATGTGAATGCAGATAGCCCTGAAACAGTAGCAGCTGTAGGTCGTTTTGTAGCGGCATACCGTGCTAAGTTTAAAAAAGATATCGTTATTGACTTGATTGGGTACCGTCGCTACGGACATAATGAAACGGATGATCCGACAGTAACAAACCCTGAAACATATAAATTAGTAGCAAAACATGAGCCAATCCGTGCATTATATGGTGCACAGTTAGCTGAAGCAGGTATTTTATCTGCAGACGAAGTAAAGGCATTGGATTCAAGCATTTATGCTGAAATGCAAGCTGCTTACGATCATGTTAAGGCAATGGCAGAAAAAGACGAGCACTTATCGACTGAAATGCCTGAAGAATTAAAAATTGAATTCCCTGAGATTGACACGAAAGTTGATGCAGATCGTTTAGCTAAAGTGAACGAAGATTTACTTTTATTTGGTGACGGTTTTGAACCACAAAACAAATTAGGTAAGATTTTAGCAAAACGTCGTGATGCATTTACTGAAGGTAAAATTGACTGGGGTCATGCTGAAACATTAGCATATGCAACAATTACACAAGACGGCACACCGGTTCGTTTTACTGGTCAGGATGCACAGCGTGGTACGTTCTCTCAACGTCACTTAGTATTACACGATAAAAACAATGGCGCTGAGTTCACACCATTACACCATGTTGAAGGTGCAAAAGCTTCATTCACAGTTTACAACTCACCACTTACAGAAGCGGGTGTTGTAGGATTTGAATATGGTTATAATTTAGAAAACGAAAACGTACTATCTGTATGGGAAGCGCAATTCGGTGACTTCGCAAACATGGCACAAGTAATGTTTGATAACTTCATCTCAAGTGCACGCTCTAAATGGGGACAAAAATCTGGTTTCGTACTTCTATTACCACATGGTTATGAAGGTCAAGGTCCAGAGCACTCATCTAGCCGTATGGAACGTTTCCTACAATTATCAGCTGAAAATAACTGGTTCGTAGCAAACTGCTCTAACGCAGGTAACTACTACCACTTATTGCGTCGTCAAGCTGCTTTATTAGGTACTGAAGGTGTACGCCCATTAATAGTGGTATCTCCAAAATCACTACTACGCCACCCATTAGCTGCAGCGACAGCTGAACAACTAGCTACTGGTCGATTCCAGGAAGTTATTGAACAGCCAGGTTTAGGTAAAAATCCTAAGTCTGTAGAAAAAGTAGTACTTGGAACAGGTAAAGTAATGATAGATTTAGCAGAGCGTGTAAAAGATGGCGAAGGTTTTGACCACCTGCACATCGTTCGTGTTGAACAAATTTACCCATTCCCTGCACAACAAGTGAAAGATATTATCGCTCGCTTCCCGAATGTGAAGGAAATTGTATGGGTACAGGAAGAGCCGAAAAACCAAGGCTCATGGACTTATGTTCTTGAAACATTATATGATATTGCTGAAGGCAAAAAAGTTCGCTATGTAGGTCGCCCTGCAATGAGCTCAACTTCTGAAGGTGATGGCGATTCACATAAAGCAGCTCAAGCGAAATTAGTAAATGAAGCACTTGAAAAATAATATAATCGATTGATTGATACCCAAGCTACTTCTATATAAGGTAGGGGTAGCTTGCTATACAATAACTGTATAGCGTAATAAAAGGAGGATATGAACGTGGCTGAAATTAAAGTCCCTGAATTAGCAGAATCAATTACTGAAGGCACAATTGCCCAGTGGGTTAAAAAAGTTGGAGATCGCGTAGAAAAAGGCGAATTCATCGTAGAATTAGAAACAGATAAAGTAAACGCTGAAATCATCTCTGAAGAAGCAGGCGTATTAACTCAAATTTTAGCTGAAGAAGGCGATACTGTATTAGTTGGACAAGTAATCGCGGTAGTTGAAGCTGGCGAAGGCGCAGCTCCAGCACCTGCAGCAAAAGAGGAAGCACCAGCACCTGCTGCACCTGCAAAAGAAGAAGCTCCTAAAGCAGCAGCACCAGCTCCAGTAGCAGTTGAAGAAACTTCAGGTGAGCGAGTAATTGCTTCACCAGCAGCTCGTAAATTAGCTCGTGAAAAAGGCATTGACTTAGCAGCGATCTCTCCAGTAGATCCTCAAGGTCGTGTACGTGTTCAAGACGTAGCAGCTCATGGCACAGCGCCTGCAGCACCTGCTCAAGCAGCAGCTCCAGCTGGAAATGGTCCAATGATCTTCACACCAGCAGCTGACACTGATCGTGTAACTGTTGAAAAAATGAGCCGTCGTCGTCAAACAATTGCAAAACGTTTATTAGAAGTTAAACAATCAACTGCAATGTTAACTACATTCAACGAAATCGACATGACTAACATCATGGCATTACGTAAACGTAAACAAGAACAATTCGTGAAAGCAAACGACATCAAATTAGGTTTCATGTCATTCTTCACAAAAGCAGTAGTTGCAGCACTTAAAAAATATCCATACGTTAACGCTCAAATTAACGGTGACGAAATTCACTTAAACAACTTCTTCGATATCGGGATCGCGGTATCAACTGAAGAAGGTTTAGTAGTACCAGTAGTTCGTGATGCTAACGCTAAGAACTTCGCTGAAATCGAGAAAAACATCGCTGAGCTTGCAGGTAAAGCTCGCGACAAAAAATTAGGCTTAAACGACATGGCTGGTGGATCTTTCACAATCACAAACGGTGGTGTATTCGGTTCATTAATGTCAACGCCTATCATGAACGGTACACAAGCTGGTATTTTAGGTATGCACTCAATCGTTAACCGTCCAGTAGCTGTTAACGGTGAAGTTCAAATCCGCCCAATGATGTACGTGGCATTATCTTATGACCACCGTATCATCGATGGTAAAGATTCTGTTGGCTTCTTAAAAACAGTTAAAGAAATGATTGAAAACCCAGAAGATTTATTATTAAATTCATAATTAAAACTTTGAAAGCTAATTCGTAATTTATATTGCGAATTAGCTTTTTTTTATTTAAATTTCAGAAAAATGAGTGTTGACGGAAAAGTTGGAATAATGTTAAACTTAGACTATTAATTTAATAACAAAACCTCACAGCTTAGTGAGGTAGAGGTGCGGTATTTAATAGTTTTGTATGGAGTCATTGAGCTGACAGTGAAGTATAAAAGAAGGAAATATCGCCGAAGTGTTGTTTTAGCTCGATTTAACAGCGCTGGGTCTGTAATAAATAATTGCAGGACTGTCTCAATCTTCTTCCCGGATGATTGAGGTGTGCTATCTCATATTGGGAACTGTAGAGGATTTGGGCTAATCGTGAATGTAAACGACCTAAGGATATCCTTTTAGGTTGTTTTTTTTCATTTCTAAAAGCCGGAAATATATTTAATAAGGAGAGAATTGACTTGAAAAAGAAACTATTAATGGTAATTACTGCAATGATGACGATTTTTGTACTTGCAGCATGTGGTACAGATGATGAAAAATCAACTGGTTCAGACAAGAAAGTATTAAAGGTTGGTATGGAAGCCGGTTATGCACCATTTAACTGGTCACAAAAAGGTGATTCAAACGGTGGAGTACCGATTGATGGTTCTAAAGAATACGCAGCAGGCTATGATGTGGAAATCGCGAAAAAAATTGCTGAAGGCTTAGATATGGAATTAAAAGTTGTGAAAACAGACTGGGATGGGTTAATTCCTTCATTGCAATCAGGCGCAATTGATTTAGTAATTGCAGGAATGTCGCCAATGCCGGATCGTAAGGAAGCAATCGATTTTACAGAAAACTATTATACAAGTGATTATGTAATCGTAGTTAAAGAAGATGGTCCATATGCTAATGCAACATCATTATCTGATTTCTCGGGTGCAAAAATTACAGGTCAGCAAGCGACAACACACTATGATGTAATTGACCAAATCGAAGGTGTAAATAAGCAGGTAGCAGCAACTGACTTTGGTGCAATGCGCGTGCAATTACAATCAGGTGCAATCGATGGCTACGTTTCTGAGCGACCTGAGGGTATTTCTGCTGAAATGGCATTAAACAACATTAAGTATATCGTTCCAGAACCAAACTTCGAAGCAGATGAAGCGTCTACAGCTGTAGCAGTAGGGTTGAAAAAGGGATCTGATTTACGTGAACAAATTAACAAAGTATTAGCTGAAATTTCGGAAGAAGAGCGTCAACAATTAATGGAAGACGCTATTGCAAATCAACCAGCAGCACAGTAAACCGTGCAGCAATGATGTTTTAATTAAGGTTGTCTTGCCGGCAAACGGGAGACAACCTTTTTCTATTATCATCACCCAATACATATAGAATATTAATAAGAAAGAATTGGAGGACAAGGCTATGGCATTTTTGGAATCATCATGGAACTTGTTTACGAACAACTGGGATTTATTCGTACGTGGAGCTTGGACTGCACTTCTATTGGCAATTATCGGAACTATTTGTGGAACACTAATCGGATTTTTTATCGGAATTATGCATACGATTCCTAAACGTAAAAAGAATGTAAAATCAATGCTTTTAAAAGTATTCAATTTCATATTAACCGCATATGTGGAAATATTTAGGGGAACGCCAATGATGGTTCAAGCCATGGTTGTGTTTTACGGTCTTGTTTATTTAGGAATTGATATTGACCGCTTTTTAGCAGCTTCTCTCGTTATAAGCTTAAACACAGGAGCCTATATGGCGGAATATGTGCGTGGGGGTATTGTATCGATTGATAAAGGGCAATTTGAGGCAGCTCAGGCAATCGGGATGAATCATCTTCAAACAATGATTCATATCGTCATACCACAAGTAGCACGAAATATCTTACCTGCTACAGGTAACCAATTCGTTATGAATATTAAAGACTCTTCGGTTTTAAGTGTTATTTCCGTAGTAGAACTATTCTTTACAGCGAACTCGATTGCCGGTAGTAACTATAAATATATCGAAGCATTCTTTATTGCAACGGTATTGTACTTCATTATGACATTTACCGTAACGCGGTTCTTATTACTGTTTGAGAAGAAGATGGATGGACCCGCTTCCTATAAAGTGGAGCTCATTACAGGCAATAAGCTAGAAAAGGATGGTAAATAAACTATGACAGTTGTAATTGACATTAACCATTTAAATAAAAAATTCGGTGATCATGAAGTATTAAAAGATGTTAATTTCCAGGTAAATAAAGGAGAGGTTGTTACATTAATCGGTTCTTCTGGATCGGGGAAATCTACATTGTTACGATGCATTAACCTTCTAGAAACACCTACAGCTGGGGAAATCATATACAACGGCGAAAATATACTAAATGATGGTCATCATATAGAAAAGTACCGCACACATTTAGGTATGGTTTTCCAGCAGTTTAATTTGTTCAATAATTTGGATGTACTTAATAACTGTATGGTCGGTCAAATAAAAGTACTGAAGCGTACAAAAGAAGAAGCACAGCAAAATGCGTTCAAATATTTAGAACTGGTTGGCATGAGTGCTTATAAAAATGCGAAGCCAAAACATTTATCAGGTGGTCAAAAGCAACGTGTGGCAATAGCGCGTGCATTAGCGATGGACCCGGATGTGATGTTGTTCGATGAACCGACGTCTGCACTCGATCCGGAAATGGTGGGGGAAGTATTGAAAGTAATGCGTCATCTCGCAGATCAGGGAAATACAATGCTGATTGTCACACATGAGATGGAATTTGCAAAGGAAGTATCCGACCGCATCGTTTTTATGGATAAAGGAGTAATTGTAGAAGAAGGTCCTCCTGAAGCAATACTTGTAAATCCAAGTCACGAACGGACGAAGGAATTTTTAAAACGTACATTGCGCTAAAAATAGCATTAGGAGAAAAAGTAGCTACAAAAGTAACTTTATCGCAATAAAAAACAAGGAGGTTCCCGAAAAATTCATTTTCGGAACACGCCCTTGTTTTTCTTTTGCCAATCTTTATTTTCTTGAGTTCCATTCACTTATAAGTATAAAGACAACAGCAAATGCAATTGCTATTGCAAAAAACCACATAGGAACACTACCAAATGCCATAAATTCCACCTCTGTTTGTGAGTTTACCATGTACTATTGCTTCTATCAATTATTGGCACTTGTCGTTTTTTATACGATCGAGGCTTTCCTAGAACGGAAAAATCATATAAAATAGAAGGGTATAGATATTTGTTAAAAGTGAGGGAACAGCATGCTACATTTAAAATGGAAAGATGCACCTACGATTCGTACAGTAAAGTGTGTACATACGGATGCATCAAAGTATTTAGTATCAAATGTTTTAACAGTTGGTAAGGAATATGAAGTGAAGAATGAGACAGAAGAATTCATTTTTGTTATCGATAACACAGGTGAAGTTGGCGGATTCTACAAAGAGTATTTTGCATAAAAATTATGGGTACGTAAAAGGTTGTTATGACTTTTACGTACCCGTTTTTTATTTTTGTTCTAAAATGATGTGTTCGATCTCATGGCGCTTTTCGTCTGTTTTCACGTGCATACGTAACGTGTCTTCGATATCATGCAATAGTTGAAGCTGAGTTTGTTTAAAACGGTCGACATCGTTATGGGATAGTGCTTGACGTTTTGCTGCCTTACTGGAAGCCTCCAGCATCTTTCCGTTTTTCCGCATTAATTGTTCTGATGCAGTCATGAGACGCTCCTGTGATTGCATAGCACGACGTTGATTGTTCATATTCAATAACATCGCAATTTGCGATTGCCATAGAGGAATTGTCGTCATGATGGAACTTTGGATTTTTTCGATTAACATTTGATTTGTTTGTTGAATCATACGGATTTGGGGTGCATATTGGATGGCAACTTCCCGCGAAAGCTCTAAATCATACATACGACGGTCAATCCATTCAATTTGCATTTCTAAATCTTTCAGGTCATGCTGTTTAAAAGGGTTTTGACCTTCTACTACCTCCTGTTGAAGGGCAGGCAACACAACATCCCTCATATGCTGTTTTTTTACTTCAAGAGTCGCAATATAAACATTGATTTCCTGAAAGTATTCCTCATTCATTGCATATAATTTATTTAAAAACTGGTAATCATTCAGTAGAGCACTTTGATTATATTCTAATTGAATACTTAATCGGTCTATTCTTTTACTTAATTTATTATAATGAGTCATTATTTCCTGAATAGATTGCTTGGAACGGCTAAATAACTTAGCAAAAAAACCTTTCTCCTGTTCAATTAAGGCATCTGGATCAATCATTTCTAAGTGTTGCATTAAATCCGAGAGTACTTCACCGACTTTTCGGACATCTTTACGCTGGATATATTGAAGCATTTGGGAAGTGAATTTCTTTAAGGCTTCCTGAGCGGGCAGGCCGAATGAAAGAACATCTTCATATTGTTTCGGTTCAAGATTTTGCGCTAATTGTAAAACCTTTTGTTTCATTTGATTTGATAATGATGCGAAAAGCGGTGAGGCTGCATTGTTAGCAACATTCACCGCAAATTGTTCTTTACTTACTTGTAAGTCAGTATTCTCACTCGTTGTAAAGGCATCAAATGGATTATTCGTCATATTCATTTGTTACTCACCGCCGATTTTTAATCGATCTCTTCGTTTTTCATTCGACATTTTTGCAAAGTCAAGTTCGATTTTCAAGTTTTCGATATCCGATGATAGAGCACTCTTCAAATCGGATTCCATCGTTATTTGAAGCTCCTTCAAGGTTTTGCGTGTATCTTCCAGAGCTAAATGTACATCCGTACCAGGAACTTGTTCTTTCGTTAATAATGTATATTTATCCGACAGCTCAACAGCTGAAGGTAAGTGTGCATAGAAGAAATCTTCTACTGCATAAAACTTTTGGGGGTTAGTCTGTACAATATTGATGATGCGTTTTGATAATTTAGACATTTCATTTATTTGTTTAAATGAGCGTACAGAACGTACACGGATATATTGCTGGTTTAATGCCTGAATATGTGCACGGGCCTGTTTAATTTGTGCTTCGATTAAATTGTATTCGGATTTGGACAGTCCCAGCCTTTTACTTTGAGTAGTTTTCTGTATAGCCAATGTCACTTTGTTGCTAATGAAATAGGCACCTACTCCAAGAGGTAGTGCAAGCATCGTCGCTATACCCGATAAATTTACAAAAGTAAGTGTTAGAGCAGTTGAGAAGACTAAAAAGTTTATTAAGTGTCTTGTAAGAAAATTTATAGGACCAAGCATTTTCGTACCTCCTTTACTCGATACTATTGATACGTTTGAAATGAAAAAAAGTTTCAGACAATAAATCTTTCATAAAAAAAATGAAAGTCTCTTATCTAATCGTATCAATTTTTAGTTTAAAAAACAAAGTAAAACGATTTGGAAATGGGGAAGCCACTCAGAAATATTCTGTGCAGTTTGTAAGGAAAGTAGCCAACTCCCATTAATAAATTTAACGATTCTTTTACCCACGCTCTATCATATGAAAATATGCATTATTAGACATATTCATGTTCTCTGTATAGAATGGACTTATAAAGAAAGGATAATGTTTATGTATCAAATTATTTATATGAAAGCAGATTATGAGCCTTGGTGGCAATTTGACGGGTGGGAAGAACATATTGTATCTGTTGAAAAATTTGAGACAGAACAACAATTCCTAATAGCATTTAATCAGTTACTTGCACAATTCCGCGAAAAATATGAGTTTGAAGCATACAAAAATGACCGTTTTTATGCATTTTGGTCTGAAGAAGAATGTGAGTTTTGTGAAGCATGTGACGAAGATACCCAAATTTATCACGGTATTATAATACTAACTCCTGAAGTAATTTCTACTTAAATCAAAATTTTTATAATTTAAACAATTCTAATTGACAGGAAATAACGCCGAATATATACTGTATTTAACAATTGAAATGTTTGACCGAATACAATGGATTCACATATTACAAACAGTAATCGAGTTAGTTGATCGGTGCTCTTGTAATGTGTGTTTTTTTATTTATAGGCGCATTGAAATTGTTAACTTTTATTTTCGGAGGTATTCAATATGAAACAAGGTACAGTAAAATGGTTTAATTCAGAAAAAGGTTTTGGCTTTATCGAAGTAGAAGGGGAAAATGATGTATTCGTGCATTTCTCTGCTATTCAAGGTGACGGTTTCAAAACATTAGACGAAGGTCAACAAGTGGAATTCGACGTTGTAGATGGCAACCGCGGACCACAAGCAGAGAACGTTACAAAACTATAATCTTGAAAATCCTAAGCTGCGTATCATGATGCGCAGCTTTTTTTATTTTTCAACACATTTTTATATATAATGATATCAATTTGACTATAAGGTCTTTACAGTTAAAAAAAAAGAAGTGCAGAGCTCTGCACTTCTTCTTTTTGATTTTCTTAGCTTAAGCCTTGTGCATCTTTCCACTCTAGATACTCATCATATGTTAATGGCTTATCTAAAATTGAACCGTCTTCACGAATTTCAATTACGCGATTAGCAATTGTTTGAATGAACTGGTGGTCATGTGATGTAAAGATCATCGCGCCTTTAAAGCGGATTAAACCTTCATTCAGTGCTTGAATTGATTCTAAGTCTAAGTGGTTCGTTGGTTCATCCAATAATAATACGTTCGAATTTGAAAGCATCATTTTTGAAAGCATACAGCGAACTTTCTCTCCACCTGAAAGTACAGCAGGAGATTTCTTCACTTCTTCACCAGAGAATAACATACGGCCTAAGAAACCACGTAAGAACGATTCAGTTTCATCTTCCGGAGAATAAGGGCGTAACCATTCAACTAATGACTTTTCATTGCCGCCGAAGTATTGGTCATGGTCCATTTCGAAGTAGCTTTGAGATGTTGTGACACCCCATTTATACGTACCAGCATCTGCTTGTTTACGATCCATTAAAATATCCATAAATGCAGATTTTGCATTTGGTGAACCTAAAAGGATAATTTTATCTTCTTTGTTCATTGAGAAGCGGATGTCTTTAAATAATGTTTCGCCATCTTGTGAAGCTGTTAAGCCATCAACTGTTAATACGTCATTCCCGATTTCACGACCAGCTTGGAAGTTGATGAACGGGTACTTACGGCTTGAAGGACGGATGTCATCCAGCTCAATTTTATCAAGCATTTTTTTACGAGACGTTGCTTGAGAAGATTTCGATGCGTTTGCAGAGAAACGTGCAACGAATTCTTTTAATTCTTTAATTTTCTCTTCTTTTTTCTTGTTTTGGTCTGCCATCATTTTTTGCGCTAATTGACTTGACTCATACCAGAAATCGTAGTTCCCAACATAAAGCTGAATTTTACCAAAGTCTAAGTCAGCAATATGTGTACATACTTTATTTAGGAAGTGACGGTCATGGGATACAACGATTACAGTGTTTTCGAAGTTAATTAAAAACTCTTCAAGCCATTTAATCGCTTTTAAGTCCAAGTGGTTCGTAGGCTCATCCAGAAGTAAAACATCCGGTTTACCGAATAGTGCCTGTGCAAGTAAAACTTTTACTTTGTCAGAACCTTCTAAGTCAGCCATCATCATATAGTGCAGGTCGTCGCCGATACCTAGACCGTTTAAAAGAGTGGCAGCATCAGATTCTGCTTCCCATCCGTTCATGTCAGCGAATTCGCCTTCAAGTTCAGCTGCACGCATACCATCTTCGTCTGTCATTTCAGGTTTCATATAGATTGCGTCTTTTTCAGCTTTTACTTCCCAAAGACGTTTATTACCCATAACAACCGTATCTAATACATTAAATTCATCGTACTCGAAGTGGTTTTGCTTTAATACTGAAAGACGTGCATCTTTACCCATTGATACGTGGCCTTCTTGTGCCTCAATATCACCAGATAAAATTTTTAAAAATGTTGATTTACCAGCACCGTTTGCACCGATTAGGCCATAACAGTTACCTGGATTGAATTTAATATTTACATCGTCAAATAATTTACGGTCACCATAACGTAGACCTACACCTGATACTTGAATCATGCAGGTACCTCCTTGAATTGTTTCGTTGTATTTTGGATTGCTAAAAAAAGAGAATTCTCTTTTGCACACAATGTTTCTATTATAGCATGTCTTAGTGCTAAATTAAATAACAGCGCTTATGAAAATCTACAATTCCATCGATTGAAAAAAAATTAAGTTGGCAGAATTTTTATTTTATGGTTTACTTGCTACGAATGTATAGAGAAACGGGGAAGTTACATGAATCAAAGATCAAAGTGGAGTGCCGGTCTTATAATTTTCGCTATTTTTCTTGTTTCAATAAATTTACGGCCTGCTGTTACGTCAGTTGGACCAATTTTATCAACTATTAGGGAATCGTTACATGTATCAAGCACTCAGATGAGCTTATTAACGTCAATTCCTGTATTTTGTATGGGATTATTCGCACCTTTAGCAGTACCTATGCAAAAAAAGTATGGGTATCGGCTGTCAATAACAGTATTGACAGGCTTAATAGGACTTGCAACCGTTACGCGTATTGTATTTTCAAGCTATAGTGCGCTTCTTATTACAAGCTTTTTAGCTGGTTTTGCTATTGCTATCATTAGTCCAATTATTAATGCATATATAAAACAAAAATTCCCTACAAGAATGGAACCGGTTATTGGGATTTATTCTTTTGCAATGGGATTCGGTGCAGCAATCAGTGCGGGCTTCACGGGTATTTTCTACAAGAGCTTCGACGGCAATTGGGCTTTATCACTCAGCATTTGGGGTTTTTTGGCAATTTTCGCGATGATTAGCTGGTTTGCAATTGTAAAAGATGGACCGGTGCGGAAGGTTGGAACTCATCAGACTGATCAAGCAAGAAATCCATGGAAGAATAAATTAGCTTGGACGATTCTTATTTATTTCGGTTTCCAAACTTCTTTATTTTTTAGTTTAACAACTTGGCTAACTTCTGTGGCGTTAGAGCAGGGGATGACATTACTAACAGCAGGATCTGTTTTGACGCTGATGACAATTGTCCAATTAGTCGGCAATATATTGATTCCATCCTTAGTAAATCGTTATCCGAATCGATTGATTTGGTTACAGAGTTTAATTTTCATCGGTGTTGTCGGGTCAGCGATATTTTTTATCGATTCAACATGGGCTATATGGATAAGCGCGGTTATCTTCGGATTGGTGCTAAGCGGATTGTTCCCGATTGGCCTCATGCTACCGTTGGATGAAGCTGTAAATAATCGAGAAGCAAATGAGTGGAGTTCAATGGTATTATCAGGTGGATTTATGATGAGTGCTTTTGCACCGCTTACAATCGGCTTTGTATATGATTGGACAGCTACACATTATTTTACGAAGTGGATTATCGTTATTTTGTTTATACTTATGTCATTATCAGTATTTATAATGCAAAAACAAAAGAAATCAGTATAATGGAAGAAGTGTCTGAATAAATCAGCCGCTTCTTTTTTTATAATGGATAGCTAGTTTACATAATATAATTATTTGTTAGGAGATCGTATGCGAAAGTTATTTTTACTAATGGTGTTGTTTTTAGCAGGCTGTGCAGATCCAGCCGAGGAGAGTAAGTGGGTGGGAGAAGCGTTACCAAATGAACCACTTGAGGAAATAAAGGTGCAAGAAAGCAAAGTCCCGATATATACTCCTACTTCAAATACAGTGGGATATGTAATTAAGCAACAAAAACGGGATAAATGGTTATTGGTAAATGCAGAGCAGGTGGCCAGTCATCCTTATTCACTTGTTCATCATGACCTTTTAAATTTAGGTGAGACTTATGCCATTGACGTAGAACATAATATTGCAATTATTCATATTAGAAACAGCTATGATTATTTGATAGAGGATATTTCAACTTATGAAACTAAGTTGAACGAAAAAGATATCATTGCAGAAAAACAACATATTGATGCATTATTGAAAAAGGCTATCACCGAGAAAATGGACTGGCAGGAGCGCCTGCAAAAAAATAAACAGCTGCTGGACGTTTCCAATCAACAGCCAATCGAAAATTTCACAGATTACTATAATAAAAATATTTTCACATATAATGTCGATGACCTGAGAGCTTCAGCCGTAAACTTGATCGAAAAACTCAACAAATATATCGACGAACGGGATGAAGCCTTGATAACTGATCTCATACGATCTGATGATATATTAAAGGAAATACAATATTTAACAAAATCAATTAATGGATTTGAAATAAAGGAAGCCCGTAAGGATGGCTTTTACTATTATGTAAATGGTGCTGATGATCAAAAAAATGACATTAGACTAACATTAATTAAAGAGGGGCAGCGGTATAAATTAATTGGTGCGAATTTCTTATCTGACGAATTTTTAAATGAAGAAAAAATTCCTCATATCCAATTTGATGAGAAAGCGACATACGATTCATTACCAGGACTACAAATGTTTGTAAACAATAATCTTCCTGCTATAAAAATAACTGTAGATAAGCTTACATGGTCTTTAAAGCATGAGGATAAAAAAGTAGCCGTATCAAATGGAACTGCTAACTTCAACTGTGCAAAAGTAACAGTCATTGAAAACGATTTAATTTTAAATAGCTGCGAAAACACAAAAAATAAAAATTATATTATCGCATCTTTCAAAGAATAGGGATTATCTATGTAGTCCCTATTTTTATATTACTACATATTATCCGACGCTATATAGGAAAAAATTAATTTAAGAAAAGTCTATAAGAAATAACAGGCGATAAAGAAATTTTCAACAAAAAGCTCCCTATTTCATATAAAATAGAGTAAGGAAAGATAAAAAAAGATTAATTTTATAATTATATTATGTAAACTAGATATTTTATATTTTAAATAATAAGACACTATATATTGTAAATAACTAATTTAATCCAGGAGGCGCTATGTTACAGGAAGCTATTAAACATTTAAATACTTATTTTGGTTATAGTTCTTTTCGAACAGGTCAGTCACAAATTATTGAAAATGTACTAAAGAAGCAAGATACGCTAGTTATAATGCCTACTGGTGGGGGGAAATCAGTCTGTTATCAAATTCCTGCCCTTTGTTTACAAGGCACAACAGTCGTTATTTCACCTTTGATTTCACTAATGAAAGATCAAGTTGATATGCTCGTTTCCAGCGGAATAAAAGCTGCATATATTAATAGTTCGCTTAGCTATGATGAAGTGCAGGATGTGATGTATGCAGTGCGCAACGGGGAAGTTAAGCTTCTTTATATTGCACCGGAACGTCTAGAAAATGAACGCTTCTGTGCGGAGCTTGCCCAAATACAGGTACCACTTTTAGCAATTGATGAAGCACATTGTATTTCCCAATGGGGGCATGATTTCCGTCCAAGTTATCGCTCCATCCAGCAGTTGCTACACTTATGGGCTGACAAACCAACCGTAATTGCTTTAACAGCCACGGCAACTGAGGAAGTAAGCGCCGATATACAAAAGCTATTATCGATTGATAAGACTAATACTTTCGTTACAGGTTTTGCGCGGGAAAATTTAGCTTTTTCAGTACTTCTTGGTGAAAATAAAGAGGCTTATATTAAAAAGTATGTAAAGGCAAATGAGTCGGAAGCCGGCATTATTTATGCTGCTACTCGGAAAGCTGTAGAATCGGTATATGAAATGCTACATAAAGCCGGATTTGCGGTAGCTAAGTATCATGGGGGAATGTTTGAAGAAGACCGGACTTATGAGCAAAACCGCTTTTTAAATGATGAAGTTCAAATAATGGTCGCAACCAATGCATTTGGCATGGGAATTAATAAAACGAACGTGCGTTACGTCCTTCACTATAATATGCCGAGAAATATGGAAAGCTATTATCAAGAGGCAGGACGTGCGGGGCGAGATGGACTTAATAGTGAGTGTATTTTGCTTTACAGCTCCTCAGATGAACAAACACAGCGATTCTTAATTGATCAGGCTCAAGATCGTTCGCGCATTCCTTTTGAACTTGAAAAGCTACATGCGATGATAGATTACTGCCATACAGAGCGCTGTTTACAAAGTTATATAATAGATTATTTTGGTGACCAGGCTGAACAAGATTGCGGACGTTGTGCCAACTGTACAGATGATCGCCCTCAACAAAATGTGACGACAGATGCTCAAAAAGTTTTATCGTGCATAGTCCGAATGGGACAGAAATTTGGGAAGCAACTGACTGCCTCTGTATTAGCCGGTTCACGAAGCAAAAAAGTATTGGAATTCAATTTTCATAAACTGCCTACTTACGGTATATTACGCGCGATGAATGCTAAGGAAATTTCGAGCTTTATTGAATTTTTGATTTCGGAAAAACTCATTACCGTACACAACGGCCAGTTTCCAACGATTTCGATATCGGACTTAGGAAAAGAAGTGTTGTTGGGCAATAAGCAAGTATTCAGAAAAGAAGCTCGTATTGTTCAAACTACGGTAGAGTCGAATGATCCATTATTCGAAACTTTAAGGAAAGTTCGGAAAGAGATTGCTGACCGTGAAAAAGTACCACCATTTGTTGTATTTTCGGATAAAACTTTAAAGGAAATGTGTATTCGCCGTCCTAAAAACAGTAGCCAGTTTTTAGAGGTAAGTGGTGTAGGGGAAAGTAAACTAGAGAAATATGGCAAAACTTTCATTGATGCAATAATTTCACAATCTTAATAATTTGTTTAGTATACTTCATTAAACAATACTATATAATTTTAAAAATTATTTATTATATTAATTGTAACAAAAGTACAATATTTCCCTTAATTTGTAATGGAAATGTTATTTCACTTTAATTAAAAGGATGCTATGATCTCGCTTAGCATTCTTTTTTTATGATTTTGCAGTTTAAATCATTAAACTTTTAGTTAAGATATTGTAAAAAATCTGTATTCATAGTTTAATTAGAATATTCAGTCGAATATTTAGGTAAGAAGTGTGGGTGAAAAAGTGAATATATTAGGAGAGCGTATAAAAAAGCTAAGAAAAGAAAAAAAATTAACACAAACTGAAGTCGTTGGTGAGCGCTTAACAAAAGGAATGCTCAGTTTAATTGAAAACGGAAAAGCACAGCCATCAATGGAGAGTCTTTGCTTTATCGCAAAGCAGCTTAATGTGGACGTAAGCTACCTACTTGATGATGGGACAATGACAGCTCTTCGAAACTTATATACGGATATTGAGGAAGATGTAGAGCGCAGAAAGCTAATTCGTGATCCAGATGAACTTCAATCATTAACAATTAAAATGATTGAAAAAATCGAACCATTTTTAACTGAAATCCAAGGAACGAACTATGAACAAATTAGATTAAGAGAAGTCTATTTCTTAATGAATCGTACAATCAATAAGGCAAAATCATTGGATGAGTATTGGAAATTCATTGATCAATACGAAGAGATCCATGCATACAGCCGCATGTTACGTTGTTATTTCTATCTATGTCTATCATCAATCGAACAACGTAATTATAGTGAAGCTCTAAGTATTTTAAAACAAGGTGAAGAAAAAGTAGCGCCATATGAGCTAATGATTGATCCGATGGTTAGAATCGACTTATACTATAATTTAACTATTTCATACTCGGCAGTCGATGATGTCCGAATGTCCGAACATTATTTACAAAAGGCATTGGAAATGGCTAAGAAATTGCAAATTTTTTATCGTATGGACCGCTTTTATCACTTGCTGTTTATCCAATCGATTGCTGGTGAAGATTATGAGAGAAGTAGGGAATACATAGAAAAATTGAGACTTTTATCCGAATTCGCAGAAGAACCTACAATATCCATCCTCTTTTTATATAGTAAATTACACTACTTAAATAATGTTGAAAAAAACTACAGGCAAATAGCTCCTGAAATTCAGCATTACAAGGTAAAGCTTCATAATTATTTATTCCTATTTAAAAATCCAATATTCATCGGGGAAGAAATGTATGCGGAGTTTAAACTGAAAAACTATACAAATGTCATTCGAATAGGGGAGTCTTTAATTATTCCGAGTTATCTTCACCATCCAATAGATTTGGCTAAATATTATCGCTTCTTCGCGGTGCGTGCTTTAGCTTATTATTATGAAAATGACGAAGTGGCTGCTAAGCGCGACATTATATTTGCCAAAAATGGGGTGGAGGATTTCCCTTCAACGATCTATAAAAAATTCATTTATGAAGCATTTAATGAAATCTTCATGTGAAAAATGAACACGAATTAAAATAAAAAGCCGTTCAAACTTTACAAATAGTAAAGTTTGAACGGCTGTTATGTCCTAGCCTTTTTAAGGTTAAGTTATTCTTTATCCCAGTAGTTATTTAAAAACTCATCTCGACCTGATTTTGCACGGTCTTCTTTATAAAGAGCTTCTTCTTTTTTATAATAATCTTGGTGATGCTCTTCTGCTGGCCAGAATGCAGAAGCTTGTCTAATTTCAGTCACGATTGGCTTTTTAAATCGGCCACTTTCAGCTAATTTTTGCTTTGACTGTAATGCTGCTTCGTGCTGAACGCTATTATGTGTAAAAATTACGGATTTGTATGACTCGCCGCGATCATGGAACTGGCCTCCCGCGTCAGTAGGGTCTATTTGCATCCAATAGATTTCCAACAGTTTTTCATAGCTGAATACTTCCGGGTTAAATATGATTTGAACTGCTTCAACATGACCGGAATTACCCTGCTTTACATCTTCATATGTTGGATTTTCTACATGACCACCCATATAGCCACTTGTCACTTTTTCAATGCCATCCCATTGATCGAATGGTTTGACCATACACCAAAAACATCCACCTGCAAATGTTGCCTTTTCCATTATGTAACACTCCTTGTGCTGCCGAATTTATATACATCGGAGCTGAATATAGAACAAATTTCATAAGTAGTTAATTGTTGTATTCTATCATGTATATGTATGTCAATCAATGATTACAATTGATATTAAACAGAAAGCTGTGTGCTTTAAATGGTATAATCATGATAATTTGAAACTAAATATAATTATAAATCGTCTAAACTTCACGTAATTAGAAAGGAAGTAGTATCAATGGAAGAACAGACGCGTCAAACCCGTTATAAAAAGAAAAAAATCCGAAAAGGCAGGGTAATTTTTTTAATCCTCTTTTTAGTCATTATTGGCTCAATTGGTTATAGTTATGTTCAGTTTCAAAATGGCCGTGATTTAGCAAGTGACAACAAAATTCCAGTCGAGGGCTTTGAACCGGATGATAACCACCCGACTGTTGAAAATTACCTAGTTTTAGGGGTTGATACACGGGGGGAGGAAAAATCACGTACCGATACGATGATGTTGCTATCCTGGAACCGTGATACCAATGATATGAAGCTCGTTTCCTTCATGAGAGATATTTATGCAGAAATTCCAGGCTATCAATCATATAAACTTAATACCGCCTATTACTTAGATGGTGTTTCATTACTACAAAAAACACTAAACAATATGTTCGATATTCCTATTCATCACTATGCGATGATTGATTTTAGAAGCTTCGAAACATTAATTGATATTTTAGCGCCAAATGGAATCGAGATGGACGTTGAAAAGGACATGGGCGGATTAATATATGTGGAACTGAAGAAAGGTGTCCACAATTTGAACGGAAAAGAATTACTTGGGTATGCTCGTTTCCGTGCAGATGCCGAAGGGGATTTTGGACGAGTTGCACGACAACAAAAAGTAATTGAAGCCCTAAAAGATGAATTATTATCACCAAGAAATGTAGCCAATATGCCCAAATTTGTTGGTGCAATGCAAGGCTATATTACAACTGATTTAACAAGTAAGGATCAATTAGCTACCGTTTTAAAAGCCGTTGCAGGCGGCAAGGTAAATATTGAAAAATTAACGATTCCTGCTGAAGGAACATACAAATTTGCTAAGTACCGTCACGCGGGTGAAGTAATTGAAATCGATAAGGAAAAAAATAAACAAATATTGCATGATTTTTTAAATTTAAGCGAGTAAGCATTAGATGTAATTTTCTAATTCATGCTAAAATGAACATATAGTAAATTTTGTCGATATATTGGGGTGGTCTTTTGGAGAAAAAAGTAGAAGAAAAAAGTAACAATCAAGTACCGCAAGAAAAATCTAATTTTTTCTCATCGATCTTTATTCGTTTTCTAGGCGGAAAAAATTTATTGTTCTTATTAGTGGTCATCTTATTAATCGGTTGTACAGTATTCATCTACGATAAAATTGCGTTTGTTTTTGAACCATTGCATGTACTATTCGAAGTGATCATTTTACCGGGTGTGTTAGGGGTAATTTTATTTTACCTATTACGTCCTCCGTTAAAGCTGTTAGTGAGATGGAAAGTACCACGCGGGTTGGCAATTTTGATTTTGTACATTGTAGCAATTGCATTAATCACTTTGCTTGTTGTTCTTGTATTCCCGTTTTTGCGAGACCAGTTTACAAACTTAGTACAGGAATTTCCTGTAGTGCTTATGTCTCTTGCCAATGATTTATTAGTCTTTTTAAATAACTCTCAATTCAATGAGTATTTTGAGAAAATCAATTTTGATTACAATAAATTATTGACTGATTTTACCGGCAGCTTTATTGAAACAGTGAAAGATACATTGACAAGTGTTGCGTCAGGCGTAGCGTCAGGAATTACGGGACTTGTATCTACAATAACAGGAATCGTTTTATCACTCGTCATCGTTCCTTTTATTACGTTTTATCTATTATATGAAGGTGAAAAGATGCCTCGTTTTATTTTACGTCTTTTTCCACCTCGTATGCGCCTACGTATGGGGGAAGTCCTGCATGACATGGACAAACAAATCAGCTCTTATATTCAAGGTCAAATTTTAGTGTCATTTTGTATTGGCGTCATGATGACAATCGGGTTTTTAATCATTGGCATGCCTTATGCATTACTATTAGGTTTCATAGCCATGATAACAAGTGTAGTCCCATACTTAGGTCCAGCAATTGCCGCAACACCAGCAGCGATTATTGCCATTGTAAATTCACCATGGTTGTTATTGAAGTTAATTATCGTATGGACAATTGTACAATTAATCGAAGGGAAGTTTATATCTCCTCAAATTATGGGTAAATCATTAAGTATTCATCCGATTACGATTATTTTTGTATTATTAACATCCGGTTCTCTATTTGGTGTAGCTGGTGTCGTGTTAGGTCTTCCTGGCTATGCTCTAATTAAAGTTCTTATTACACATACGTATCGAATATTTAAAGAGCGCTATAATCGCTTTCAAACAGACGAAACGAATTTGTATGAAGATTTAAAATAAAGAACATGGGGGTGTCCTGAAATATTCAGGGCACTTCCTTTTAAAATCATTCGGTTGATTTCTTATTTTATGGGGGAATTCACATGTTAAGTAAATGGTTAACAACAGTAGAAGAAAACGGCGTGAGAGTAGAAACAGTTATTGAAAAAACAGACCTTGTTGAAGGTGATGTGCTTAATGGTTCTGTTTACATTACGCCACTTACAGATGATGAAGATGATAAAATTGACTACATTTCATTAAAAGTTCTTTGCGAACAGGCAAACGGAGAAATATCCGTTATTGGTAAACATTCCTTTGAAGTGGTCGGCACTATTCGATCAAAAGATGCGGAAATTATGCCTTTTGAAATTATGCCAGATGAGCGTTGGGTATGTGGAGTAGATGAACGACTTATTTTCCAGACGACTGTAATATTTTTAGATGGAACAGAAGTCGAAGAAGTTGGTTATATTTCTTATGATACTGAGTAAGCATATAGAGGCCGGGACAAAACCCACCTCAAAATAAACAGCCGTTCAAATTTTACGATAAGTAAAGTTTGAACGGCTTTATTTTTGTATCTACTTCGTAGCCGTTGTTCTCCGTTACGGCGGACGCTTTCCTGGGGGCACGAGGCCAACACGATGTTGGTCACAAAAGCGTTGCCACAGGACGTGGCGTTTTTAGCTTTTGTTCCTTTCGCTCTCCCTCGTGCTCCTGCGATTACTCGTCGCAAAGTAAACTTTGCTTGTTCCCCTGGGAGTCGCCGCCTTCACTCCGAACAACTATTTTTCCCTCTATATCAAGTAAATCCCTACATAATTTTTGTCCCAGCTTAATTCTTTAGACACGAATTGTTTTTAACTTTTCCACGGCTTTCTCAAGTAATTCGACTGGTTGTACTAATGCTAAACGCATGTATCCTTCACCTGCTGAACCAAAGACCGTGCCAGGTACCATAACAACGCCAATTTGTTCAATTGCTTTAAAGGCAAAGTCAATGCAATTTATATCGTAAGGGTATTTTGCCCAAACGAACATTCCTCCATCACTAGGTGCAACTTCCCAGCCTAATGATGTCAAACCTTCCATCAATGTTTTATGACGCTTCGAAAAAGTCTTTCTTAATTCGTCTGTAATTTCCTCAGAGTTGTCTAACGCTAATGCTGCAACTTGTTGAATCGGTTCAAAAATACCGAAATCTAAATTGGATTTTAACTGCTTCATTATTTCAACTAATTGTGCATTACCTACAATGTAGGCAATTCGGGTACCAGCTAGGCTAAAGCTTTTTGATAAGGAATTGATTTCCAATCCAACTTCTTTTGCTCCTGGTGTTGCAAGGAAGCTAATCGGTGCATTGCCTTTGAAGTAAAACTCTGAATAGGCTGCATCATGTAATACAATGATATTGTATTGCTTCGCGAATTCAACAACTTCTTTAAAATATTCCAGAGATGGCATTGCAGGTACTGGATTACCTGGTAAATTCAATATTAGTAATTTTGCCTTTTGTAGAACTTCTTCAGGAACAGCTTTTAAATCGGGTAAATAATCGTTCTCTTTTGTTAAAGGCATATAGTAGGGTGTTGCACCCGCTAAATGTATCCCGGCATCATAGGCAACATAAGCTGGATTTGTTGTTAATACGACGTCTCCTGGATCACAAAAAGCAACAGGCAGATGTACCAAGCCTTCTTGAGAACCGATTGTTTGTACTACTTCAGTTTCTGCATTTAATTCAACACCGTTTACTCGTTTATAGTAGTTACATACTGCTTCATTAAATGTTTGAATACCCGTTAATGTATAGCCATATGAAGAAGAAAGTGCCGTAAGCTCCGACATTTTTTTGCGTAAATTTTCAGCTGGAGGGATATCTGGACTGCCTAAGCTTAAATCAATCAATTCCATCCCATTTTGCTGTTGGCTTTTTGCATGTTTTTTTAAATCCCCAAATATTGCTGGGGCAAATAAAGACATTTTTTTTGACGGTTGGATATTCAATATGTAACACTCCTTAAAACTTTCAAATGTAAGCACCATTTTATCATACTCATCACGTATAATGGGGAGGAAATCAGAAAATAGAGTTATCTTCATACACAAAAGCATTAAATTGAAATAGAGTAGCTATTTTTTACTGTATAGATAGAAGGGAAGAGACTGATGATCATCTATTCTTTAAGTGGGCCGAGTGGAACTGGTAAAAGTACAAGTGCGCTACAATTTGCTCACGAACAAAATATTCAGGCAATTATTGATGATGGGTTATTTATTGTAAATGGTGAAAAGGTAGCCGGTACGTCAGCAAAATTTGAGAAAAATACATTAAAGGCAGTGCGTCGCGCAATTTTCGATGATGATGTACACAAAGAGGAGATTTTAAAGGCTATTCAATCCTATGAAGTGAAATCAATCTTAATTATAGGAACATCGGATAAAATGACTAAAAAAATAGCCGCGCGTTTAGAGATTGGCGAAATTAACCATTTTTATTATGTACAGGATATTCGAACAGAAAAAGAAATCCGTATCGCTAAATATATTAGAGAAGTACAAGGAAAGCATGTTATGCCGGTACCTTACAAACAAGTAGAACAAAATTTCTTTAAACGTCTAGTTCAGCGTGGGAAAGAGATTTTCTCTTCTACTCAAGTGAAACTAGGGGAAACGACGATTGTACAACCTGACTTCCATCAAAATAGTGTGTATATAGCACGTTCAGTTTATCTAGATGTTTTGGAACATGTACTCGAGCAGCAGAATCAAATCACAAAATTTGAAGTGCCGAATTTACAAATTGAAGGAATTCCGCAGATGAACATTAATATTTATTTAAGATTACCTGTCCACTATCATGTTCCCACTTATTTATACGAAGTTCAAAAAGATATTGCCGATGTATTTTCCCATCAATTCGGCATAGAACCGGAAAAAATTAATTTACAGTTAAGAGGAATTAAATAACCGTTAAAAAGGGCTGACATTAATACGTCAGTTCTTTTTTTAAATTATTAACATATAAATCTTAAAAATTAATTGTATTTTTAGAAAAATAAATATATTCTAAATATTAAGAAGTATTGGTTGGACCAAATGATTGTTGGTATAACCAAAAATCAAAAAGGGGATGCATTATGAATTATATTGAACAATTACAGGATTTATTATCACATGAACAAGTGACAACAAATGATGTTTTACGTGAACAGCATGGGAGAGATGAATCTTACCATGAACCTCACTTACCAGATGTGGTCGTTTATCCAAAATCAGTAGAAGAAGTGAGTGCGGTTTTAGCCTTCGCAAATGCGCAGCTTATACCAGTTGTACCATTTGGTTTAGGTACAAGTCTTGAAGGACATGTCATTCCAACAAAAGGCGGGATCTCACTTGATTTGTCACTTATGAATGCTGTGCTTGAAGTACGGTCAGAAGATTTTTTAGTAAAGGTCCAACCTGGTGTTACACGTAGTCAATTAAATAAGGAACTAAAAAAACACGGCATGTTCTTTTCTGTTGATCCAGGGGCAGATGCAACACTGGGAGGTATGGCTGCTACGAATGCAAGCGGGACTACTTCTGTGCGCTATGGGATTATGCGCGATCAAGTTCGTGATTTAGAAGTCGTTTTAGCGAATGGCGACATTATCCACACAGGCGGGCTAGCTGCCAAGTCATCATCTGGCTATCATCTAAACGGGCTTATGATAGGTTCAGAAGGTACACTTGGTGTCATTACGGAGTTAACATTACGAGTTTACGGTATTCCGGAAAAAATAGTGGCAGGACGTGCAACATTTAATACTGTCCAAGAAGCCGTCAATTCAGTTGTTGCATTAAAGCAGGCCGGGATTCCAATGGCACGCATTGAGCTTGTTGATAAAAATAGTATTGAACAGGTTAATCATGCTTCGGGTACTAGTTTTATAGAAATGCCTACGTTATTTTTGGAATTTCACGGCAATGAATCTGGTTTACAGTCCGATGTTGTCTTTGCAACAGAACTATTGAATGATAATGGCTGTACGGGTCTAGCTTTTGAACAAGATGAACGAGCTCGTAATCAGCTATGGGAATTGCGTCATAATCTGGCCTACACTTACATCCATTCAGCACCAGGAAAACGCTTAATGTCTACCGATGTAGTAGTTCCGATCAATTCATTGCCGGAAGCGATCGAAAATTCCCGCAAAAAAATTGAGAGCATGAATATCAACGCCGGAATTGTCGGACATGTTGGTGATGGGAACTATCATATTTTACTCATGGTTGATATGAATGATCCACACGATATATTGCAGGCAAAAGAGCTTAATGAGCATGTTGTGGAATTCGCATTATCATTGGGTGGTACTTGTACAGGTGAACATGGTGTCGGTAGCGGCAAAGCAAAATACCAACGACTTGAGCATGGGTTAGCATACGACTGGATGAAACAGATTAAACAAATATTTGATCCAAACAACATTATGAATCCAGGTAAAATATTCATTGATTAGGGGAATTGGAGATGAAAAAATTCGTTTGCATAGTGGGGCTTGTATTGAGTTTTGCACTTTTATCGGCTTGCACAAGTTCAAATGAAAGAGAGCAGTATGTTTTATACGCAGGACATTCACTTGCAGCAGATCATCCGTTCGAGTTGTCGATGCAAGAGTTAAAGCAACGGGTTGAAGAGCGTACAGACGGGAGAGTCATTATTGAAACATTTCCTTTAAGTCAGCTCGGAGCCGAACGTGAGCTGATTGAAGGAGCTATGCTCGGTTCAGTAGACATGGTTGTCTCAACATCAGGACCGATTATGAATTTCGTTTCAGATTTTGCTGTACTTGACTTGCCATTTTTATTTAACGACCGAGAAACAGCAGTAAACATTTTGGAAGGTGAGATTGGGGATGAGATGTTTGAGCAATTACGGGATATTGGGATTATCGGGTTATCTTGGGGAGAAAATGGTTTCCGCCATGTGACAAACAGTATCAAGCCAATCGAAACACCTGATGATTTAAAAGGGTTATCCATGCGTGTGCAGGAAAACAAAGTATTTATCTCTGCATTTAAGGAGCTTGGTGTTACTCCTTCTCCTATGGCTTGGACTGAAGCGTTAACTGCGCTTCAGTCAGGTGTAGTAGACGGGCAGGAAAACCCAATCTTAGTTATAGATAGCTACAAATTATACGATGCCAATCAAAAACATATGACGCTAACAGGACATGCCTATTCTTCGGCAGTGTTTATGATGAGTGAACATGCATATAACCGTTTACCGGAAGATCTACGCCAAATTGTATTGGAAGAAGGTCAAAAAATCGGTGCATATGAACGACAACTCGTTATTGATATGGAACAAAAGGCACTCGCTAGACTTGAAGAACAAGGAATGGAAGTTGTAGATACTATTGAAGTGAATGCATTCCGCGAGAAAATTATGTCTGTCTATGATAGTGCAAAAAACCAAAAGCTATTACAGCGTATTTTAAATGAGCAGTAGGATAGGAGAAAGACAATGGTGAGATTAGTAGAAGGGGTAAATAAAGTTGTACATGGTATTTTAATTGCCTTGATGGTGGTACTTGTTATTTCGGTATTTTGTCAAATTACGTTCCGCTTTTTTGACTATTCTATTGCCTGGACAGAAGAACTATCACGGTATTCCATGATTTGGATGACATTTTTAGGGGCGGCCTATGCAGTAGCAGCCCGTGCGCATATTGGCATGGAATTATTAGTTGACCGGATGGAAGGCCTTATTAAGAAAGCTTTTATCGTGCTAAGCGCAGCAGTTTGTCTAGTGTTTTTTGTACTCATGGTCGTTAAAGGCTTTGAACTATCCATGCGTGTAATGAATCAGCCGTCAGCAGTATTGCAAATACCGATGGGGATTGTCTATTCAGTCATTCCTATTAGTGGGCTAATTCTAGTGATGAATTTGTTCTATATCACGACAAAACAACTGAAAGGAGAGCTATCTTAATGGCAGATATTATTCTTTTCGTTGTATTGCTCGTATTAATTTTCATCAATGTGCCAATTGCAATTGCTCTAGCGATGGCAGCAACAACGTTTTTCGTTATTCAAAGTGAAATGCCCATTGTAGCAATTTTCCAACGTATGTTTAACTCGATAGACTCCTTTCCATTACTTGCAGTTCCTTTTTTCCTGCTTGCCGGAAAGTTAATGGAGTCAGGCGGGATTTCCCGTAGATTAATCCATTTAGCGGAAGTAATGCTCGGCCGTGTACGCGGTGGATTGGCATTAGTATCAATTATTTCATGTGCCTTTTTCGCTGCATTATCTGGCTCTGCTGCTGCGACAACAGCGGCGGTTGGTGCGATTATGATTCCTGCTATGGTGAAAAAAGGCTATGATAAAAACTTCTCGACTGCTATTCAAGCTGCAGGAGGTACAATCGGAGTGATTATCCCTCCAAGTGTCCCGCTTGTATTATTCGGCGTCACAGCAAGTGTTTCAATAAGCGATCTATTTTTAGCAGGAATAATTCCCGGCATATTTGTAACGTTTGCTTTACTTGTACTGGTTTACATCGTTTCGATTCTCCAAGGTTACGGCGGGGGAGAGAAATATGATTTCAAAGAATTTTTCTTAGCTTTAAAGGATTCTATTTTAGCTCTAATGATGCCTGTCATTATTTTAGGCGGTATTTACAGTGGGTTTTTTACCGCTACAGAAGCGGCTTTAGTTGCGGTAGTATATGGGTTAATCGTAGGAGTATTTATTTACCGCGAAATTACTTTAAAAGATTTGTATCACATATTTTCATCAGCAACTGTCATGAGTGCATCCATTTTATTTATCATTGCTGGCGCATCTGTTTTTGCCTATTACTTAACGCGCGAACGCATTCCGATGCAAATTACAGAAGCTTTATTAAGTGTGACGGACAACTGGATTTTTGCATTGCTTATCATTAATTTCATATTACTGATTGTCGGAACATTTATGGAAACAGCGGCAGCTATTTTAATTTTAACGCCAATATTAGCGCCTGTTGCGACTGCACTTGGTATTGACCTTGTTCATTTTGGAATTATAATGATTGTTAATTTAGCGATTGGATACATAACACCACCAGTTGGGTTAAACTTATTCGTAGCCAATAAAATAGCCGGAACGAAACTTGAAGGTGTAATGCGTGCGATCATACCATTTATACTTGTCATGATAATTTGTGTATTAATCATCTCATTCGTTCCAGCACTTAGTTTATTTTTAGTGAAATAGTGAAGGTGTGAATCCGGTGACTTCAACAAACAAACAAAAGGTTTATGAAATCATATTCCAAAAAATCCAACATGAAATTGCTGCTGGTCATTTAAAGATTGGCGATAAATTGCCTCCTGAACGGGAACTTGCCGCGCTCTATAGTGTAAGTCGCACGTCGATACGAGAAGCACTACGGTTATTGGAAGTCAGTGATGTAGTGGAAATCCGACAAGGTGATGGGACATTTATCAAAAATAAATCCCTTCATCAAGTACAGGACCCATTATCAAATGTACTATTAAAAACTGATAAAGTCGTTTTATATGAGATGCTTGAATTAAGGCTGATTCTGGAATCTCAGTGTGCAGCACTTGCTGCATTACGAGCAGATGGTCATGACCTTGAAAAAATTGCGCAATCAATTGAAGCGATGAAAGCAGCTGAGGATAATGAAGAGGCTGGGCTACAGGCCGACTTCGACTTCCATATGGCAATTGCAAAATCGACCCATAACAGCGTACTTGAACAAATGATTGCGTCTTTGGAACCGCACATGCAAAATACAATTGAAGCAACGCGCAAACATCGATTATCATCAAAAGCAAATATCACGCGTACATTTGATGAGCATAAAGCGATTTACCTAGCTATTAGCCGAGGGGAAAGCGAAAAGGCGAAGTTACTTATGGAAGACCATATTCGGACAATTCGTGAAGAAATCTCGGAATTATCGTTTTAAAAATCTCATCACTTAATGAAGAACGCCGCAAATTATGAAATCTAATTTGCGGCGTTTCACTATTTTATTTACGTTGTTGTCTAGAAAAAGCAGGTTGGCGTTTTTCAACAAAGGCGCGTACACCTTCAGCAAAATCGGTTTGAGAAACGAACGATGAAGAGCCTTCCCATAGTGCTGGCGTTGAATCAACACACTCTTTCACAGAACGCTTAACAGCAAGAAGTGAATCCGGTGACATCCCGGCTACTAGTTTTCCCATGCGAATGGCAAAGCGATTCAAATCCTTTTCCGAAACTAAATAGTTTAACATTCCTGCTTTATATGCCTCATCTGCTTTATACATACGGCCAGTAAATACAAAGTCTTTCGTTGCAGAAGGCCCCACTAAATCAACTAAACGCTTAGCAAATTTATTATTTAATGTGATACCAAGCTTTCCAACGGGAATCCCCATTTTCGCTTTATCCGAACCAATGCGGATGTCACATGCAAGTGCAAGCTCTAACCCAGCACCCATTGCCGGTCCATTAATGACACCGATAACAGGCAATGGTAAATTTTCAATTGTAGAAATTGTTTTTTCCATATGTACAAAAGCTTCTTCGGCTTTTTCCAAGGAAATTGAATTGAATTCTTTAATATCAGAACCCGCAGTAAAGTTCTCTCCAGAACCTCGTAAAAGCAACACTTTATTTTTAGGATTTTCCAACGTCTTTAGTGCAATGTTTGCTAATTGATCCCACATATTTGCCGTCAACGCATTTTTAAGCTGAGGTCGATGAATTGTGATAATGGCAATTCCAGCTGTCTCCTGATAAATAATTTTTGCTTCTTCAGCTTCAAGCCTTGTAGTACGCACTTGCATAAATATCCCCCTTAAATCATTTATACCAATTATTATAGACGATTATTAAATCATTAACATTTAATTAAGAATTTTCAAGAAAAATGTTAATATGTTAAGCAAATCTATACTCATATCTTGTTAAATTTATTTAAGAGAATGGTACAATATGGTTGAAGGGAGCCATGTTTATGTATGACACATATGTGAAAGCTTTCGAAACCTATTTAATGTCAATCAATAAATCGTTTTATACGAAAAAACAATATACGTTGGATGCAAAGCAGTTTGCTGAAATAATTCAGCATACCGAGCACATAAATGAAGCGTTGCAACATTATGCAAAGGAAATTCAGGAAACCTATCAAAAGGTGAATACAATAAATCGGAAATTCGCGTCAATTCGTCAATTTTTAACTTTTTTACAATTAAGGGGTGTTATAACAGCGTATAATGAAGCATTGATTCAACCTTTAGAAAAGCTAGATACAGAACTTGACGTTTTAAAAGAAAAGCAATTTAAACGAGCACTGTCCTACTGGCCCTATCAATATGACATCGCACAAAACGCTGAACATGAATGGCTGGCATTAAGAAATGCGGCAATTGTTTTCACGGTAGCGGAGCTTGGCATTAAACCTGCAGAGCTCGTTCGTATGGAATGGAAGCATATTAATAAACAAACAAAAGAGGTCATTGTCCTTGCTTCCAAAACTTTCAGGTCATTGCCTATTTCCACAAGACTATTGGAATTATTAGATGACTATAAAAGATTTACTGAACAATTTATGCCCCTCACTGATTTCTCACCATACGTCTGGCTTGGCGTAGGGAACAAGATGGGAGAGCCATTAACTGTAAAAACCATTGAAAGAATATTCAAATCGATGTCAGAGCAGATGGAATTTAAAATAACCGCTACAAATCTAAGATATTACACCATCCAAAAGGAATTAATTCAACAGCAGGAAACAGAATCCTTATTTGAGCAATTTGGTTATGCAAGAAAGGGCGTTTTAACCGAACGAGAGCAGCGTTTCCCTAAAAACTATTGAAACTTATGCTACAATAGCAAATAGACGGACACAATTTGATATTTAAAGAAAGAAAATGATATTAAGAGGGGGAAAGGCCTTGGCAATTTCAATGATGGAAGCATATACAATTGAAGTATTAAAAGCACATCCATACACATACGAACAAGTTAGACAGTATATCGAAAATGATCAAGTTCACATTTTAAAAGATGATTACAACATGGACTTTGAACCAATCATGACATTGCTAAATGAAGATACAAATCTTCTACAGCAAGCATTTGAAGGGAATTATAAGGTGAAGTTTATGACGATTAATGGACTAAAAAATTTGCTGCGGATGCGTTTTCAAATTACAGAGGATCAGTATGAGCTTTTAGAAGCTGGAAATGGCTTAGCGCAATTAAATGTTTCAGCAGATACAGAACAGGAAATCCGCAATATGTTGTCATCAAACTGGAAGGTAAAGCGTAACGGTGAAACGATTACGCTATTTGTATAAAAGATGGATTGGCTTACTATTATCTTATTTATCGGGGCATTCCTGCTTTTTGTCAAACTATTTAAAGGCGTACTGAAACTAGTCTTGTTTTTAATTATAGTTTTTTTCTTGTATCGTTTTTTTATGATGTAACAATAAAAAAGATGGGATAGAGTAGAGTCTTTATGACTTTTACTTTATCCCATCTTTTAATTTACCGCTGTCGTTTTCTTCGTACTTTTCCGTATATGCTAGTTGTAAAGTTGAACAGCTGATTGATGATTAAAGCTGCCATTGTGAATAACCCCAGCATAGCTAGTATTAATGCTATCCATTCAAATAAAGTGAAGTCCACTATATCGGACAGTTGGATAGGTTCTCCCAACATTTCAATGACTAGGTTCATTCCATATATACCGGAAATCATACTGAAAATAGTTAAAATAAAAATTAGCTTGTTTAATCTATCAGCGGATCGATCTTCCTGAATCCGATAAAGTTCATCTAGCGTTTCCTTCGTTTCATGATACAGCCCGTCTATACGAAACACCTTCCGGAAATACTGCGAAATTTCTTTCCCTTCAGTACGTACAGAGACTTCCGTAAAGTAATACCTAGAGGCGAACTTTGTTATTTGTTCAATTAATTCCTCGACTATATCTTTATCCTTTGAAAATTTTAATTCACTATGTTCAAATATTAACTTCAATAGCATGAGCTTATAAAAATAATGAATAAGTAAAGTGTAATAGGAAATCGAATGAAAACTCCCGAGATATTTCTTCATACTTTCTTCATCGACATTTGTTAATTGGATTTGGCCTTGCAATGTCGTAATTGTATAAAATCTCGGTGCCCAGCGTTGGTAAGTATGTTCATCAATAAAACGCTTTATATATTCTTCATTCGTACTGGATATATAGGGATCTCCATTACGATCACGCCCATTCAGCTGCCCGGCGCGGTATAGTAGAAATTCATCGATTTTTGTATTTTCATCGAAATGAAAAAAAGCACTTACATACATGCGCTCATCTTCAAAAAACGGTATTTTGCTTATATTTTTATGAATGGCTGAATAATCAACAAAAAAATCTTCTAAAAATGGTGCAATCTTCTTAAATAATAATTCCTCCGTATTTTCAAACGTAAAATCCTCATATTGGATAGTTACGCCGAGTTCTTCATCAATTTTCGGCTGTAGTACGCGAAAGTAATGCCCAAATGACAACGCAGCATTTACATCAATATCGTCTTCCAATTGTATTCTTATAGCTGCAATACCAATACCGAATGGACATAAATTGACATCTGCACTCAATAAGGTAAATGGAATTTCATCGAATTGTGTTACCATCACGCCTTGCCCCTGTATCTTTTTCGAGTAGCGATTAAAGTGGAGATGAGAGACGTCATCATTTAATAGCTTTTCTTCTATAAAGGGGTAATAAAATTGCTTTAATAATTGGTGAGAAACTTCGACATCTTCTCCGTAAAGAGTATCTTCATAACCCATTTTAAAATGATAAAAATGATGCTGCTTTAATAGCTGCTCAAATTTTTCAAAATGATATTGACGATAATTAAATGGATAGTAAAAGACGTAATGGGTTTTAAGCGAATTCATCGTTTCACCTCCTAGATTCTACATTCCCGAAAACCGAAATTCCTAACCTAAATGCTCATTTTCAAAAACGCTCTCAGACGATTTGAGATGGACAACTATACACAACATTAAATTTCACTGCGTCTGAGAGCGAAATCACATTTAAGGAACGTTTGTTCTGTTTTTAGGTACAAATGATGCTAATTATGCGATTTTATCCAATAATGTTCCCAAATATAAATTTGGGAACATTATTTATGCTATAATAATAGAGAAGAGAGGATGAAATTGGGAAATGCCACTACCTAAATTTTTGCGGGATTTTTTAATCTACTTAACAACAATTACGGGCAAGTCCCCAAGAACCCGTAAAGAGTATGAATATGATTTAGTTTTATTTATGCGCTTTTTAAAAGCCATTGAACACGATATACAATTGGATTTAATACATACGATAGATATTTCAGATGTAACAATAGATATGATTAAGGAAGTTTCCTTGGAAGATTTATATTTATTTATGGAGTACTGTGAAGTGCAGCGTGGAAATTCTTCTTCTGCCCGCGCACGTAAAGTCGCGACATTGAAAGCTTTTTTCAAATATTTAAAAGGAAAGCGCCGACTTGTTGATGAGAACCCAGCCGAACATCTAGAAACACCAAAAATCGGTAAAAGATCGCCGGTTTATTTAAATTATAATGAAGCAAAGGAATTTATCGGTGCAGTCCAAGGACAGTACTATAGTACACGCGACGAATGCATGATGGTATTTTTCTTAAACCTGGGGATACGGGTTTCGGAATTGTGCTCTCTAAATATAGATTCTATTCATGACCGTAAGTTAACCGTAATCGGTAAAGGGAACAAAGAGCGCCAAGTATACTTAAATGATGCTTGTATGAAAGCTTTGGAAAAATATTTACTAGAACGTAATACATATAAAGGTGATGGGAAAGAACCATTATTCGTTTCACAAAAGGGAACTCGGTTTGCCAGACAATCCATTGCCCGCATCGTAAAGGCTATTAATGCAAATAGCGAATCACCAAAAGACCGATTAACACCGCATAAGCTGCGTCATACTTCTGCAACGATGATGTATAAAGCGGGGGCAGATATACGAAGCCTACAGCACATATTGGGGCACTCAAGTGTTGCGACCACTCAAATTTATACACATATAGAAGATGAGCAAATACAGGAAGTACTAAAAAACAATCCTTTCAATAATTTATAATAATTATATTATGTCAACTAAACTACAAGATCTTTATTGTAGTTTTTTTATTTGCTTAAATTGAGAAAATTCGTTGACATTAATAACTAATCTGTTATATAGTTAATTCATAAATCAAAAACTGTTATAGTACAAAGGAGGATGGATTATGATCCATTATGAAGAAGGTTATTCCGTATATGTAGAGAAGTGTGAGCAGTTTGGACTTGAGCCAGTAAATTTCCGTTATTTTGTAAATATGCTTTCGCCACAGCAATTACTTGCATATTATAACTACGCAATTGAACAGGAGATGAAATAATATCTTACAGGCAGCTTCGAACTACCTTCACCTTCCATTAGTAAAAGAATTGCTAATCACCACAATGACAAAATCATTATGTAACAATTTAATAGCACCCAATAAATCAGTCTATCCTTATATATAGATTGATTTATTTTTTTGTATTATTATTCCAATATAAATATATTTATCTATTGGCAGATTCAATTGTGTTACTATAGTATCAATGAAATTTACTAGAAGAGAAAATTTAAGTCTATTTAATTATGATAAATTTGTGAATTATGTATAATTTACTATCTTTAAAATGATTACATTTACATAAAAAGTTAGCTAAATATATTATTTAGATTTATAATTTTATCAATAGAAAATATAGTTATTCTAAAGAACAGAATGGAGAGGTTTCTATGCATGGAGCATTGGACTCTAAAGCACTAACTTCGATTGATTTTACATATGAGCAACTTGTTGATTTAAAAGCCGCATTGGATAAAACAGCAATTGTAGCGGTAACCGATCAGCGGGGTATTATACAAAAAGTTAACGATCAGTTTTGCGAGATTTCCAAATATTCTTGGGAAGAATTAATCGGAGAAGACCATCGGATTTTAAATTCCGGTTTCCATGCAAAATCTTTTTTCAAAGAAATGTGGCGAACAATAGGAAATGGCGGTACATGGCAGGGCGAGGTATGTAATCGTGCAAAAGACGGTTCATTATATTGGGTAAAGACTACTATTGTTCCATTTGTGGGGGAGAACGGGAAACCCGAACGGTATATTTCTATTCGTACAGACATTACTGCCCAAAAGAACATCAAAAAGATTGCGCATATTGCATATCATGATGATTTAACAGGTTTACCAAATCGTCGTAGCCTGACGAAACGAATCGAACATGAAATTTCAACGAGTTTGCGTCATAATAAACAATTTGCTGTATGTTTTTTTGATGTTAATCGTTTTAAAAACATAAATGATAGTTTAGGACACAAAATCGGGGATTTGTTTTTAATAGAATTAGCAAGTCGTTTAAAGGAAATCGATATACAGTCCAATTCGTTTTATCGAATGAATGGAGACGAGTTTTTCTATATTTTAGAAGATGATACATTAGTACATGAAATGGCTGCAAAAATATTAAATGTATTTAAAGACAGTTTCATTTTAGAGGATTACGAGTTTTATGCAAGTGTAAGTTTAGGCATCAGCATTTATCCTGAAGATGGGGAAAGCGCTGCAAAATTACTGAAAACTGCCGACATTGCGATGTATGCTGCAAAAGCTAAAAAAGGAAACAATTATATAGTCTATAAAAAAGAAATGCCGAATACGAATGATCAGTTTTTAGTTCTGGAAACAAAACTGCATAAAGCATTGCGTGAAAATAAATTCGTTTTGCATTATGATCCCATTTACCAATTACATAAAAATGATATAATCGGGGCTGAAGTGATTGTTCATTGGGTTGATGAAGAAATTGGCGTTATGAAGCAGGAAGAAATCTTACCCTTTGCATTACAATGTGGCTTACTCCCACAAATAGAACAATGGGTATTGCGAAATGCTATCATGCAACTTGTGGAATTTAAGCCCTTTGTAGATGACAGCTTCAAAATCGCTATCAATCTTTCTATCGAGACGATTAAAGAACCAAATTTCATTACCGATTTGACACTAATGCTTGAACAATCAAATTTAGCACCGAATTATTTAGAAATTGAAATATCAGAACTCGGTATGCTCGATAAAGATATCCAGCTCATCGATATAATTAACCAACTTCATGATAGAGGTATTACGATTTCAATAGATGATTTCGGTACAGGGTATTCATCTTTAAACTATTTAAGAGAGATTCCAATTAGTACTTTAAAAATAGATCGCTCATTTACACATGAATTAAATTTAGTACCGGCAAATGCGAAAATGGTAGCTGCCATTATTTCCTTAGCAAGTGTCCTGGAATTAGAGGTAGTAGCTAATAATATAGAAAATGGGGAAGATTTTGCTATTTTAAAGGAGCTTAATTGTCAGTATGGGCAGGGGCTTTATTTTAATAATCTATTAAACTACAAAGACTTCACGAAACAAATTCAAAATGTATAGCAATAAAACGGAGGTGGATAAAAGTCAATTAACTTTTATCCACCCCCTAATTTTATGAATCTATCTTCTAATAGTCGATTAAATAATTTTCAATCCTTAAAAATTCCTCTTCATCGATACAATCCATATATTTGTACAGTAAATCAATATCAACTTTAATCTCATCTTTATGTGTTAAATAAAACTGCTCAGTTAAATGACAAATAATTAACGGTACCGCTTTTTGATGGTTAAAACGGTGTAAATACGTAGATAAGAATTCGACGTTAACTGCAATATCTGTATTAAGCCCTAGTGCGTCAAAATCAATATATTGAATATGGGCAGTTAAAAACTGTTCATTTAAATGTACATTATATTGGCAAATGTATGACCAATCCAGCTCATTCCGGTATTTGTTTAACCAGTGAGGTTCGGCAATGGCCATAAATAATTGCTTTTGCTGTGCATTATAGGACTTTAATTTTTTGTCCATTTCAGTATTTGTTAAACGTTTATCACCGTAGCAATTATACTGCTGGCTCACAAGCGACGGAATACCTTTTACGAGGTGTTCACTACCAGGCCATTTATACGGTCCGCGGTCATATTCGAAATACTGTAAATCCATATCCGGAATCTCATCAGCCTCCGGAAGGTATACGACATCATAGGAGCTGTAAAAAGCATTGCTTTCAATAAAATCATCCAATTGATCGACAAAATCAGGGTGAATGCGCTTTTTATTTTCCATTAAAGTCGTTATTAAATAACGTTTAAATGACATCGTAAGCCTTGCAAGTACTGGCTTATTATATTGAAGTGCTTCCAAATCAACTTCTGGTAAATAATCGATTAAAAATTGCTCTGATAACAAAGCATTGCTGTAACAAATATAAGAAAATGGTAGGTATTGCAAATAGGCTGTCAGTTTAGAAGGATGCTTTTGCACCGCTAATCGGCACCATTCTAAATAGGTTTCCAGAAATGAACGGTCATAAGGCAGCTCTTCATAAAGTGTTTCATCATGCGATTCGATTTTTTTTAACACTGAAATATTATTAAAATCCGTTACCGAAAAATCAGCCGGAAAATTGATAGACTCGAAAGCATCTTTAACATGTATGAGCTTCTTTGGCTTTGTTGAAACAAAGCTGTAGGTTCCGATTGCTCCACGCTCTTCCAATAGTAAATAAGCAAGTTCCTGGCGCTCGTCGCGAGTTAAATTACAGTCTTTCGGAAATTTTACTGCTGCAAAATATTGAGCTTTTGCTAAATCATAAAAAAACTTATAGTCGCCTTCTTTGGTATATAGTTCTTCGGATTGATTTTGCTGCCAGTAGAGGAGGGCACCATGAATTGGATTTCGGTTTGAAAAAGTAATATTAGCAATAGAAAATATATTTTGTGCCAATGCATCATCATAAAGCACTTTCATAAATTCTATTTTCTTTATTTTAATCATTATAAGACACCCCCGTTCATTCATTATATACTCGAAACACCAAAAAATTGAAAGAAAAAGTGTCAAAAAGAGGTTTAATTATTTATATCGGTGGTATATTACTAACAAGTAAAGTTGCGATCATCGAAAAGAAGAGTAAATTATTAACCACTAGTTTAGATTAGATAATATTATGATTTCTATTACCTTCGTTGTATGCGTTTTTTAGTAATATTTACAAAAGTGTTACTGGCAATTAATGTACCAAATGCTTTAACGAAGATTCTCGAAAGATGCCAACCAGATTTAAGCGAGCGAAATGCATACGCGAATTGAGATATACCATTGAAAATTTCGGCTCACACGTAGTATTTAAAGTTAAACTATCGTAAGTAAACCTTTACAACTTAATATGCATTATCCGATCGCAACTTTACGTTCTACACTCCTTATCATATAAGGGGTGTTTTATTTTGCCCAGCATTGGATATAATATAAATATCTATATAATTCGATAGGAGAATGACAATGTGGAAGTTACATAATGGTAAGCTCATGCAAACAACGGATGAAACAAGAGTTCGATATAAAACACGTATAAGCGCGGAAATTTTAAATAACTTAAAACAATTGGCCGAAAAATACGATACCCACATTGGCTATTTACTCGAAAATGGTTATAGCAATATAATAGAAACTGAAACTATTGTATTCAATAAACAGAACCGCCCGAAAGACCGGACTGAATTTCGGACGACATGTGACAAAGAATTGCTTGAGAGCCTAAAAAACTTTGCAAAAAAGCATGAGCTCAATTTAAATGATGTCATTGAAGCGAGCGTAGCCTATATTAACTTTGAAGACGTAAAGCATTCGCATTGGAGATATCGCGTAGAAATTTAGACCTCAAACTTAAAACCTTTAACCAATGTCAATTTGATATTGGTTTTTTTCTGTTTCAAGCAAATATTTGAAGTAAAAAACCTAATTATACAATTAATATTTATTGAAAATATTGAAAAATTTTACAATTCATTTTATACTAAATATGCTGCGATGGATTGCGCATTACATCCTAAATCGTTTTAATCAAACGGAATGATTTAGATTTGTTTAGCTTTAAAGAATAATATATTTTTTATAGACCGTGAAAAAGATGGAGAAGCTTTAAGGGGGAAGACCATGTTAAAAAAATATTCACCTAGATTAATTTTTGCATTGCTTGCGATTACGTGTTTAATTATTTCACCACTATTTGCTATATTTGTCCCAATGACCGTTCCGGATTTATTTTTAACAGATCGCTCAAACTTTTATATTTATTCATTTAAAACGAATGTAATGATTATTTTGACTGGTTTTGCAATTTTAGCTGCTGGATTTACACTACTGAGCTGGAAGCGTCAAACAATCACATACATTGTAAGTTTTGGAGTTTTAATTCTAGGATTTGTTACTTTATATAGTTCAACAGAAACATATACAGCTATTAATGAGAATGTCGTGTATAAAAAACAATTAATTGGTTCGCAGAAAATGGAATGGGATGTAATCGATAAAGTTGCACTAGAATATGTACCAGGAGCAATTGGTAACTATAAGTTTACCGATAAAGTGGGGAACGAGCTTGTCGTTAAAGAAGATAAGGAAATGGCTTCGATTTTCATTTATCAAATGGCCAACAAGAAAAATGTCCCTTATGATGAGTATGAGAAGAAATAGAAGACATTGGCTTGTGGAATAGTTCGGGAATTCAGCGTTAAGTAAATATATAAATTAAATAAGTACAATAAAAGTTTAGCCCTTTGTTTGATGCTAAACTTTTTTACTTTTAAATTGCTTATCTATACTCAATACAACCAGAGTGCATATTGAGGAGAATGATTGCTTACACTACTAATTCTAAGGGATGATGGCGTATTTGAATAAATTTATTTTGCAATTGGAGGGGTTAGCTGTTTTTGTTTTAAGCGTTTATTTTTACTTCTATCTGCAATTTAGTTGGAGCATTTTTCTAGTTTTATTGTTAGCTCCAGACATTTCAGCAATTGGTTACATAAAAAACGTTAAGGTTGGTTCAATACTGTATAATCTTTTTCATACATACTCGATCCCATTAATATTAATGATATGCGGATTCTTAATACATAACGATAGCATTATAATGATTTGCCTAATTTGGATAGCCCATATCGGGATGGATAGAATGTTTGGTCTTGGATTGAAATATCCAACAAAATTTCAAGATACTCATCTTAATCGTGTTTGAGGGGGTACGTAACACCTCCTCCATTCAAATTACACCATTATTCACCATAACAACCTAATATATGTTTAATTTAAGCCTATAATTTAGGATGAGAAATCAAGTAAAAAGGAGAGATTTCACCTATGCAATATTGTGGAAGTCATAAATTAAAAAAACTAAGAGTGCAGGCAGATATTAGTGCTGACCCATTATGGTGTGACCGATGTCTTACAAATTTAGATATAGATGATTTTTCATTATCAAAAGGATTGAAGCAGGATCTGCAGGAATGGATATATGACTATGGTAAATGGATTGACTGGGAAAACGACGGCATTGTGCCAAATGGTGTTTTGCTGGAGCAACAGCATAATGATCGTGGTGCTGAACTGACAAAAAAAGTGAAGCAGACGCTAGAAGGACAATATGAAGTAGTGTTTTTTCCATCTACATTTGCGAAAATAATAGTTGGAGATTGAAATGTGTAATGAAGGGAACTTTAAGTGTTAAAAAAGAGTGTATGGCTTTTTGAACATGAAAGGGAGATACAGGAGGCTTATCTGATAAAGGTAGAAACGATGCTGAAAAAGTAAAAGAAATACTAAGTTCAGAATCCATTGATTATATCGTATCCAGCTCATATGTAAGAGCAATTCAAACTGTAGAAGGTTTATCAAAATTGATTAATAAAGAAATCGAAAAGGATTACCGTTTTAGAGAAGGTTGTTTAGCTGCTACCGACTACATATTTGAGGATCCAATAGAAGCGTTTAAATATTCAATGGAAAATCCAAATTTTTCTTATCCGGGCGGGGAATCAAGTAATGAGGTGAAGGAGCGCGGTCTTGCAGCTCTAAATGAACTATTACATAAATATAAAGGGAAAAAGATTGTCATAGGAATTCATGGAAATATAATGTCGAATATTATGCATCACTTCGATAGTACATTTGATTTTAATTTTTGGAAGTCTACAACAAAACCTGACATTTATAAGCTAACTATTAGTGAAAGCAATCAATTACTAAATACTGTTAGGTTATGGGAAGAAGGTTAAATATCAAATGAATCCTGATAAGCTAATTATTTATATTCCAAACTGATTTGAAAAATTAAACTGCACTTACACTTGTTTGAATCTAACAAATGTAAGTGCAGTTTTTTTCACTATGACTTTAGTTCTCTAATTTTTACTTTATGAGCATAAAGCGTTTATTTTTTGCAATGAGCAGAGTAATAATAAGTACAATAGCAAATAATATCGCTAATAATTGTAGCCCTAAGATATAATCTAATGATTCGCTTGCTAAGAAAAAGTTGTGTTGTTTAGAAACGATTTTTCCAACTTGAATATAAGATGTTGGTAAGTTTTCAATATCCCAAAAATAACCGACATTACGGCTCATATAAAATCTTTCACCAAAAATTAAAAGGGTACCGACAGCTAAATTCACCATTTCATGACGGAATAACACGCTGCACAGTATTACAAGCGCAATAACAACGAGGAACCACATCAAAATAAGTGCAAGTGATTGTGCTAAAAATGTACCGAGTGTCATCATGTCAAAACTGCCTACTTGTTGCCATTCCGATATGTTTGTAAATACGGGAGACGGTAGCTGAAAATGACCAAAGCCTGACCGCACACCGATTATAACAAAGCCCACAATTAACGGAAGAAACAATGCCAGACTGCCAATATAAGCAACGAACATTTTCGAAAGCAGCTTTTTCCAATCTGTTAAAGGAAAGCCCTTTAAAACAGAAGGATGAAGGCGGTCTTTCAACACAACATCGATTGCTAATAGTAAGGCACAAGTAATTAATATAATTGGCAATGGGCCGTTTAATAAGCGCTCAGCAGTTTGTAATGCTGTGCGTTGTTCAAACTGGTTAATGGATAGCTCATAATCTGCTTTGGCATAAGCCCCGTAACGTGCATATTGCTCTAACGAATTATAAAAGCCACGATCAAATGCCAATTCTCGTTGTTTCATATAATAGCGTGAGTTGTACGAGATATGCTCATTGTAATAAGTCATATAATTTGTGATAAAATACCATTCGCTCGTTACCTGAGCATATTTTTTCAAATCACCTGTATCAAGTGTGTCTAATCTAGCTTTGTCTAATGGATTGACTTCACTGAACATATGGTAGGCCTGTATTGTCATAGGATGAATATCTTCATAATCTCGTTTCTCTATGCTATCAATAAACTCTTGTCGTGTTAAATAACGCGCTTCGATTTCTTCACGATCTACCTTTTCTATCGGATCATAGGCAGGGGCTACTTTATACGCATAAAAAAACACAGCAAACGTTAAAAGAATGTAGATGAATATGTTTTTCTTATTCATAAAAAAGTGCTTAAATTCTATTTTTAAATATTCTCGCATAATGTTCCCCTTAAGATGCTAAACCAACTAAACGCTATGTAGTAGGTAAGGCAAAGTCACTTTTCTGTTGTGTTAAATACACACTTATTTATTTTTATAATGTTGTTATAATTAATAGAATAATCAAAGTTTCGAAATTTTACAAATATATGGTATATTATGTATAAATTACAGTTGAATTTAAAATGATTCTTCATTGTGATTGAGCCCTTTTCCTGTAAATGGATTGGGTAATCTTTCAGGATCTGTTGGTTAGAATACTGAAAAAATGAGTAGAGGGTAGGGGGAATTGGCTTAGTGTGGAGTTATTTTAAATTCGAGTTCAAGCAATTTTTTTCAAATATAAAAAATTTAGCAATCTATTTTCTACTTACTTTTGCGACACTTTATTATGTATTTCAAATAGTCCCTAATTATGATCCAATAGAAAGTGTAAGCGAGAATGAAATTGAGGCACGTTATTTAACGCGTCAGGAGTTTCTGGATGGAATCGAAGGGCAGGATTTAAATGGCGCACATCCTTCTTTACTGTATGCGATCGATGTCTTTAAAGCCATTAATCCTATCGATAAAGGAAGATTAGACGCTTTAGAAGAAGGGGATTTAACAAAATATGCTGAATTGACGCGTGATTGGTATTATATAACGAACGCCACTACATATAGAAATGAATTATTTTCATATAACCCTAAGTACTTTATTAACAATAAAGGGTATGCTGATGAAGATGCCTTTTATGCTTATTTAGAGCAAGCGGCTCGCTATGATGCTTATTCGAAAGCAGATTATGATTTAACTATTGATGCATTTGAACAAAGGACAGCATTTCAAACATTGGAACGACTTTTAAAAGAAATTCTACCAATCATCCTATTTGTTTGTGTCTTGCTTTTGGCTGTAGATATCGTAACTAAAGATCGACGACATTCATCCATTATAAAAGGAATTCCTATAAATGACTGGAGAAAGCTGCTTGTCAAAATGATTGTCGTGTTTATAGGTTCCTGTGCTTTACTTGTTCCATTAGGATTAGGTTTCCTTGTTATAGGCTTCCAAAATAGCTTTGGACATCTCCATTTACCATCGCCAGAATATGCAGCTCATTTAGAATACTTAAAAGATGGCAAATTTGAAATGATGACATTATCTCAATTTTTATCGAAATCAGCCATTTTACTTTTTGTATGGATTATTGTCATTATAAGTGGCGCGGTTTTATTAAGTCTTATATTTCGTCAAGAAATGGTTAACTTATTTGCTGGCTTACTACTTATTTTTGGAGAAAATATTTATTTCAGCCGTAAGGTGGGGAATTTCTGGGATGTACAAAACTTTCCGACGTCATATATTCAAGTGGGACAAATCATATCTAAACAGCGAAATTTCTATTACCTTAATAATTATTTAGATTGGGGATTAGCCTTACAATTATTGGTCACAATAGTAGTCGTAATAATTATTTCCATGTTCTTTATTACAACAAATAAACGATACAAGCTTATAAAATAAGCGGAACACTTCGTTGAATCCGTCAATCAAATGAATATTTAATGATAATGAGGGTTAGATTAAAAAAAGAAATGAATGCTATATCAAATATTTAATTAAAAGCAATGTTTAATAGACAGGACTTGTTGGTTGTCTAAAAAGAAAGCAAGAAGTCTTGTTGTAAATGGACAAGAAGTTCTCTAGTTTTTTATATCAAGCTCTATAAATTTTTCGATTTAAACATTAAAATTGAAGAGGAATTGGTATTAAACATCAAAGACCAGACTTTCTTGTCCATGTATAAAGTTAGAAGTTACCTGAGGGAATCAGAAGGACATATAAGTCAAATCCACTTTAGGGACACGGTCATAATATATATTATAGGAAGTTAGGTATCGTTTCAAAAGTATACTTATAACAGTGAGACGGAATGCAAAATTAAGCCTTGAATTAGTTGAATTTATTTTAAGTCTAAATCCAGCTAACTCAAGGTATTTTTTATTTAATTAAATTTTTAATTGTATATGCTTTTTTAAGCAATTAAATCTAACTTGCAATTTATGTGCAGCAACACTCTAAAATCTAGTTAACTTAATTTAAAAATAAAGTTATAGAACTTCAAGCTGTTGGAACAAACTTTCTCGATCATTTTCATCAAGTTGCTTGCTGATCTTTAATAACTAACATATTTGATTCGTCGAATTCCCAATCTTCACCGTAAGCAACTTCCCAATAATAGCCGTCTAGGTCTGTGAAGTATCCACCGTAACCGCCCCAATCAGTATTTTTAGGCTCTTTTTGAATGGTTGCACCAGCAGATTTGGCTTTATTGATTATTTCATCAACTTCTTCAATTGATTTAGCATTATAAGCCAGTGTGATTCCTGCAAATCCACCTGGTATAGCTGGCAGATTATCTTTATTAATGTCTTTTACTAGTTCCTTCATTGGATACAATGCAATTCTAGTACCTTCATTTTTGAAGAAAATAATGGCAGGGTTGGATTCGGTTCCTCTGATCGATGTTTGGAATCCAAGACTTTTAAAAAAATTGTGTGATTTTACAATATCGTTTGTACCAAGTGTTATAAGATTTAATCTATTCATAGTTATCCCCCGCTTTTGATACATTTAATATTGTATTTCAACATTTTCTAAAAATCCTTTCTTCATTCGACAATAGCTATTTATTTTTGATTTGTATCAGCAAGCTACGGGAAACATCAATACTAATACTTTTGTCAAAAACAGTAACTTTCTTGTCCAATTGTTTTTCGATAACTGGGATATATAGCTCTATATAGGATAATGGCAGGACTAATTTTGCTGATTTCTTAAATTGAACCTGTTTGCGGTTTGTTGTCATTTGCAACTGTATGCCTTTATTCAACTCCAGCGACACTGTCAGTTGCCGGATTGGCTCATTGATGTACAATTCCACTCCATCCGCGCTTTTAAATGCCGGTATATCATCCGTTTCACTATTAAAAGTTGCAAGGTAGCTATCACCAAGCGACATCATAGAAACGATCGTATACCGCGCTTCATCAAATTCAGGCGTTTGTTCAGCACGTTCAGAATCATCCGTACCCGTATCAATTTCAAACATTTCCTGTTTCCCATTAGCATACATCACTACAACCTCACTAGACGTCTTTTTAATCGCATGTATCTGATCCTTACTACATTTCGTTAATTCAGTCGTTTCTACATCAAATGTATAAAGTGTAGCCCCATCAGAATGATTAACCATATACACAAGCCCATTCGCATACGTACAATATTGAACACGAATGTCAGCAAGCTTTTTAGTTTGCAATGTTTCAGGATCCATCGCCGTTAAATAAGCAGTTTTAGAATGCGGATAAATAAGCAGATCACCAGCAATGCACACATCATACAAATGATGCATCGCGTTAAACCGTTCACTCGTACAAGGTGGATACAGATCAAGGTCCAATTGATGATTTTTGGCAATTTGTTCATCAGTTAATAAAAAATAACGATATCGAATTTCATGATGTTCAAACACATGGCCAATATCATCCCAAGTTACATCAATGTGATACCATTGCCCGTCAATCTCCACCATATTCCACGCATGACCGGCATCACCTTCCCCATCAGCCTTCCCTATTACATAATGACAAGGAATCTGTAACACTTCCATCATCTTTTCAAATAACAACGCATACGCCATACAAACTCCGCGCTTTTCTTTCATAAACGTAGCTACTGAAAATGGAGAACCTTTTGTATGAAGTTCATAGCTATACGTTCTGACAATATAATCATGTACCGCGATCACCTTTTGAAGTGATGACATGTTAGGTGTAGTAATATGCTGAAGCACCGATTCAACTTCTTCAAGCATCTGTTTTTCATCTTTTCGATTCATACGATAACTTAGTGTAAAATCCACCTTCACACGATTTTTGGACAAACTGCGATAACGATAACTACGATTAGCACAATGCTGTGTATAAAATGCCTTATATAAATGACTTTGTTCAAATGCATCATCTAGGATTTGATGTAATGGCTTTGGCAGGTGTCCATTAATAATCAGTGAAAACTGTTTATCTAAACGTTCCATATGCATTGTTAACACTGCAAGCAGCTCTTCATACGTAATTGTCGTTGTTTTAATGGATCCTCCTTTTTGTTTAAATGCTTCATAACTTATAAAATAACTTTTCACGTTTGATTCCTCATTCAATTTCATTTTCAAGTACATAAATTTCAACAGACTTACCTTCCATCGTAATCACCTTTTCTAGCTTCATTCCATTTTTAAGGGCGATTTGCTTTGAGCCTGTATTCCCTACCTGAATTGCCGATACATACCGTTCTAAATACATCTCTTCATCTGCATAGCCCTTTAATGCGCGCGCTGCTTCAAACCCATACCCTTGCTGCCAATAAGCTGGTGCTATCCAGTAGCCAAGCTCCATCTCGAAAGCATCATCAATAATCTGTGCAACCAATCCTGCATGCCCTATGAATTCCCCTGTTTCTTTATGGATCAATTTATGTAAACCATAATCACCAAAGTTTCTGTATTGTTCTAGCATGCGTTCAATTAAATGCTTGGCATAAGCTTGATCTTTTACGTTACCGTCTCCGATAAACTGCATAACCCGCGCATCCGTTACAAGTGCTGTTACAACTTCTACATCTTCCAAAGTATATTGTTCAAAACGTAATCGTTCAGTTTGAAGATTTAACATACTTTACCATCCTTTTAACATTTATTTGCTCGACGTTTAAAAAAACACGGGATATTATAAAGTTGATATCAAATATTTATCATTTTAATTCTTCTCCATGTTCAATAAGAGGCTTATTTTTTAAAACTACTGCTCTAATCATAACATCACTATGAAAAGAAATTTTTTTATTTTCATCAATATCAAAATTTTATCATTTTATTGTTGTTATAGTACACACTAAACCCTCTCCATTTTATTCAACACCATCTATTATATTAGAGTAACGAAATGTAATATCTTGCTTTATGTATATATTTTTCTTTTTAACATTTGTTTTTTGTTGATTATGAATTTGAAATAATAATTCATCAATATATTTTTACATAAAACGACTTGAATTTTCTTCAAATAACGTATTAATTCTACTTCATACAAGGTCCTCTAATTTTAATTATTCAGAAAAATTATTATTGCATTATAAAGTATTCCCTCTTACAATGAGTACTATTAACGGTTTCAAAAAGTAATATTCCGTTTAAAACAGAATAATAATTCGTAAGGGGGAATTACGTTGAGCAATTCAGGGGAGAAATACTCAGCGAAACACGATGCAATCAACTATGATGCAATCGAACGTATGGAAACATTCAATCAATTTGTAAAGAAGAAAAACACATTTTTATTCGGTATAACTATAACATTTTTGACATTTTACATTTTATTACCGGTTTTGGCGTTCACACCTGTGTTACAACAGAAAGCGATTGGTAGTATAACATGGGTTTGGGTTTATTCACTTGCCCTATTTATTATGACAATCGTGCTTTGTACACTTTACGTAAACATGGCAGCAAAGTTTGATAAAACTGCAGCTGCTGTTTTACAGGAATATAAAAAGGCAGGTGCGCAACAATGAACTTAGTGTCAGCAGGTTTCTTTCTAGGGATTGTCGGTTTAACATTAATCGTTACATATATTGCAGCAAAAAGAACTTCATCTGCAAGTGATTTCTACACAGCCGGTGGTGGGTTAAAAGGTTGGCAAAACGGATTTGCTATTGCTGGGGACTATTTATCGGCAGCTGCGTTTTTAGGGGTATCCGGTGCCATTGCATTAACGGGCTTTGATGGCTTCTTCTTCTCTGTCGGATATGTAGTAGCAAATTTAGTTCTTCTATATATAATTGCAGAACCTATGCGTAATTTAGGTCGATACACTTTAGCGGATATGCTGACAGCACGTTTCAATGAAAAGCGAATTCGTGGGGTTGCTGCGACAGGTACTATTATTATCGTAATTTTATATATGATTGCACAGTTAGTAGGTGCAGGTGCATTAATTAAACTGTTATTCGGTATTGAGTATTGGTTGGCCGTTCTTATTGTTGGAGTTATGATGACTACATACGTATTATTCGGTGGAATGACAGCGACTAGCTGGGTTCAGATTATTAAAGCAGGTCTATTATTATTCGGTACAACATTGTTGGCATTTTTAGTATTTGCCAAGTTTGATTTTAATTTAGTGAAAATGTTTGATACAGTAAGTACAAATTACGGGGATCAGTATTTAGTTCCTGGCGTTAAATATACTTCGACAATTGATTCGGTTTCCATGATGCTTGCATTAGTGTTAGGTACATCAGGTTTACCGCATATTTTAATGCGATTCTTCACGGTTAAGGATGCTAAAACAGCACGTCAATCAATCTCTTGGACTACTTGGATCACAGCAATTTTCTTCTCGTTAACGATTTTCTTAGGCTTTGGTGCGATGCATTTCGTAGGATTTGATGCCATTATAGCGGAAAATTCTGCAGGTAATACAGCTGCACCACTATTAGCTGAGTTCTTAGGCGGCAATATTTTATTATCATTTATTTGTGCCGTTGCCTTTGCGACAATTTTAGCTGTAGTATCTGGACTAGTATTAACAGGTGCTTCTGCCATTTCACATGATATTTACGGTGAAATCTTAAATGATGGTAAATTAACAGAGAAACAGCAAGTATTAGCTGCTCGAATCGGTTCTATTTCAATTGCGGTAGTTTCTATTGTATTAGCATTATTTGCACAAAGCTTAAACGTATCATTCTTAGTGTCATTTGCTTTCTGTATTGGTGCTTCTGCAAACTTACCGGTTATTCTTTACACAATCTACTGGAAAAAGTTCAATGCCAATGGTGCAGTTGCTGCGATGGTAACAGGTCTAGTTTCCTGTTTAGTATTGGGTGCACTTGGACCAAACATTTGGAGCCCTACTGGTAATGCTATTTTCGTAGGAGAGCCACTTGTAAACTTGGCTGTACCAGCAATTATTACAATACCACTCAGCTTCATTGCCGGTTATTTAGGATCTATATTAACGGCAAATAAAGTAGAACAGTTGGAAGCAGAACGTATTTATAAAGAAATCCGCGTGAAAGCACATACTGGTATTTCTGTACAGGATGTTTCACATTAGTATTTAAATAAATATTTAATAGAAAACTGTCTCGAAATTTCAACATTTTCGAGCAGTTTTCTTATTTTTTATGCTTTCTACTTTATAAATATAATTTTCTGAATAAACTAAAAAGAATATTTTGAAAAGTAAATTGTTTTTCGAATATTACTATTTCTTATTAAAACATATAATATTTTCTTATCATAAATTTCTGCAAAATCTCAAAATCTACTTTTTGTGATTCCATAGTAAACGTTGCGCTGTCTACCTTTCTATCTTATAAACGAAATACAAATAACATTAATCTGTTCTGTTATGTAGCTTTTTTTCTCTATTAAACATATTTTTCCGAAAAGTTTTTTCACATAATTTTCTTAAAAAGTATTGCAATTTTGTTACAGCTAAAATAGAATGAAAATGTGAATTCCTTAAAAGAGAATTTTACGCACATTAAGCAGTAATATTAATCACAAACGGGGGAATGTTTATGGGGAATAATCAAAAGCCAATTATTGATTATGAAAGAATCGCATCACAGCAATCTTTTAAACAGCTTGCAAAGAAAAAGAATGTATTTCTATGGACAATGACGGCAATCTTTTTAGCACTTTATATGTTATTACCAATCTTGACGTCATTCACTGAAATTCTACATCAAAAAGCAATCGGCAACATTACATGGGTTTGGGTATATTCAGCTGGCCTATTCGTAATGACTTGGGGATTAGCGCACTTCTATGTAGCGCGTGCAAACAAATTTGACTCTGAAGCAAAAGCTATTATTGCAGAGTATGAGGGAGGTAAAGGCAAATGAGTTTTACAGCCATATTCTTCTTCGTAGCAATCGTAGGTTTAACTTTAGTCATTACTTGGTGGGCTTCAAAACGTACTTCAAGTGCGTCTGACTTCTATACAGCTGGCGGCGGTTTAACTGGTTGGCAAAATGGACTAGCAATTGCCGGTGACTATTTATCGGCAGCGTCATTCCTAGGTATCGCCGGTTCGATTGCATTATTCGGTTTCGATGGATTCTTCTTCTCTATCGGATACTTAGTAGCTTACTTAGTAGTTTTATACATCGTAGCTGAGCCATTACGTAACTTAGGTCGATTCACTTTGGCAGATATGATTACTGCTCGTTTCGATAAAGCAAAAGTACGTGGTACAGCAGCATTATCTACTATTACAATCGTATTATTCTACATGATCGCTCAGCTAGTTGGTGCTGGTGCCCTTATTCAATTACTATTAGGTATTGAATACTGGATGGCTGTACTTTTAGTAGGTGTCATGATGACAACATACGTATTATTTGGTGGTATGACTGCCACTTCTTGGGTACAGATTATTAAAGCAGTACTTTTAATGTTAGGTACTATTATTATCTCATTCTTAGTATTAGCAAAATTCGACTTCTCTATTGCAAACATGTTCACTCATATGACTACTGTAACAGAGCATGGTGAAGCATATTTAAATCCTGGACTACGCTACACAAATGGTATTGATACGATTTCAATGCTTATCGCGTTAGTACTTGGTACAGCAGGTCTTCCGCATATCCTAATGCGTTTCTTCACTGTAAAAGATGCGCAAACAGCTCGTTCTTCAGTAATTTGGGCTACTTGGATTGTAGGTTTATTCTATGTATTAACAATCTTCCTTGGCTTCGGTGCTGCTGCATTCGTAGGCAGAGATGAAATCGTTGCGGCAAACCCGGCAGGTAATATGGCTGCCCCACTATTAGCTCAGGCTCTTGGTGGCGACATCCTATTCTCATTCGTATGTGCCGTAGCATTCGCGACAATCTTAGCGGTAGTAGCAGGTCTAGTACTTTCTGGTGCATCTGCCCTATCACATGATATTTATGGTCAAATTATTAAAAAGGGTAAAATCACTGAAAAAGAAGCTGTTAAGGCAGCTCGTATCGGTTCGATTATTATCTCTGTAGTATCAATTCTTTTAGCTCTTGGTGCTCAGACGTTAAACGTAGCATTCTTAGTATCGTTAGCATTCTGTATCGCGGCATCTGCAAACCTACCAGTAATTATTTACACGATTTATTGGAAACGCTTCAATACAACAGGTGCAGTATCAGCCATGTTAACAGGTCTAGTTTCAGCATTAATTTTAGTAGCAGTGTCTCCAAACGTATGGAATCCAGTAGAAGGTAAAGCAATCTTCGTAGGTGATCCGTTAATTATGTTAACGAACCCAGCGATCATTTCTGTACCACTTGGCTTCATCGGAGGATTTATTGGTACATTAATGTCGAAAGAAATGGATGCTGCGAAATATCGTGAAGTTGAAGTTAAAGCGCAAACAGGTATTTCAGTTCAAGATATTTCACACTAAGATAATATTCCCTACTTTTCATAAGTCATGGAAAATCAATCAGCTTCTAACCTAGTTAGAGGCTGATTTTTTATAACGCAACTGGTCGAAATTTCACTTATTTTTGAGGAGTGAGAGTCGTGACGATTGGACAACATCTCCGTGTTTTGATTTGTGTTGCTGCTATGGGCTGTATTACCGGCTTTGTACTGAACGGTACAGAGATTGATACGGACTCCCCTTACATTGATTATATAAAAGCACAGAAATGGCCATATAAAGAGAATGCATCAATTTCTGAAGTGTTTGATACGCATTATGAAACGACTTATTGGGAATACTTCACTGCCCGCGCTGGGCAACACGTCGTCCAATTCACGGGAACAGATGATGAACAGCAGTTTGTATTTCAATTCATAGTAGAAGAAGATTACTCTTCATTTTCATTCGGCGCATTAAAGCAAAATAATATTCTTTTACGACCGTACGCTAAATGGACTTATGTAAAATCGTTAACGATAAAAAAAACGTCGAAAGCTGAAGAAATCTTCCTCAGCCTTTGACGTTTTTCTATTGTCTCTTTGTCTAAAAAGAGAGATTCCTATTTAACATTTCATGGTACAATATGAAAGCAGCATCCAGCTGACTCCTTTTGTAAAGGAGGTGTACTACTGTGTCTTATCCATCACGCAAAGAAAAGGCTAAGGCTGCTTCGGAAAAGAAGCGTAACGAAAAACTCGCCATTTTTCGTTACGTGACAGACTTATTTCGTCTTGTCGATACTATTTATCGTTTTTTCCGTATGATGCTGTAAAAAAGTATTTTCACCACTTAGACTAGCCACCTAAGTGGTGTTTTTTTATTTTAATATAAACCCCTTGCAAAAACAAAAAAAGCGATTGGGGGCCACCCAATCGCCTTGTACTACTGTAGATCCATCACGCATGAATCTTACTAACTTCATTGTATGAAAGTCTGGCTTACATGTCAATGAATTACTTTTATCATATGTGAATGTTACCTGAATTATACACGACTGTTACACCTTTTGATTGACAAAAGCCCGTGAAATAGCTCCGTCTGCTTCAGTATCTATACGAAGCGAACCATTGGAATAACGGTCGGCTCTTGTTAAATTGGTTACTTGGATTGTTTCATCTATACCTTTTTCTGTTTCGATTGTAAATGTATCTCTAAAACCTACAACTAAAATCGTATAAATACGGTGTGGATTCGCTTTTAGCTCTTTAAGAATCACAACACCACGCTTTGCACGATTGCCAAGCTCGAGCTCATTTAATAGCATTCGCTTAACAGCACCGCGTTGCGTCACAATAATTAACTCCTGCTCTTGCTTTGGATCTAAAATAGCGACAGCAGCTAAATACTCGCCCTCTTTTACAACTATCCCTTTAACACCTGCTGTTTTTACACCTGTCACAGGTAAATCTTCCATTGGGAATCGAATCGTATAGCTAGTATTTGTCGATAATAGAACTTCTTCCTCCTCGGTAACAAGACGCGCAAAGATCATTTCGTCGTCACCTTTAAGGTTCATCGTTTTAATTGGTTTTGAATAACGTGTTACAACATAATCCGTAAGGGCCGAACGTTTAATTTGCCCGTCTCTTGTAGCTGTAAACACATAAACATTCGACTGCTCAAATGTCTCTATTCCAATTACCTCGATAATTTCCTCATTGGAGTCAATTGGTACGATACTTGAAATATGCTGACCTAAGTCTTTCCAACGAATATCAGGCAACTCATGGACCGGCTGGTAAATATAGTGACCTTTACTCGTAAACAGCAATAAGTGATGCTGTGTATTTAAATTAGCTTCGTATATTAAGTAATCGGAGTCCTTCATTGCGAAATCCTTCCCATTGGAAGCACTATGCGAACGAAGACTTGTACGTTTAACATAACCATCTTTTGTAACGGTTACGACAACTTCCTCACTTGGAACCAATACATCGCGCGTCACTTTAATCTCTTCTATTTCTGCTTCGATAGCTGATAGACGCGGTGATGGAAAACGCTTTTTAATATCGTTTAGCTCAGTTTTAATGACACGAATTAATTTTTTCTCATCGTCCAAAATCGCTGTTAATTTTAAGATGAGTTCACTTAATTCTTCTTGCTCGCTTTGTAATTGTGTTATATCCGTATTTGTTAGACGGTAAAGTTGAAGGCTTACAATTGCTTCTGCCTGCTCTTCCGAAAAGCCGAATTTATCGATAATATTATTTTTTGCATCACGCTTGTCCTTTGACGCACGGATTGTTTCTATCACTTCGTCTAAAATCGATAATGCCTTCATAAGCCCTTCGACAATATGTAATCGATCTTGTGCACGTGTTAGATCATATTGTGATCTGCGACGTACAATTTCCTTTTGGTGATCAATATAGGCATCAAGCATAAGAGGTAACGTCATCATCATCGGACGGCGATTATGAATGGCAATCATATTAAAATTATAAGACACTTGTAAATCCGTTGATTTTAATAAAAAGTTTAAAATACCTTGTGCCTGTACATCTTTTTTTAATTCCACGACGATGCGCATTCCATCACGGTCTGATTCATCACGAATTTCTGAAATACCATCTAAACGACGATCGTTCACACGTAATTCATCCATTTTACGAATCATGTTCGCCTTATTCACTTCGAAAGGAATTTCAGAAATAATAATTTGCTCTTTATTCCCTTTTAACTGCTCGATTTCTGTGCGTGAACGAACAATAATTTTTCCTTTCCCTGTTTCAAATGCCTTTTTGATACCATCGACACCTTGTATAATGCCACCTGTCGGGAAATCAGGTCCTTTTATAACTGTCATCAGTTCATCGACTGTACAGTTTTTATTGTCTAAACGCATTAAAACTGCATCGAGAGCTTCTTGTAAATTATGTGGAGGGATGTCTGTCGCATAACCAGCAGATATTCCGGTAGCTCCATTAACCAACAGATTCGGAAAGCGTGATGGTAAAACAGTTGGTTCCATATCCTGATCATCAAAGTTTGGTACGAATTCAACTGTATTTTTATTAATATCACGCAATAGCTCTGCAGCAATGGTTGATAGACGCGCTTCTGTATAACGCATCGCAGCCGGCGGATCTCCGTCGACCGACCCGTTGTTACCGTGCATTTCAATTAACATGTGACGGCTTTTCCAATCTTGACTCATTCGGACCATCGCATCATACACAGAAGAATCCCCGTGCGGATGGTAGTTACCGATTACATTTCCGACCGTTTTCGCGGATTTACGGAATGGTTTGTCAAAAGTATTACCTTCATGGAACATCGCATATAATATACGGCGTTGTACAGGTTTTAAGCCATCGCGTGTGTCAGGTAATGCACGATCTTGAATAATATATTTTGAATAGCGACCAAAACGGTCACCCATTACTTCTTCTAATGGTAAATCCTGAAATTTCTCAACAAAACTCATTTATCTTTTGCCTCCTCATGCTGGATGAATTCATTTTCTAAAATGCTTGCATCCTCTTCCATGCCGAAGTTGACGTTAGATTCAATCCATTTACGTCGGGGCTCAACTTTATCGCCCATCAATGTTGTAATACGACGTTCCGCACGAGCACCATCTTCAATTTTTACGCGAATTAATGTACGCGTTTCCGGATTCATCGTTGTATCCCAAAGCTGGTCGGCATTCATCTCACCTAAACCTTTATAGCGTTGGATAACGTAGCCTTTGCCAATTTTCTTCGTAGCGGCACTAAGCTCCTGCTCTGTCCAAGCATATACAAGCTCCTGCTTCTTCCCAGACCCTTTAGATACTTTATACAATGGTGGCAATGCTATGTAGACTTTACCGGCTTCGATTAATGGACGCATATAGCGATAGAAAAATGTGAGTAAAAGTACTTGAATATGTGCGCCATCTGTATCGGCATCCGTCATAATGACCACTTTATCGTAGCAGGCATCTTCTACATTGAAATCCGCGCCGACACCCGCTCCTATAGTATGGATAATCGTAGCAATTTCCTCGTTTTTCATAATGTCCTGCAGCTTTGCCTTTTCAGTGTTGATAACTTTACCGCGTAAAGGCAAAATGGCTTGGAAAGTACGATCCCGACCTTGTTTCGCCGAACCGCCTGCAGAATCACCCTCTACTAAATACAGTTCGTTTCTCGCCGCATTTTTCGATTGTGCAGGCGTTAGCTTCCCTGACAGCAAAGTACTCGATTTTTTCTTTTTACCGTTTCTTGCATCATCACGTGCTTTACGAGCTGCTTCACGAACTTGATGAGCACGAATCGCCTTTCGAACTAAAGATGCCGAAAGCTCTGCGTTTTCCTCCAATACATACAATAACTTTTCAGAAACGACTGTATCGACAACATAACGCGCCTCAGATGTTCCGAGCTTGCCTTTCGTCTGACCTTCAAACTGTAGTAGATTCTCGGGAATACGCACTGAAACAATCGCGGTTAAACCTTCGCGAATGTCAACGCCTTCCAGATTTTTATCTTTTTCTTTTAATAAACCAATTTTTCTTGCATATTCATTAAACACTCGTGTTAATGCAGACTTCGCACCTGTTTCATGTGTTCCGCCATCACGTGTACGTACATTGTTTACGAACGACAGGATAGTTTCGGAATAACCGTCATTAAATTGCAGGGCAAATTCCACTTCAATTTCCTGAAGTATGCCTTCCACATATTTAACAGGATGCAGAACATCTTTTTCTTCATTCAAGTAGGCAACAAATGCTTCAATACCATTTTCATAGAAGAAAGTTTCATGCTGGCCTTGTCCGCGTTCATCAACACGCTCATCGATTAACTCAATTTTTAAACCTTTTAATAAAAATGCTGATTCACGCAGGCGCTCTGCCAGCGTGTCATAATTATACTTTGTCGCCGAAAAAATCGTTGAATCAGGTAGGAAATGTACCAATGTACCTGTTTCCTTTGTTTTTCCAATCATATCAAGGGATGTAGCTGGTTTACCACCTTGCTCGAAACGTTGGCGATAAATTTGCCCATCACGGTAAATTGTTACTTCTAAAAATGAGGACAAAGCATTTACAACAGATGAACCTACACCGTGTAAACCGCCACTCGTTTTGTAGCCACCCTGTCCAAATTTACCACCTGCATGGAGTACAGTAAAAATAATTTCCGGAGTTGGCTTACCCATTTTATGAATACCTGTAGGCATACCACGACCATGGTCTCGTACGCTAATACTATTATCTTCATGAATCTTCACGATGATATGATTACCAAATCCAGCAAGTGCTTCATCCACTGCGTTATCTACAATTTCGTACACTAAGTGGTGAAGACCTCGACTATCTGTAGAACCAATATACATCCCTGGTCTTTTTCGTACGGCTTCTAAACCTTCTAATACTTGAATGGCATCTTCATTATAAGACATACCCGATTGATTTTTAACCAAATGCAATCCCCTCCAAAAAATACAAACAAACGTTCTATTTACTACCTAATCGTACTTTCAAATATGCATGATGTCAATGTTTGAGCGTACTTTTTTAGGCTTTGCAAAGACTAATTGTATCATCAAAAACCGACGTTTAAAAGCCTATCCTTTAATAGTTGATAAACAAATGTAACTTTTTCCCTGTTTCCATCCTGTTATTACGAAAAAATAATACCTCTTTCCTTCTATTAAAAAACATTGTAGAATATTCATAACATACTATTAGTACCAACTAATAATTCTGACATTTGAAAGGAGCACAACTTCTTGATCAACGCTTTAATAATTATTTGTGCTTATTTAATCGGTTCCATCCCATCTGCATTATGGATAGGGAAAATTTTTTATAAAACAGATATCCGAAAGCAAGGCAGCGGTAATTTAGGCACTACGAATACATTTAGAGTTCTAGGTAAGAAACCTGGAATTGCTGTACTGCTACTTGATATTTTTAAAGGGACAGCAGCAGTTTTATTGCCGCTGTTAGCAATTTTCAGTGATAGTACTGTTCATCCACTTATTCTTGGTATCGTTGCAGCAGCGGGGCATATGTTCCCGATATTTGCGAGCTTCCGTGGCGGTAAAGCCGTAGCGACAAGTGCTGGTATCATCTTAGGTTATAATTTGCCATTATTCCTTGTTTTACTTACTGTATTTATCATTTCATTAAAAACGACAAAAATGGTGAGCTTAACTTCAATGATTGCATCAGCAGTGGCGATCATCTATGTAACGATTAATTGGATTGTTACGGGTGAATATGCGCTCTTTATTTTAGTAGCAATTTTAGCTTCCTTTATCTTTTATCGTCACCGCGAGAATATTATACGCATTAAAAATGGAACTGAACCAAAAATTAAAGGTTTTTAACATGCAGGCTGAAGGTTTATACTTCAGCCTTTTTTGTTTCGTTTTAGCAGGCGCGGGTTTTGTAAGTTTTTTTCATTTCCTGCATAATGACAATAGAGGTGAATTGTATGGAAATTAAATTAACTGAAAAAGCAGTCGAATGGTTTAAAGAAGAAATGGAAATAGAACATGGAGACTATATTCGCTTTTATGCACGCTATGGGGGCTCATCTCCCTTTCATGAAGGATTTTCGTTAGGAATGACACGTGAGCAGCCCCATGAAATAGGGATTGAAACCATTATAGAGAATGTACACTTCTTTATTGAAAAATCCGATGAATGGTTTTTTAGTAACCATCATCTAATTGTAGACGTCGATGAAACAACTGATGAACTTAGCTATTCATATGAAAAATAGCCTTCAAAAAGTTATAATATTTTAAATATATTGTAAATCCGTTTTTCATCCTTGTAATCGATATAATGTGTAAAGATATTGATTACAAGAAGAGGGATTACAATTGAAAGTGAAACAAGGATTTTATTGGCGCTGCCTATTTTTTATCGCAGGGATTATCGTTTTGTCACTAGGTGTTGCCTTAACGATTAAAGGACAAACAATCGGTGTAGGTTCATGGGACGTGCTCCATATAGGACTTTATAAAAATCTCGGTTTAACAATCGGGGCTTGGTCCATCATTATAGGGTTAATTATTTTAGCGATTGACTCTATGTTATCAAAAAGACTACCAAAAATAGGTACCTATTTAGATATGTTTTTAACGGGGATTTTTATTGATATCTTTTTGTATGTGCTACCTAATGCACACAACCTTTTGGAGCAAACTTTATCGTTTGTAGTAGGTATAGTGCTACTAGGTATTGGTTGTGGTATGTACATGGTGGCTAACCTCGGTGTTGGACCACGTGATACTTTAATGCTGTTATTAGTCCGTCGCCTAGGCTGGAGCGTGAACCGTGCACGTACGACAATGGAAGTATCAGTTGCTGTTGTAGGCTTCATTTTAGGCGGTCCTGTTGGTATAGGGACAGTATTTATGGCATTCGGCTTAGGACCGGTTGTTCAATGGGCCCTAAAATGGAATGAAAAGCTGTTTTACCGTGCAGCAGGTGTAGAAAGTGCCGTAATTTAAAATGAGAAGAAAGCGAACATAGTAGGTTTGCTTTCTTTTTTTTATTAACAATTGTTACAATATTCAAAAAATACTTCCGTAATTAAAATAAATCCCGCATAGTAGTAATTGGAGGTGTTTTTTAATGATACAGATTGAAAATGTCCAACTATACCGGAATGAAAAAGTAATTTTGAATAATTTAAGCTGGCATGTACAAAAAGGACAGCATTGGGCCATTTTAGGCTTGAATGGTTCAGGAAAAACAACCTTGTTAAAAGTAATCAACGGCTATATTTGGCCAAACAAAGGTAAAGTGCAAGTACTGGGTGAAACTTTCGGCAATACATATATCCCTACCCTACGGACACGCATCGGCTGGGCAAGCAATGCAATGATTGATAGCTTCAACTGGCAGGATAATGCAATCGAAATTGTGCTCAGCGGAAAATTCGGTGCGCTCCGTCTATTTAATGACGTGTCCAACGAGGAGATTGAGCAGGCACTATCCTTTATGAAACAGTTTCATTGTGATCATTTGGCAAATAAATCATTTGAGCATTTATCACAAGGTGAACGTCAACGTGTACAAATTGCACGTGCTTTAATGGCAGAACCAGAAATATTAATATTAGATGAGCCATGTGGCGGACTTGACCTTATAGAGCGGGAAAACTTACTACAAAAGATTGAGCAAATAGCCAAGTGCGATAACTGTCCTACACTTATTTATGTAACGCATCATGTAGAAGAGATTTTACCTTGTTTTAGCCATGTACTGTTAATGAAAGATGGTGAAAGCGTAGCTGCAGATACTCGCGAAGTCATATTGAATGAACAATTGCTGAGTGACTTTTTTGGCCGTGAAGTAAGTTTACAAATAGAACAAGAACGTGCATGGCTTGCAGTAAAATAAAAATGAGCCAGCAAGATATTCCCTTGCTGGCTTTTCTTATATGTGATATTCGATATTTTCCTCAACAAAATGCCATTCATAAGGTGTTTCTTGGTATACGTAATAGTTTAACCAGTTGTAGAATAACAGATGTGAATGGGCACGCCATACATTTTTAGGTGCATTTTGTGGGTCATTATTCGGGAAGTAATTAATCGGAACTTCCGTATTTTCCGGATCCTTTTCAATATCACGGAAATATTCGTCCGATAGAGTCGTCGCATCATACTCTAAATGGCCTGTAATCATGATATGCTTATTGTTTTTTGATTGGACGATAAATACACCGGCATCGTCCGAATAGCTAAGCAGACGCAAATCTGGGTGTGCACGGACTTCATCTATTGAGACAGATGTATGGCGTGAATGAGGTGCAACATATTCATCACTGAAGCCCCGTACTAAATCGACCGTTAAATCTGTTATCACATGCGAATAAACGCCGGAGCATTTTTTAGGCAGCTCAAACTTCCCGATACCGAAATGATGATACAGTGCAGCTTGTGCGCCCCAACATATATACATGATCGATGTAACATTTTGATCGGCCCAGTCCATCACATCGGTAATTTCCTTCCAATAGCCTACATCTTCAAATTGCATTTTCTCTACTGGTGCACCAGTGATAATAAGACCATCATATCGGCGGTGCTTAATCTCATCGAATGTTTGGTAGAACGTATCTAAATGTGATTTGGAAACGTTTTTGGATTCGTATGTAGCGGTATTTAAAAATGTAACATCTACCTGTAGTGGTGTGTTCCCTAGTAAGCGCAATAATTGGAGCTCGGTTTTTTCCTTTTCCGGCATTAAATTGAACACTAAAATATTCAAAGGTCGAATTTGCTGAGTTTTCGCACGATCTTCCTCCATAACGAAAATCTTCTCTCTTCTCAGCAGCTCACCGGCAGGTAAATGTTTCGGAATATTAATTGGCATTGCACTTTCCCCCTCTAATCTTTCTAAATAATCTTGGCTTAATAACGCAAAGCTTTTTCGAGCTTCTTTCCTTTCAAATAAATCATTGTAATAGCCGCAGGGGTTTGATCATTGGAGCATGTAATCGAATACTTGCCGAAAAAACACAAAAAACCCCTCATTCCAGCACAACAGAAATGAGAGGTTTATATACCCGTTCTTATCTGCCAAGGTCATTGCCTTGCTGGAAGTAGCACCTTTCTAGTTGTACTAGAGGTTGCTGAAGCATCTACGGGCACAGTTCCCTCCGCTTCTCTTGATAAGACTATTAAATTGACACTAGTGTAACACGGTAGTGTAAGTTTTGCAATAATTCAAAAAATATATATATTTACTCAGGATTTAAATGCTCTTTCTCATAATTAAATAAAATCGTTTCAAGCCTTTCATCCCATGCACCTGTTAACGTATTATACACACGCATAAAGTGGCGGTTTTCCTTTTGATCCATAAGCGAAAAACATAGAACCGGAATATCATTAATTTGAATTGATTCGGTCGATATAACTTTTGTAATAAAAGTTGGGACCTCCTGTTCTGCCAATGGTTGTTCGCTTAACTGTCGCTGAATAAATTCAATCAGCATCGATTCTTCAATCGCTTCAATTTCCTCGTTTTCAATCGTCGGAAACGGTTCAGGAAACTCCTCTAAATCAGAGAACTCCTCTAGGTCCCCTTCCAGCAGCTGTTCATGAATCGGGCTATATTGTACAAAATGACTTGTTTGCTCAAGCTCCTCTTCAAAAATACCCGATTCAAGCTGCGCCATTCCTTTTGCCGTAAGTGTGAACACTTCATTTTCTTTTTCAATCATGCCCATTCGTAACATTTTATTCGTTAAATCATGGATAAATAACGGTTCAACTAATAAAATTTCCGCTAAAAGCTCGACATTATTCAGCTTCGCCTTCTGAAATGAAATTAGCATCATCTTCATTAAAATATCCATCGCATTCCTCATAACAGGATGATAGTGCACTTCCAACGTATGAATGGGAATGGCGTATTGCATCTGCTTTTGAATTTCGATGTTTGGATTTTCGTTAAGTTCTTTTTGTAATTGTCCGGTTATGCTGTTTAAATCCACTGTATACACCTTTCCTTACATTGCAAAATAGCCACTTTGCTCTTTTACTGTATTTAATACATGGGAATACATATCGCGTGTTTTCGCATGTTTTGGACGCTGTGTAAACATATCGGTACTGCCGATCATAATAAGCAGTTCACGTGCGCGGGATAATGCTACATTTAGACGGCGATAATCTTTGGCAAACCCAATTTCTCCGCGCTCATGGTCATGATTACGCACCATACTGACGATAATGACATCCATCTCCATCCCCTGGAACTTATCGACCGAGCCTGTGCGGATGTGTAGATGCGGTAAGCTTAGTTCCTGTTCGATGAGACGATTTATGCGTCTTACTTGCTCGGCATAAAACGAAATGACCCCAACAGATTTCTGAGCACCTTGCGGGATTAATCCTTCCGCTTTTGCTTTTTCAGTCGCTTCATTCATTTCCAGTAATTGCTGTTTAATCTGATCAAGCTCCGCTACATTGAATAAGCTTGACCCTTCTTTTACACGCTGTTCAAAATACGGCTTTTCATTCGGAATATCCAGCCACATTAAATGATTTTTCCGCGTAATTTTAGAAGTTTGCAGGAAGTGATCACGTACAGCATCCGAATCTTCCAAACCACATTGCAGGCTTTCCTGTTCATTTTCATAAAACGGTGTGATAGTTGACATAATATTTTTATGCATACGATATTGAAGAGCAAGCATAGTTTTATTTTGAGTTGGTAAGTTATTATAAAGGCGTTCGAATAAAGATTCTTCCAGTAATTTTTCAAGTTCACGTTTTTCCTCAAAAGTCGTACTTTCTTTTACAACTTGCTCCAATGTTTCTTCAAACGTTGCATCCCCTACAAGTGGCGGTAATTGATGATGATCTCCTACTAATATGATCTTTGAGCCCTTTAACATCGGTAAAAGTAGTTCAGGTGGCGTCGCCTTAGATACTTCATCAATAATGACAACATCAAAAGTTGGATAGTTGTCCATAAACTCTTTATTTGCCGACGCTACACATGTCGTGCCAATGACATTCGCATGCTTCACATATAATTTTCTGATTTCATCTAAATCGTGCGCATTCGCATTTTTCAGTAAGCCATACCACTCGTTTTGAAGCTCGGCTGTGACGGGCAGTAAATCGATTTTCACTTGTAATGTTGCAATTTGCGCTGTGAAATGCTCAATTTTTTCGTTTACAGCTACAATAGCTTGTTCTGGATTTAGCTTCGTTAATTGTTCAAGCTCTGTACGGCGTTTTTCGAGTTGCACGCCTTCACTGTTGATTTCTTTAAAGCGTGTAGTCATGTCTTCAACAGTGGCAGTGCCAAGTGCAATTTGTTCATCCAGTACCGCAAGTTCTTCTGCTTTTTTACTGTGCTGAAGCTCTAATCTTTCTCGATTTTGGCGCTGTGTTTCAAATTTCATTTGCTCTAGCTCGTTTGTAGCGAGCAAATCTTCAAGTTCATCCGTTGTATGGCTAACGACGATTGATGGATCTACATTTCCTTTTACGGAATCAATTTGAGTTTGAGTTGCAGCAGCTTCTTCCTGTAATTTTTGAAGGACCTGTGCTTTTTCGTCATTTTGCTCCTTGAACTGAAGCGTTATTTCTTCTTTTAGCTTTTCAAAAATAAGTACAGTTTCACGAATCGAATCCATATACTTATTGTTCAGCTGATCAATATATTGCATGCGCAAATGGATACCTTGGATAGAGCGTGTCCCGTTTTGTGCATTAACTTTTCGGTCGCGGAATGCCATGCTTAGTTTTGTTAAAAATTCCTGTACCTCTTCAAGTGAATAATGATGATTCATTTCCAATTGATCTGGCGTCACATGAATGCCCAGTGCTGTTTCACTGTAATTCAGTGCTTTTTCAAGCCGCTCTTTTACATCCTTTATAGGCTTATATTGCTCCATTTGGGGCTGGATACGCTCAAGAGCAGTAAGTAATCGATCCATTGCATAGTTGCGGCGAATATTATATTCAGTCATGAATGCTTCAATTTCATAAACTTTTTTCAAAGAGGCTATTTTGTCGACTATCTTTCCATATTCCGAAGTTTCATTCGCACGTTCGATTTTTAATTGAATCCCTTCATACTGTTGCTCATAACGATGAAGAAGCGACTTGTATTTACTTTGTGCAATTTGCTTTTCATAGTCTATTTTCGCTTCACTTAACTTTTGCTGCTGTTCTGTAAGCTGTACAACAGTCATTCCATCTGCTAATTGCTGTTCGAAGTTTGCGACTGTTTCAGCTGTTGTACTTTGCGCTGTTTGTAGTTTTTCGAGTTTACGTTCATTTTCCTCAAGTTCTTTCTTGCATAACGTCAACTCTTTTTTTAATGCACTAATTTTTTCCGCCAATACATGGAGTTCAGCTTTCGCCGCTTCTTTTTGCTGGATTTGCTTTTCAAGTTCTAGCTTTTGTTCATTTAGCGCTTGAATTTCCTTTTGTGCATGTTCAATTTCTTCATTTAAAAGCTGTTCTTTTTTTGTATGCAATGAAATTTCATGACCGATCGCGTTAAACGTTTGCTCCTGCCAATACGCTGCTACATTTTCTTCAATAAACTTTTTGCCTTCTTCTTCAATACTTTCTGTACGTCCATAACGAAGAATTCGAATATCCTTATTCGACAATAGACGACTTAACGCATTATCTACAGCTAAGTTTGATTGGGAGGCGACGAGAGTTTTTAATCCGGCTTTGGCGTTTTGGTAGCAAATTTCCGAAATTACCGTTGTTTTACCGGTACCGGGTGGGCCTTGAATGACATATAAATCTTCTGCACTCATTGCCCCTTCAACTGCCTGTTGCTGATAAATATTTAACTGATTATGAAAATCGATTGATAGAGGCTGTTTCCGCTCTGCAATCGTTGGTTTGTCTTCAAATAAAATTGTTTCCAAATTGGCATTGGCCGCTAATCCTTCTTTTAACCGCTCAAAACCTTTTAATAAGCGCTTAAGCTGTGATTTTGTCGCAGCATTAGAAAATTCAACATCCTCTGATAGAAAATTAAGTTCATTTCTGCGGGCCAAGTTACTGTAATAAGGTTTTAAAGCAATTTCAACTGTATTTTCATTTCGACGAACCTTTGCGACGTCTCCAATTTCCTGTACATAACCGCGTAGTCGGGCACTTAAGCCTTCAATCTGCTTCCAATGTTTATTATCCAGATTTGAAATACGTAATGTCATATGTGTAAAGTCAGCATCATATGTAACGGCTGAAAAACGGGCATGTATATCTTCAATATCTGCATTTTTATTTAAAACTTTTAAATAGCCTTCCCAGCTACTAATTCTTTTATTTACGTAGTCAAAGCGTTCCTGTGCTATTGGTAGCTCAGCAATGGCCTGTAAAAACGGCGCTTGGTATGTATGCCCACTAATACGTGAAGCGACAAAATGAATTTTCATCATTGCGCGGCGATTCGTTACGACTGGTGTACCTTTACCACGTGAACGGAAGCTTTTTGCAACGAGACCATTCTTTTGATCAAACACACAGTCCATAATGACAACACGATCATCAAACTTACTTTTCAGCTTTAAATTTTTTTCATTATCAAAATAAATCGTAATATGTGTTTGATCATCTTCCACAGAAACTTTTTCAATTGCGACGACAAAATATTGCTGTAAATTAAAAAAGGCGTGTTCATCAGGAACATGCTCCTTCATCGCTTCCCGCGCAGTATTTGTAAGTAAAATATGGCAGCGAGTTTGCACATTCGCTATTGTTTTTGATGACATGAACACACCTCCCTTATCATTTAATCATAACCTTTATTATATCAATATTGTGGGCGCACGTGCAAAAATATTATATAGCTGTATTTCGCCTTTACAGCATATTTTTAGTAAGAGCAATTGTATAAAGGGTGTCATGTGACCATTTGCTTAACTATTCTTACCAGTTATATTTTTATTTTAAATTTCATATTTATTAAAGGTTTAACCATATACTTAACGAATTTTATAATGGGAGAAATTTTACTAAGCCTGAGGGGGTGAATAATGATGTATGAATACAAATTTATTCAAATTGAATTAAAGCAAGGATTAATGAAGGCAACGGCAAAAGAGGATTACCGTGAAATTGTAAATGAAGAGGCAAAAAATGGCTGGAGACTCGTTCAAATTTTTGCACCAAGTGTTGTCGGTTACGGGTCTGCAGAGAACTTTGAGTTGATTTTTGAAAAAGAAATTAACAAAAATTAAGAATCTGATTTTAGCTATTATTAAAATAAGTATAACCCCTTTCATAAAATTAGGAAGGGGTTATACTGTTTAGAATTTATTTTTAATAAATAGCATTTTAATTAAAGTACTTCTTCACACTTTTGGTATTATTAATAACCTTTATCTTATCTTTATGTATCCCATATTTACTGAAAAAATTAACCTTACCAACTTCTTCAAAATAACGATTCCATTTAAACATTTTAAAGAAAATAGTTAATGTTGGTTTATAATTTGCTTGCTCTATTCGAAATTTTTGTTTTAAAAACCTCTTTATAATACGGTAAGTTCTTATTGAGTATTTTGTATTTAAAAATAAAATCAAATCTGCACTATGAAAACAACCGCTTACCCAGTCTTCATTGTGTATTCCTTCAATGATCCAACTGTCTAACTGTAATATACTATTTAAATATGCTTGTCTTTCTTGTTCCGTTCTTCTTATATCTCCAGACTCATGCCTGATCCATACTACATTATCTAATTCGTAATACGGTATATTGAACGTTGAAGATAGTTCCTTTGCTAAAGTTGTTTTACCACTTCCAACAGAGCCAATAATATGTATTCGTTTGCATATTGTCTCCCCCAACCACACCAACTCCGTTCCGGTTAATTATATAAACATTTCGATATTATAGCTGGATTGACCTCTTTAAATACCTGCCCAGTGCTTTCATTAATCTCTAGACATTACTTTAACTTTTCCTCAACTAAATCTGTCAGTCTTTCTTCCGCATAGAAAAATCCGAATTGTGATTTACCTTGTTCGATTTGTTTGCGGTGTTCTGCTAGTTTAGTCGATGCCAAAGCTTCATTTCCGGAAAGTTTCGCAATCATCCACTCACTACGCTTATAGCTAATCGGCTCAATTGGCGCCATCATCTTATGTAAGTCGTGCATTTCCTCTAATGCTGTATGCCTCTGCATCACTAAATCCAGTTGCTTTATATGTGTAATGAATTGCATTGTCATTTTATTTTTCTTTGTCACTGGGATTGATTTATATTCAGTTATGGATTGTGAAGCAGTTTCAAAATTATGCTTCAATAAATCATAGTAAAACAGCAAATAGCTAGTACTAATATTTTCCTCACTTGGTTGTACTGTTCTTGCTTGCTCTACTAAATTGCTTGACCATGATGTCGGGTGAACCGGTGTCATCATTTCTTTCATCAGTATAAGCGAGCTAACGAACTGATTCTGATCTTTACCCGATAGTAGTTCCAGTATTACACGTCCATCTGATTTCATTCCTCCGTTAAATGGAATAGCTGTCACTAGAAAAATAACTACATTCAATATTCCGAACAATAATATAATTTGCAAATTAAGAATATAGCCTAAAATAAGAGAACTGCTACCTACTATTAGCGAAATAATTGGTCCCCCTGCTGCAAACCAAAGATGTTGACGACGAATAATTTGTAAGTCATCTGTTTTTGGCAAACAACTTGCGACGCCACCGAAAAACGCCCAGCTTTTATTAGCGCTAATCTTATTACGTTCAATCGTAATAGGTCCGGCCGTTAAAAAGTTAAACTGATACCCTGCCGCCACTGCAAACAAGGCATGCCCTAGTTCATGGATAAAAAATGTCGCAATAGCGAGCAAACTAAATAACCAAATCGTCTGAAATGTTTCCGCGAAAGCTGTTAATTGAAAACCGAGCGCAACTAGTGTAAATAAAATTGTCACTCCTAATGGACTTTTAAAAAATTGCATGCTTCTTCCCCCATAATCTGCTATTGTCTCGCCCTAATTATATCCATATATAGTAAAACAGTATAATAGATACCTTTACCACCTGGAATTGAAAATTAAAGGAGCCTAACTGTTTGTACAGTTAAGCTCCTTTTAGTTCGTATAAAATAATTAAGTATTAACCCTTAATTTTCGCCACTTCTGCATATTTAGCATCCCACTCTGGGTCTACCTTTTTTAATGCTACTGGGCGGAAATTTTCCTTTTTCACTAAAATATGCTGAGACTTTGCCGTTACAGCAACAGTTCCGTCTTCATGTAAAATTTCATAGCCATATGTAGTACGCAGCTTCGTATGCTCCTCGATCCAAGTCCGTACTGTCGCAGTCTGTCCATAGCGCATTGCTGCCTTGTACTGAATCGAAAAGTCCATAACTGGCGATAAGTAGCCATCTTCCTCAAGCTTTGCATAATTAAACCCTAAATCCTTTAGAATTTGCGTACGCCCTATTTCGCACCATACAAGATAATTTGCATGATACACAACACCCATCTGATCGGTTTCAGCATAACGCACTTCTACTGTTGTTTCTGAAATAAACATTCTCTTCACCTCTAGAAGGTATTATAGCTTTAAAAATGGCGAATTGTAACAATAAATAACACAATCTAAATATTTATGTTCTAATGCCCCTAATCATTCCTCTTTCGTTGAATAGGATAACGAAGAAGGAGGTGACATTGATGGGATATCAAGGATACCAAGAAGGATACCAAGGTAATAACAACTACGGCTACGGATACGGTGGCGGTGGTGGTGGAAATAGTGGCGGCGGTACTGGTTCAACATTCGTCCTAATTGTTGTACTATTCATTCTTTTAGTTATTGTCGGCGCTTCTTTCGCCTATTAATAGCTTGTATAAATAAAAACCAACCATCTGTTGCTAACATTTAAAAGGGTCACTTCCCCCGAGTGCCCCTTTTAATAGTTGTTAACCTAGACCATTCATTTGATCCAAAGCCGTTTTGAAAGGTTGATTTTCTCCAGCTTCCTTAAATTCTCTAAATGGATTACCGAGTATAAGAATGCGTTCCATGACATGAATAGTGGTAAACTTTTTCGGCTTCAAATGTTCGTTGACCTCATCCCAGTATAAAGGCGCGGCTACCAATCCATTTGCGTTGCCCCGCGTAGAATAGGGCGCTACAATTGTCTTCCCTTCCCGATGCTGGACGTAATCTAAATACAATCTATTTTCTCTGTTTTTTTTGAGTCGCTCTACTGTAAACCATTTAGGATACTGTTGTTCTAAAAATTTACATACAAATTCAGTAAAAATACCGGTTTCTTTATATGTAAAAGTGTTGAAAGGCAGCGGAATATAGACTTGCATTCCTTTCCCACCTGAGATTTTAATAAATGATTGCAGACTAAAATGATCCAGTATTGCTTTAAGTTTTAATGCAGCATTCACCGCTAAATGAAATTCCTCCACGGATGGTGGGTCCAAATCAAAAACGATTTCGGTAGGTTTATCCGTATGAATCGTCTGAAATGGAATGTGAAATTCTATAGCTAATTGGTTTCCTAGCCATAAAAGCGTTTCGATATTATTGCAAATAACACAATTCGTTTCTTCAGCAATATGTGTTGTTACATAGTCCGGTATATTTTCTAGGTAGTTTTTCTGATAAAAACTTTCCCCTGGTAAGCCATGAGGGTAACGGATAACTGTTAATAACCGATCCTTTAAAAAAGGCATCATAAACGGTGCGACCTTTTGAAGATAAAGTAAATAATCATCTTTAATAATCGCATTTACCGGAAAGACCGGTTTATCTGGATGTGTTACAACTACATTTTCAGGTATTGGATTTAATTGACGTTGCATATTGTTCCAGCTGCATTCGTCGGGATTTATAGTATGCTGGAAAGAATGAAATCTTGGTTCCCTTAATTTACTGCCATCAAAATCGATACAGGCAATTGAAACACATATGGAAGGAGGGATTTCCGAAACTTCATTACCTAGTGAAGTGCCATATGTCTTAAAAAAAGTCGTTAGTGTTTTATTTTCCTCTTCTTTTAGACCGTGTTTAAATGAGACAATTTCCAGTAGATTATCCTCTTTATAAATTGCACCTGCAAAAAAGCCATTGGATTTATCGAATTTTGTTAAGATAACATCTACATATTTCCAGTTTTTAATTTTTAGCCAGCTTGTTGATCTTGTTCCTTCAACCCATTTACTTGTTTTTTTCTTGGCAATAACCCCTTCCCCATTATGCGTTTTCACCCTTTCCCAAATTAAATCACTATCTTCAACAGCATCAATTGCCTGCAGTCGCCTCTCATCAATGTAACTTACAGTTGTAGGGTGATTTATCGAATCAAAAAACTTTGTCAACATTTGCTTTCTAGTAGTCAACTGGCTATTTAATTTTGGCTTCCCCTTATATTGCAATATATCAAAAGCAATATAGTGACAAGGAAAAGTATCGGCATTGGAATTAATAGTTTGGGGATTATTCATTCTTCCCCGCTTTTGTACAATAGAAAATTCACTTTGAAAATCATTTTTAAGGTAAACCACTTCCCCGTCCAATATTAGGGGTAAATGTGGGGCTATCTTGTCGTAGATACTCTCACAGTACTTTATAATTTCCGGGAATTTTTCATTAAGTATATTATCGTTTCTTGATTTCAAAACTGGATAATGTATGTCTTTATCCCATGATAGAATGCAACGGTAACCATCATACTTCGATTCATATAACCAATCACCGACTGGTATTTCATTTGAATCAGTTAATAACATTGGTTTCAAATTTCCAACCAACTTTCGTTTTTCTACTATCTTTAGTTTTTTTCACTAAGACAATACATAAAAATTAATCTTTAGCTCCATAGTAAGGAAAAATGAGGTGAAATATGCATGCATACTGTCTGGAAAGGAAGTATTAGCTTTGGATTAGTCAATATTCCAGTGAAACTTCATGCGGCTACTGAAAATAAGGATATTAAACTAAGGCAACTTCATAAAGAATGTAATACGCCAATAAGCTATAAAAAAGTATGTGAAGGCTGTGAGAAAGAAGTAACTGAGGAAGATATCGTAAAGGCTTATGAGTACTCCAAAAATAAATTTGTCATACTGGATGCCGAAGAATTGGAAAATTTACGTAAAGAAAATGATGATAAAGCAGTTGAAATTATAGATTTTGTAAAGTTAGAAGAAATTGACCCCATTTATTTTGAAAAAACGTATTTTCTCTCCCCCGATGCAACTGGGTCAAAAGCTTACGCATTACTAAGAAGGACATTAGAAGAATCCGGTAAGATCGGTGTTGCAAAAATCATCATACGTTCCAAAGAACAATTAGCGGTGGTCCGGGTTTACAAGGATGCTTTAGTTATGGAGACAATCCATTTCCCTGATGAGGTGAGAAGTATCGGCGATGTACCAAATATACCGGATGTGGATACTGTTGTTCAAAAAGAGCTCGATACTGCGCTCATGTTAGTAGAACAATTGACAACCGTGTTTGACCCTTCAAAATATACAGATGAATACCGTACGGCGCTAATGCAATTAATTGAAGATAAAAAGGCTGGAAGTACCGTATCAGTCAATGAAAAACGACCACTTCCTGATAATGTGACAGATTTAATGTCTGCCCTTCAAGCATCACTCGAAAAAACGAAAAAACCAGCACCAAGAAAGCGCACAACCCGAACGAAGAAAAACGCTTAAAATTAAAAGAGCAAATGCGCAATTATGCGTGTTTGCTCTTTTTAGTATCTTTTTTTGAAAAGCTGACGATTATAGCAACGTTTCAATAGCCTTTTCAATATCTATAAACGAACTATCCGGCTCAAATCTTTGAATGACACGTCCATTACGGTCTACGAGAAATTTCGTGAAATTCCAACGTATATTGCGGCCGATTAAATAGTCAGGGTAATTTGTCTGAATCCTGTCATACAAATGTTTTTGCTGCATTGTATCGCGGACAAATTCAGGACAATCGACTTCATGCTTTAAATAGTTGAATAAAGGATGAGTCTTGTTGCCATTAACATCTATTTTATCGAATACTTGGTAAGTCACCCCGAACTGCGTTTTACATTGCAGTGCAGATGTTGCGCCATCTTCGGGGTTTTGCTCACCGAATTGATTGCATGGAAATGAAAGAACGTTAAAACCTTTATTGCCGTATCGTTCAAATAATTTTTGTAAATCCTCATATTGATATGTAAAACCACAATTACTAGCCGTATTGACAATTAACATCACTTGATTTCGATACGTTTCCATCGATAAAATCTCACCGTTCGTTTTTCTTGCCAAATAATTATAAATACTCATTTAGATCCCCCTAATTTAAATTTCGGTAAATATTTTATCCTACTAATATATAGTACAAAACATCTATTAGAAAGTAAAAAATTAAGAGAGATTATCAGAAATATATTTTTTCTATTTAAGAAATTGATTCTCAAATTTTGATATTATATTATTATATTTCCAATTAGGAGGATACTATGATTAAATTAGCTTCGATTGAACAGGCAACTGTGACAGCACAACTTGCTTTACAACTTTGGCCAGATAATGATTTACAGGAATTCATTCAAAACATGGAAGAAGCGATTGAGAATCCTAACAGTGCTATCTTTTTGGGTTTTAGTGAGGAGGAAGTGATTGGGTTTGCTCAATGTCAGCTTCGATACGACTATGTAGAAGGAACAGATTCAAGTCCTGTTGGATATTTGGAAGGTTTATACGTAGTTGAACATTACCGTGAGCAAGGCTTTGCAAAAGGTCTGGTTCAAGCATGTGAACAATGGTCAAAAGATAAAGGCTGCACGGAGTTTGCGAGTGATTGTGAACTGTCCAATACAGCAAGCCTCCATGTACATTTAAAATTAGGCTTTACCGAAGCAAACCGCATAATATGCTTTACGAAAAAGCTTTAAATATGAAAAAATTTTATTATGTGTAAGTTTCTTGTGCTTAATATTTACGGTAATAGGTTGCAGTGAACAGGAAGAGGCTAAAACAGGTGAATTTCTTATAGGGAATTTTGGATTCGAACTTATATCAAAAGAAACTTATCATCTCGTTGTTCCATTTGAATGGACAGGCGAATCATCAGTAACAATAGATTCGATTGAGTTAATAAAAAGGACTGTATTAAATGATATTGTAGAAAATGGCGTAATTCAACCTACATTTGATGCTTTATATAGTTAGTATGAGACAAAGACAATGCAGAATTAATATCTACAAGAAAAAGAGAAATGAAAAAATGCACCCCTTATTGGGATACCGTCTGGAGAAAGGGAATGTTATGAATAGAAAATTCGGTGTTTTTTTATTTGTTTTCTTTTGTTATTTATTATGGCTATACTTCTCTATATATGAATCTTCAATTGATAACTGGTGGTCAGTAATGGAGATAAAAGATGCAACAACTGATGATATTCAAATAAGTGTCTCATTAGTAAAGGTCTTTGTTGGTACGGTTATATTTACTCTTAGTGGCTTTATTTTCTATTTATTGTTGAGAAAGAGAAGTTAGTTCAATAAGGATTTATAAAGAATACAAAACAAACTTAATAAACGTTCTGAAAGTTTGAGAACACGTCAAAAAGCCATAAACACTGATAATTTAACGTTTATGGCTTTTTGCTGGAACATTATGTATATGTTGTTTTATGCACGCTTTCATAAAGTCAGTTCCAGCAATAGTTTAGCCAACTTTAACTGAGAGCTGTGTTGGGAGTGGTATTGCATAAAATCGGGTATATTTCTTATCGTTGTAAATCCGTATGAATCTAATGGTACTCTTTTAGACAGTTCCCTTATTCTTAATGGGTAGCTTTCGCTTCAACCGCACCAATTAGTCTCGTAATCCGTACCATTGTTTATAGCCTTTGAATAAACTCGATTAAAATCGGGTTTAACTTCTCGGCATTACGCATCGGGAAATCATGACCTGCTTTTGAAATAGTCGCTGCATTACAATGCTCATTTTCCCCTAGCAATTTAAGGGAATCTTTTATGTCTTTGCTTTCACGCTCACCACAAATCGCAAGCATCGGTACTGAAACTTTATAAAAGTGAGGTAGATTGATAATATTTAACGTTTCAGTGAAAAACGCTCTGTAATTCTCTTCGGTAATTTTTTGGGCATACTCCCCCATATCATTCGCCTGCTCCTTCGAATAATTCCAATACTTCCCCTGCATTTTTACAATCCAATTTGATCGCAGCAGCCTCACAGTTATAGGAGCAAATTTACAATACATTTGAATTGTCTTTTCATTCGGCGATATATTCGCGCTAAGAAACACAGCAAATGAAAACAGCTCTGGATTGCCACTTACTAATTTGACCGCAAGCTGAGCGCCAATAGAATGACCAATAATACCAACATTCGGCTTCTTAAGTGCCCTTATCAATTCTACAATTTCCAGCGATAATTTTTCGGGTTCGTAAAGTATTTCAACTGACTTTCCTGCGCCATATAAATGAGGTAAAACGATATGATACTCTTTCAATAAATTATATTGCTGTGCAAATGTATGTACTGCCATTGCCCCATGTAAAAGTATGATTGTCGGACGATTAGGATCCCCGTATTGTTCGTAGTAAATCAAATTTACACCCCCTAGCTATTTAGAGATAATACTCATCATACCAAAAATTGGCTTATCAAGTTTAGATAAGCCAATTCTGTAATGAGCTATTATTTTGATAATGCGATTTTAATATGAGCTAAATGGTGCTCTTCATGCCATGCCAGTTTCGCTACCTTAGTCGCTACAGAAATTTCACCATTTGTTTCGTGCGTGAATACACGTCCTAATTGCTCTTCTGTTAAATGATGCGCTAAAGCTACAATACGCTCATTAATCCCCTCCAGCATTTTAAGAGAGCTTTCAACAGGAATTTCGGTATCCGGCTGAACTGCCCACTTTTCTTCATCAAAAGCCGGTACCGTAGGATTATCGTCTGTTAAAGCAAGTTTTAAACGTTGATACATATTCAACTGTGAGTCTGCAATATGGTGGACAAGCTGGCGGACTGTCCAGGCGCCTTCACGGTATGTTTTGTTTAATTCTTCGGTGCTTAATCCAGCCACCGTTTCATTTATACGAGTTGAATACGTTTCTATTTGTTTTGCCCACTCCTGAATATTATCTAATGTCACATTTTCAGGAACTGCTAATTTACCAATTGGAAATTGTACATCCATTTTTGAAGCACCACCTTTTTTTCAGTACAATCATTGTTAATTATTAATTTTAGTATCCTCGATTAGCATCGTTCCATGCTCTTTCAAATTCGTATGGAAAGAAAATGCCTTTTCTAGAATATGTGGTGTTTGACCGCCAACTTTCTCTTTCGCCTCTTCAAAGTAGGCACGTAATTGCGCTTGATAATTAGGATGCGCAATTTCAATTAGCTTTTCGGCTCTCTTTACTGGTGGGAGTCCGCGAAGATCCGCGTATCCTTGCTCCGTAACAATTACATCTACATCATGCTCTGTATGGTCAATATGCGACACGAATGGAACGATTGTTGAAATGGCACCATTTTTCGCTAAAGAAGACGTTACAAAGATTGTAATTCGGGCATTACGGGCAAAGTCACCCGATCCACCAATACCGTTCATGATTTTTGTACCATTTACATGTGTTGAATTGACATTTCCATAAATGTCGACTTCAAGCGCTGTATTAAATGAAATAACACCTAAACGGCGAATAACTTCCGGATTGTTTGAGATTTCCTGTGGTCTAAACATAATTTTATCTTTATACTTTTCCAAATCTTCTGCAAGTTGATCAACACGTTTTTTCGATAATGAGAAGGCAGTACCTGCTGCAAATTTCACGATACCTGCATCGATTAAATCGAATACGCCATCTTGCAGAACTTCCGAGAATACTTCTATATCTTTAAACTGAGATTTTTGCATGCCATTCAAAACAGCATTTGCAACAGATCCAACTCCAGATTGTAATGGAGCTAATGATTCTGGTAATTTCCCTGCTTCCACTTCACTGGCAAGGAAATCCAATAAATGATCTGCAATTTTCTGTGTTTCTTCATTTGGCTCAAATAACGGAGAAGGAACATCCGGCTGTTCTGATAAAACGATCCCTTTTACCTTGGCTGGATCTACTTTTATCCCGATCTCACCAATACGATCTGCAACACCGTATACCGGTATTTCTTTACGTTCACCTTGTGCCTTCTGAACATAAATGTCATGAAGTCCTTCATAAGCTTTTGGCGCCGTTGTATTGATTTCGATGATAACGTTTTCAGCCTTTTCTACAAAAATAGGCGAATTACCTACAGATCCAGTTGGGATAATCAGCCCATCTTCCGTAATAGCTGCTGCTTCGATAATAGCATAATCGATTTTCCCTAACGATCCTTTTCTCACTTCTTCTGCTGTATGTGATAAATGCTGATCAATATAGAATATTTCTCCTGCATTGATTTTCCCGCGCATAACGGCATTTCCTTGATAAGGAACACGTAAGCTAACGATATCCGCCTCTGCCATCGATTGATCTGCAGTTGGACCTAAAGATGCGCCAGTATATAAATTGACTTTGAAATTTTCTTTCTCACCACGTCTAGATAGTGCAAGTGGAAATTCTTTTGGCTCCCCGAAAAGTGTAAAGCCACTCATTCCAAGGTTCATACCGTCCTCAATCCAAGAAGCGGCTTCTTCTGCCGAAACAACTTTACTTAAAAACGCTTCATTTCTGATGAATTGACTTAAATCTTTTTCCATTAACAATCACCCCAAAATAGTTTTTTAATTCGTTGTTACGATGAATCATAAGAAATTCTTATTGCCAATTAAAAAATCCAAGACACTATATTTTTTAATTGCCTTATCTATATTGTAATGAGAGCATTCCCGTTCGTCTATTACATCATACCTATCATAATGATAGAAATAATCTATTATCCTAGTAAAGGGATTCATATAAAAAATCGGATTAAGGAATTGTTGAATCCCTTTAATCCGATCGTTTAACGATATAAAGCATACTTAATTTACTCTTGCACATTATATCGAAATCATAATATATATTTATGAATAATTTAGCGTGTGCTATTTTTTATATCTGGTACTTACAAAGGCTAAAGACTATGCAATTTTAAGCAACGAAATGAACTCTGACTTTAATGTTTTGCATGATCAATTGCCTGATGAAGCAGGTTGATAATATGATCATCGTCGCTTGAATAATACAATGTCGTTCCTTCCCGGCGAAACTTTACTAAGCGCAGATTTTTCAAAAAACGCAATTGATGGGAAACAGCGGATTGATTTAAATCCAGCGTTTCCGCTATATCATTTACTGAATGTTCCTCACAGCATAGCATATTTAAAATACGTATCCGCGTAGGGTCACTTAATGCTTTAAATGTTTGCGATACGACAAATAAAGTTTCGTCATCCAGTTCGTGTTGTGTTCTCTTTTCTATCGACATAATATTAACACTCATTTCTTATTAAATTAAAAGTATTAATGATGATGGTGGTGGTGATGTGCATTCGTATCCTGCTTGACTGTGCAATAAATGGAACTGTCATGTTTATGTGTATTAGTTTCAACTTGTATTGTCACATGGTGAATATTTTGATGAAGTAAGTCGTGTTCTATTTTATCGAGAAGCTGCTCGCTTTCTTTTATCGTTAAATTTTCATTCACTACTACATGGCACGACATGGCATTTAACCCACTAGTAATTGTCCATATATGCAAATCATGAATCGCTTTAATTTCACTATGCTGTTCAATCGTATGAATGATATCCTCCACATTTATATCTGAAGGTGTTCCTTCCATTAAAATATGCAAAGAAGCTTTCGTTAAGTGGTAACCGCTACGAATAACAAGTGCCGCTACAAATATGCTGGCTAATGGATCTGCCCAACCCCAATCAAAAATCAAAATAAGTAAAGCTGCCACAATGGCACCGATTGAACCAATCATGTCGCTAATTACATGTAAATAGGCTCCACGCATATTTAAATTCTCTTTCGTATCTGCACCGCGTAGCATAATCCATGCCACTAGTATATTTACCGCTAACCCAATACTACTAATGATTAGCATCCCTATTGATGCGACTTCCGGTGGATTCATGAACCTTTGGATTGCTTCATAGAAAATAAACAATGCAATAACGATTAAAGTTAATCCATTTAAAGTAGCGGCCAATATTTCAATACGTTTATAGCCGAATGTTTTACTGCCATTAGCGACCCTTTCAGCCAAAATGATGGCCAACAATGCAATACCAAGCGATACGGCGTCACTTAACATATGACCTGCATCTGAAAGAAGAGCAAGACTATTTGTCAAGAAACCTCCAATCGCTTCGACAATCATAAAGCTTGTAATGATTAAAAAGGAAATGAACAATACTTTCTTGTTCGTGCTATGAGAATGATGATGATGGTGATCGTGATCCCCCATTTAAAACCCCTCCACAATTAATTTTATATATATGAACATATACTCATATATAACTTATTATTTATTGGCAGAATTGTCAATTACATTCGCCTAAAAATTCATAAGCCCCTTACTTCTGAAAAAGAGTGAGGGGCTTATATTTTAGGTATTTATCATTTTTTATGTTCATTTGCCGAAATATAAAGTTTCCGATAATCAATTCGTCCATGGCTATCAAACACCACATGATCAAAGTTAGAATTATCCCGAACATAATAGTAATGCTTACGGTGTTTTAAAAATTTCAGATGGTATGACGTTTGCAGAAATTGCTCAAGTTCCTCAAATTGAAGCAATGGATTATGTGACGTTTTCGCTTCTTCAAATATATTGAATGCCTTACTACAATCCTGTGCATTCATTGTAGCAATTAAGTTTTTTCCGTATGTAGTGTAATAATTATAAAAGGATAGATTTAGATTCCTTAAAATAGCCATACCACCAACAAATAGGTCCATCTTATTAAATCGTTCTGCTGTTGGCTGTTGAAAATTAATACATTCGAGTTTCGCTTCAATATTATGCTCTGCTAAAATCTCCTGAAGCTTTTCTGCCTGTGGAAGATGGTTCACCCCTTCACGAATTTGCTGATACCCAATAATAATCGGCTCTTTCAAGTCGGGTTTTATTAGCTGTGGGGTTTCTACTTGTACTTTATTTGATGAAGTCAGCCAGCCGTACGCAGGTTGCTCGTAATACGGATTTAATACAAATTGCTCAGGTAAGATGTTATGCCATATATAGGCTCTTGCCTCTACACTTGAGAAGGCTTCACGGTTACTATTAAAAAATAAATATGTTGCACCTTCCTCCTGCTGTTCAATGACACGATAAGGTTCGTCCTCAATCGGCATATGGGAAATAGGACTTGCGACATCGCTTTCCGTTATAAACAGCTCCACTCGGTCAATCCAAGGACGTTCTTTAAAATAAGAATGAAACGCCTCCAAAATAATTTTGTCATTTGAAAGCTGCTTAAGCTGAAAGGGTCCACAGCCGATTTCTGGATTGAGGGATTTGGTTAGCATGACTAATCTCGGACTAGCAAAAAAGGTTGGCAGTAAGGAAAATGGCTTTTTCAGCTGTACAAGAAGTTCGTATTTACTAAGGACATTCATTTGTTCAATTTCATAAATTTCTTTGTAACGCTCACTAATATAGGCAATCGAAGCTACGACCTCCTCCGCCGTCAGTATTGTACCATCATGAAACTTGACGCCTTTCTTTAATACGAAAGACCATGTGCGATAATCCTGTGTATCATAGGCAAATACTAAATTATTAAATATATTGCCATTTTCATCAATCCCAAAAAGTGTTTCATGAATTTGCTCCATCATATGGGAATCATGTCTTGAAATTGATTCTAAAGGATCTAGAAAAAGTTCAACTTCATACATTTGCTGAACAAATATATGCTCATCTTCAATGGATTGCAGACCTAATTTTGAATTTAACCACGCCTGAATATTTAAATTTTGGGTCATGTCATAACGTTTTATAATTTCCAATGCGACTTCATAATTCCCGATTTCCCAAAGCTGAGATATCCATTCTAGTAAAATGGTATCTGAATTTCTCAGCATCGTAATAAACGGCTTCTTTCCCCGACCACGCGCGGTTTCCCATCGGATTTTCTGATTTTTCTCAAGCTGATGTACTATCGTTTTGGCGTAGCGTGTAGAACAATTTAAAAGCTCGGCTATTTCCGCAATAGACGTTTCCATACGTTGATCTTTCATAAAAAATTTGCTTAACGTAAACTCGTATTCCATAATTCCTCCTTAAAAGGTGAACAAGTCTATTTTTCCAATCACTTTTTGTTCCAGTTATTTTATTCTAAACTTCTTTAAGTGGAGGTGCTATATGAATTTACTTAAAAATCCAAATTTCCAGAAGCTGTATGTAATTTCATTATTAGTGAATATTTCAATGACAACATTTTCCTTTATATTACCGCTTATCTTGTATGAATATACAAAATCAGCCATTGCTATGAGTACAATGCGCTTAATGGATTTCTTACCTAATGTGCTATTAGGAATGTTCATTGGGGTGCTTGTAGACCGTATGAATCGTCGCCTAACTATGCTTTGGGGAAATGTCATCCGTACACTATTTGCATTTACTTTAACAGTAGTGCTAACGACAACCGAGTTTTCACTTTGGTCTGTATATGTGCTCGGTTTTGTTATTTCTTCGCTCGGCTATATGATCGGCAGCGCGACAAATGCGATTATGCCGCAGCTGTTTGAGCGTTCGCAAATGACAGAGATTCAAACAAGATTGTCGTTACAAAGTACCCTAATTTCCATTATCGGACCTGGACTATTAGGTATGCTTCTGCTTTGGAGTTCAAATGCTGTATTTTTATGGCTTTTTGTAGGTTGTAATCTGCTCATTGTTTTCGTAACAGCCCTACTACAGAAGGTACCTAATCCAAAACGGTCTTCTCAATCACTTTGGCAGGATTTAAAAGAAGGCTATGATGAGCTGATCAGAAATAAGTCGCTGTTTATACAAACATGGACAATTTTCTTTTCAAATTTCGCCTCAAGCCTAATTATCGGTGTGCTAACGTTTTATGCGCTAGATACGCTGCAGTTTACTAAAGAGGAGCTTGGCTTCATGCTAACACTATCAGCTTTTGGTGGCATATTGGGAGCAAAAATAATTAGACCGCTTCGTAATAAATATCGAAGAGGACAAATTTATACATATTCAATGGCAGTGGAAGTTCTTATTTTAATTACTTTTATGTTTGCACAAACTTGGTGGCTATTAGGGATTTTATTAGCCTTGCGTACAGCAATTTCAACGATGACAAATATTGTCTACCTTGCACTACGTCAAGAAACAACGCCCAATCATCTATTAGGTCGTGTTGCTGGTACAACTTCGATGATTATGAAACTCGCTTTACCTTTTGGCCTACTTGTTGGAGGTTACTGGGCAGATCACTTTGCCATTCCGCCGATATTTCTTATAAGTGCAATCATTATTTCCATTAATGTTTTCATTCTATTTAAAACGAAATTTACGAAAACGGTTTGAGCTGACGTTTTAAGGATGGGAGTAAGGGTGTATTCACTTCATAAAAAAAGCTTCCTAATTAAATATCGGGTTCGGTTGATGGGAAGAATAATATTAAAAACAATGTAAATGACACGCTAATTATATAAATGGCGATTAAAAATGCTCAGATTATTTCTGTGCGTTTTTTGATGAAATATTTAAATCTAATTGAGGTTACTTCGAAAAATGCGGATTTACAAACCATAAGGATATGCATGATTTTATACAAGAAAACCAATGACGCAACATTCCCCAAAATACGCTCAAACCGTTGTCCGCATTGAGTTTTAGTAAAAGTGTATAAAACAACGCATAAACAATGTACCAATAGAGTAAGCAGAAACGTTGATTTAATAACATTTCTGCCCTTTTCGCTTCTTGCCAAACTTGCATTTGGGAACGTTATTAGGTTAATTTTTATATGCTTTATAAATCCTTAATGAACTAAGGTGTCTTAACTTATTATCCTTTATGTTTTTTCTCCATATATTCTAAGTATTCCTTTGATTGTCCTTTTGGAATACTAAGGTTTTTCCAATCTTTATCCTTTACTTGTTTTCCAATGTAAACAACTTGTCCTATATGATAAGAATAATGAACCATTTGTCTTTCTATTGCATCAATTACTAGATGCTTTTCACTACGGATATAAATATTTTTTAATAAATCCTGCTCTTCCAAATTAGTTAATGCCTCAAAAAGTATCTGCCAACCTTTTTCCCAAATTCCAAACAATTCTTCCTTTGATACTCTAGACTCTTCGAATTCTTGATCTCGATTCCTATAAGATTTTTCTCCATCTGAAGTTAAAAAATCAGACCATCTAGACACCATATTTCCACTTAAATGTTTTACAATAACAGCAACATTATTAGATTCATCATTTAATTTCCAATGAATCTCGTCTTCTGATAATAGATTTATTGTCTTATCTCCAAGATTTTTGACACTTTTAAACCGTTCTAAGACAACTTTTAAATATTCCTTTCCCAAATTCATTAGTAGTACCCCCCCTTTAATTAGTTGTAATGTGTTGCTTAATTACTAAATAAACTTCATACAATTAGGTTCGATTAATAAAAGGAAAACCCTTCTTTAATTAAATGATATGGACCGATTGTTGAATAACGAAAATGCACGTAAAGCATTGTTTGGGAATTTATCGTTCACGAGCAGCCAAAATACCCCCTATTCAATTGAATAGGAGGTATTGGTTCCCAAATGTGAATGTTTATTAGGTTTACTTTGTATACTTTATAAATCACTGTTGCGTTTAGTTAAAGGTAATATTTCTTATTGAGATAAATGTTTGTAGTCTAATATTTCAATTTCGAAACCGTGATTACATTTCTGCTTATTAATCTTCTCACTATCACAGGACGGGGATATTCTTACCTTAACCAAATCTTCTTTAACATTCCCGTTAGGCTTTTTTGAAGGAATCTCAATTCTTACAGTAACATCATAGGAATGATTCTCGTTGTAAGTAATACCAACAATCCTTTTCCATTGCCAAATAAGACGATTATCTCCTCCATACTCTTTGATAACTCTTTTATCAATAGTTGGGAAGATAATGTCAGAAATAATATCCTCCGTTGTGACATACATTTCTTCTGCTTTTGGTATTGTTTCTGATTTTGCTACTTGCATAGAAGTAAGAACAATTAATATAAATCCTAATAAGACTAAGTAATGCTTAACCATCAACACTCACCCCAGGTTTACGTTTACTCCTTATTCTTCGTATCTTGTTAATTTTTATTCAATAAACCTACCTCGGTAGTTGAATAAAAAAACGCACCCAAAGCGACGTTTGGTAACATTAAGTGATTAACTTTTTAAATCCCATAAAAAGTAATTTTAATATTGAGGAATCTGATTTTATATTACCTCTCGAATCTTCATCTTCTAAAACGCTATAACAAAAAAATAAACGCAAAAAAAGGCATCCTAATTAAAGGATACCTCTTTTGTATGGTTACATCATTAAAATTAAAGTTTTACGATGTTTGTAGCTTGTGGGCCACGTTGACCGTCTTCAATACCGAATTCAACTTTTTGACCTTCGTCTAAAGATTTGAATCCGTCGCCTTGGATTGCTGAGAAGTGAGCGAATACGTCGTTTCCGCCTTCAACTTCGATAAATCCAAAACCTTTTTCTGCGTTAAACCATTTTACTGTACCTTGTGTCATTTAAATGACCT
>NZ_JAXCLE010000011.1:0-133502 GCF_037027585.1 Solibacillus ferritrahens | reverse complement strand
TAGGTCGAGGGTTCGACTCCTTTCGCCGGCACCATTTAGAGAGCCATTAGCTCAGTTGGTAGAGCATCTGACTTTTAATCAGAGGGTCGAAGGTTCGAGTCCTTCATGGCTCACCAGTTTTTAAATAAATTACATATACTGTCAGAATAAAAATATCTTATGCATTTTGCGGAAGTAGTTCAGTGGTAGAACACCACCTTGCCAAGGTGGGGGTCGCGAGTTCGAACCTCGTCTTCCGCTCCAAAATGCCGGGGTGGCGGAACTGGCAGACGCACAGGACTTAAAATCCTGCGGTGAGTGATCACCGTGCCGGTTCGATTCCGGCCCTCGGCACCATCTCTATTTTTAAATACAGTAAATAATGCGCGCCCGTAGCTCAATTGGATAGAGCGTCTGACTACGGATCAGAAGGTTGTGGGTTCGACTCCTGCCGGGCGCGCCATATATATTTTTAATGACATATTCGGAATGTAGCTCAGCTTGGTAGAGCACTTGGTTTGGGACCAAGGGGTCGTAGGTTCGAATCCTGTCATTCCGACCATTTCTTATGGGGCCTTAGCTCAGCTGGGAGAGCGCCTGCCTTGCACGCAGGAGGTCAGCGGTTCGATCCCGCTAGGCTCCACCATTTATTTTTAATAATTTCCCTTTGGAGGTATACCCAAGTCTGGCTGAAGGGATCGGTCTTGAAAACCGACAGGCGGGTAACACCGCGCGGGGGTTCGAATCCCTCTACCTCCTCCATTTTAATATTTTATTCTTAATGATGTTGGTCCCGTGGTGTAGCGGTTAACATGCCTGCCTGTCACGCAGGAGATCGCCGGTTCGATCCCGGTCGGGACCGCCATTTTTTTTTGGGTTTGTAGCTCAGTTGGTAGAGCATTAGATTGAAGCTCTAAGTGTCGGCGGTTCGATTCCGTCCAAACCCACCATACTATGGGCCTATAGCTCAGCTGGTTAGAGCGCACGCCTGATAAGCGTGAGGTCGATGGTTCGAGTCCATTTAGGCCCACCATAGTATTATTCCGAAGTAGCTCAGTTGGTAGAGCATCCGGCTGTTAACCGGCAGGTCGCAGGTTCGAGTCCTGCCTTCGGAGCCATAGGCCCGTTGGTCAAGTGGTTAAGACACCGCCCTTTCACGGCGGTAACACGGGTTCGAATCCCGTACGGGTCATATATGCACATGAGAAAAACACATTGCAATTTTGCAATGTGTTTTTTGCATTTAGAAAATTATATGTTTTCTAGTATTGTAGAAATGAGTTTGTATTATAGAATGGATTTATAATAAATATTGGAATATACTAGAAATTTAATTCATTATAAAAATAGACGGAGAAATTCTGTCTATCTCACTAAAAAACCAAAAATAGACTAATTTTTAATCAATAGCTGGAAAAATTCCCTTTATTTTATCTCAAATTAGGACCACTCTAAATATAACTGGAAACTTTCCGCTATTTTAACTTTTACATATTCAACCGAAATTCCAGAAACAGAAGTCACCCACAAATTGATGAAAGAACATTTAGGTAGGGAGAAGATATATATGGATGAAATTATAGGAACAGAAGGAAAAACAGTTTATCCCATTATTTTTCCAGTGAATTATAGTAATATGGGTAGCATTAATTGTTATATATACCAGAATGGAAACGAGTATACACTCATAGATGCAGGCATAAAAGGGGAAGAATTTGAACAGTTTTTTTACCGGAAATTAAGTGACTATAGTATTGAAATTAAAAAAATTAACCGCATTATACTTACTCACTTTCATGAAGACCATACTGGACTAGTTAATAAGCTTGCAAAGGATTACTCGATTCCTGTATATGCAAGTCAAATTGCCATTACCCGTTTAAAATGTGAAGGGGACTATTTACAAAAGAAGCTTACTTTTTACCAAGAATTATATAATCAATATGGGGTTATGGAGTATGCAATTGAGCGGTTGGCTAAAATGGAAAACACCCTTCATAATAAGGAAAAAGTAATATTGCTACCAACTATAAAACGGCTAGAAGAGGGCCAGCAAATTGGAGGGCTGCAAATAATAGCTGTTCCTGGGCACTCACCGGATTCAATTGGGTTTTGGGATAAAGAAAACGGTTGGCTATTTGCGGGTGATTTTTTATTGGCTTCTGGGATGACAAATGCGTTAATCGATCATGATGAAGCAGGGGAAGTAATAAAGCCTCTAATGCAATATATTGAATCAATTAAAAAAGTAAAGTCCTTTTCTATTCAATATGTTTTTGCAGGTCATGAAGCTGTTTTTCAAAATTTAGATGAAGTCATTGAAAAAAGTTTAAGTAAGATGGAATATAAACTACAAAAGCTCGTAAAGAAAATTAGAGAGGGTCATCATTCGGCGCGGGCTATTGGTGAAGCAATTTACGGTCCTCGATTTGCAAAGCACTTTATTTTTATAATCTCAGAAATAATAGGCTTAACACTACTGGCACAGGAGCGTGGAATAGTTGAACGCCATTGGCAAGATGGTCAATGGATCTTTCAATTAAAGGAAAGCTAATGATAAATGGGAGCGCCGGAATGTAATTTCAGGCAGCTCCCAATTTATTTTTCCAATGTAAGATTGCCGTTATAATCCGTACCCCGTTCACGACCTGCCTCACAATAAAACTCAGTTGTTTTGATTGTGTCATTTAATCCACGTTCAAATTCAATGACGCATCGTTCTCCCTCAGCTGTTTTGGACATTCTTGCTTTCGTATCAGATATTAGGGTTGCTGTTCCTTCAATCGTACCAGAAGACCAGCCATCAAACGTATAGTAAGTAACATTAAAGTTTTCCTTCGTGCTCTTTAATATTGTAAGTACACGGCCCCGAGAATCTAAATCCCCTTTTCCATACGTATAAAAGTACGTATATTCTCCATCCCACGTTTTCTTCGGTTTATTTGCTGCAGGAGCCCAGTTTCGTCCACTTTGTAACGAACGGTCGAGCATGTTCCTTGCTTCATTTGCCCTTTTATAGAGGGGATGGACCCCTATATCAGCATAGCTTCCTTCTGCTATTTGTGACCTATAGAAAAAGTTTTTACTTTGCATTTTGTAGAATAGGGAAACGAGCTGGGCACGCGTTAAATTATTCGAAGCCCCGAAAAAGCGTTGCACGTTGATTTGTTCATACTTTGGGTTTTGCCCATTCGAAATATCATGGTCGAGCAGAAACTGGATGGACTTATTTAATGTCGTCTGTCCATCTGCTACATAAGCAATCGCTTGTGCAACAGTTCCACGCTTTACTGCAGAACCTCGAATAGTATTTTGGAAGTAGCCATTTAGCGGCACCCCATAGGCAGCAAGTGTATTGTAATTACCATCAGACGGAATTTCGTTAGGCGTAAACTTTTCAAGCGCTTCTGTCACGGGCTCTAAATCAAAATAACCGACTAAAATACTTGCAAACTGCTGCTCAGTTACAGGTTGATTTGGACGGAAGGTACCGTTTGCATAGCCGTTTACTATATTAAAGTCATACGCCCATTTAATTGCATCGTACGCATAATGGTTAGTCGGGACATCTTTAAAAACTTGCTTTGCCTCCATTTCGGATGGGAATGCAAAGCAAATAAAAATCCCAGCTATCAATATGAAAGCCTTTAAGAAAAGCTTCATGAAAGGAACCCCCTTTTATAATTGGATTAATTTGACTGTAGCATGTCTCTCCAGTTCGTGCAAATTGATAAATTATGAAAAGGGTATGGCATGACTATTTATGGAATCTAGCTACACAATAGTAAATATCCTATATTTTATGATATGTTACCTATTTTTGTTCTAAAATATGGTATATGAACCGATATAAAAAGTAATAGATTTTTATACATAAATAGAGGCGAGAAGGAGAAGTGTCATATATGAAATCAAAAAAAATACTAGCAGCGTTAGTTGCCATTCCTGCGAGTGTTGTTGTGGCAGGGGAAGTGCAAGCTGAAGAAGTAACAATTACACAAACGTTCGACATACAAAATATTTTTACTGGTAGCTCAACTATTTTAACTCAGTCAAGTACCAAATTATTCTTAATCAATGATGAAGAAGATTTAAAAAATCAAATTCTTATTGAAATGTCTAAATTTAATAAAGGTTTTACAGTAATGTATACAGGTCCAAAAATTGCATCATATGAAATATTAATAGAGCAGGTAATGGCGGAGTTGACGAACAGTTTAAATACCCAAAAAACTGTGACTACAACATCCAATGACACAGCAACATTTGATGTAACAGAAATATATGGCCTCTTTAATAATATGCGAATGAAAGCGACCGAAACGAAAGCAGATGATGCAACTTCTGTAAAATTAGAGTTCTCTTTAAACTATTACGATACTATTACAAATAATCAACCAAAGAATCTGAATGCTGCAAAAGCTAAATATGATGATATTAAAACGAAGGTAGAGGCAGCACCAAATGACGTTGCTAAAATTAAAATTATTCATGATTACGTAGTTCATAATACAAATTATGTAGAGGGAAATCATCATTTAATTCCGACAAGCGGTTTATCTTCCCATGCATATGCTTTGTGGATGTACACGTTATTAAAGCAGGTACCTTCCATTGATGTTAAGTATGTATATGGAATTGTGAATGGTGAATACCGCTCATGGAATGTGGTGAAAATCGGTACACAATTGTATCACCTAGATGCAGGCAGTAATGATACAGCAATAAAAAGTGACAAGCTTATTCAATATCGCTATTTTTTAACAAACACACCAAATGAGCGTCGTATTGCAAATGGAGCAGAAGGGTTAACAATTACGTCTACTACATACAATCACTTCAAAACAATTGATAACCAAGCACAATCAAGCACACATATTTATTATCCTAATGCGCATTCATCTGGTGAAATTTATCAATTAGATTTAGCTTCACTTACAGCAACACCATTAGCTATTGATCGTATAGATGCTACAACGGGGACAGGTCGCATTGTATATTACGAGCAAACTTCTGGTGATTCTGCAAATATTGAACCTGTAGGAAAATACCTTTATTTTATAAATGATAGTCAAGGAAAGTATTTATACCGTTATGATCTTGGTTCATCTAAAAAACTTGAATTAGTGTTGAAGGAGCAGTTGCAGTCGATTAAGTTAGGAACAAATATTTTAACTTATACCCCAGTAGAGGGCACTCCTGGCTTCTTACCATTGGCACGTATGAGTGATTTAAACGAAGAGAAAGCAAATAAAGTTATTATTGAAATTCAAAAATTGGTAGAAACAGCAAATCAAACAACAACACCTTCGTTTAAAACTGCTGTCATGGCTACACGCCAACTTTATATGGATTTAACTGAACAACAGCAATTACTAGTGACCAATTATTTTGAACTGCAAAAAATTGAGAAATCATTTTCGCTAGGAGATGTAAATAGCTCTGTAATTATTGATCTTATTAATGATTTAGATGAGATGAGTGCAGAGTATGTAAAAAAAGTAGATGATGCCTTAAGTGGTTATAACACTCTTAATAATAAAAGCGCTGTTTATAATTACCCTATACTTCAAGAGGCAGTAAAAAAAGTAGAGGCAGCTCGTAAACTGAAAAAGGATTTAGATACGAAAGTAGAAGGCGTGAAAAACGGTGATCCATTTGAGGAAATTCCAGAATTTATTGTATTTGTTGAAGATTTTTTAAAGAAATATGATGGCTACTTACCATCAATTCGTTTTGGTATTCAAGGGTTAGGAGATATTGAGGCGTACCGCCAACGTACAGAGGAACTTCGTGGAGAGGCCCAGGATTTCATTCATGCAGTAAAAATAATAGATGAAAGTGCCACAGACTTTCTAACAAGTATGAAGGATATCCAAATCCAGTACGATGATCTTTTAATCAGTCAAAAACACCTCATGAGCAGCACAGACGGAAATATAGTTAGAGATAAGCTAGCTTTAATGCAATCTATGAATAATCAAATCGAGCGCTTTAATCTATTAATGGATGATCTTACGACTTCCGAGCAGGTAACTGAAGAATTGGTTGAAAAAGTACGAGAAGCAAAAAAAGTCTATGATGAAATGAAGCAATCCCAAAAAGCCGCTATTTCAGTAGAAAATACTAATAAATTTACAACGCTTATAAACCGTTTAAACGGGCTTTCTGAAGACACAGCATTAAATGCATTAATAACGTCCATAACAAATCTTGATTTTGCCAATATGGGTTCATTAGACAGTTTGGTTAGTCAAATAACTTCCGCAGATTCAGTTAGTGTAGTGGCTACAAAATTAAATATTACAGTTGAACAAGTACTTGCTTTATTATCAGCAGAGGTTAGAGAGAAATTACTTGAATACCGTAAATTAAAAGACTTAGCTACTACGCTTGGTCAGCCACTATTAAAAGATATGGCAGCACTTCATAACGGATCTATGGCAGTGGTTATTCAAGAAATAAGACAGCGATATACGGATTTACTAGCTACAGATAACAGATTTGAGATGTTCTTTACCGAAGAACTAAAAAATTTAGTTGAACAAGAAGCGCGGATAATGGAAGATGGGTATGCTAAAGATGCTCAGACAGTTATCAATAAAATTAAGGAATTAACTGAACAGTCTTCCTATATGGAGGTGCAATCTGTTTATCAGGAGTATCAAGCCCTAACGGCAGAGGCTAAGAATCTTGTAAATAACAAAGAGGACTTAATTGCTTTATGGGAAAAGGTATCAAATGACGAAGCAGTCTTCCAAAAAGCTATTGATGATGTGAATAAAGCAATTGAAGCATTAAATAACCAATCCACTAAAGAGGACATTGAAAAGGTTCGGGAAGCTTATAATAGTCTTTCACAGGACCAACAAGAAAAAATTAACAATTACGGTAAACTTGATATCCTTTTATTCGCTTTAGAGGAGTTAGAAGTAGAACTTACAAACAAAGCAGCATCTGAAAGAGTAATCGAAATGATTCAAGTCCTAAATAATGAATCAACATCTGCAGAGATTAAAGCTGCTCGGGCTACTTATGAAGCATTAACTGAAGAGGGTAAAAAGTTAATAAATGAACGAGTTTTACAAAATTTAGTGTATTTCGAGTCTTTATTAGCAACCCAAACAGAACAAGCCGAAAAAGAAGCAAAAACAGTAATGGATCGTATCAACCGTATCGACAAAACAAAATATACAGAAGCACAAATCAAAAGTATTCGTATGGCGTACAATGCGCTAAGCGATCTTGCAAAATCACTTGTCACAAACTTGTATCTATTAATTGATGCTGAAAACCATGTAATTTATCAAAATACAGTTGTGAAGCAGGCTAAGCTTGATGCAAATGCATTCGATTTATATATGGATACGATTACCCGCAATTCAACAACGCAGGAAATTGCAAGAGCGCGTTCGCTATATAATAATTTAGCAGCCGAAGCGAAAAGACATGTCACAACTTTAGAAAAGCTTGTACGTCTTGAAACTATGTGGAATGACCCACAATATCTTGAACTTGTATACACATATTATCCAGATTATGTCCATGCAGTAAAACCAGGTGCGATTGTGGTCGAAAAACCAACATATGACCCACTCTACATTCCAGATGATTCTATCCGAACACCAAGTTCCATGGCAACAAAAGTTCCTAAAACAGCGAATTGGACACAATATGAAACAATGACGTATCAAAATGGTCGCTATACAACGCAAATTACGTCAACACAAGTGAAAAATATAGCCGATCGTAATATGCGCCTAAAAGCTGGCGATGTTGAAATTATTATTCCGACATCAGAAATTCAAGCATCTACTGCTGCAATAGGAGTAGCTTTAAATATTACTAATAATCAGTTAAACATTCAATTTACAGAAGGTAATCATGCAAAAACCTTCTCAAGCTATGTGGAAATTCGTGTTCCGATAAGCACATTAAAGGCGAACGCTTCTCAAATAATTGAACGTGTTACAGCAACTGGTACGTCTCCTGCCTCATTTAAAGTAGATGGTTCGAATTTCATCATTCGTACAACATCGGGTGGTACTTTTAAGTCGACTACAAGCGATATTCGATATACAGATATTCAAAACACCGCACAAGGTAATGCAATTCGTGAATTGGCCAAGCGCGGTATTACATTCAATACGACAAACCGTCTTGTTGAAAGCTATAAACAAGTAAACAAGCTGGATGCTATGACAATGATTGCTTCGGCACTTGATTTATCAGGCAACTCAAAATCAGAATATCTAGACTTAGAAAATACAAAGCAATCACAGCTCGCACAAGGATTATTAGAGGCGGGAATTATGAGTGGAGCTACATCTTCACGCTTTAACCCAACTGCCCCTATTACAAAGCAGGAAGCTGCCATTATTATTGCAAACATATACCGCTATTTAAATCAAGATTTATCAAAGGGGTATAATGATTTAACATCAAATTATCGTGATATAGCAAACCTATCATTTGAAGCACGTCAAAGCATCTCTATTTTAGAGCAATTCGGTGTAGTGGATGGAACGGGTGCATTCAATCCAACACAAACACTATCACGTGGTGAATTTGCTGAGCTATTTTATAAAGCATTAAGCGCAATTGATTACTTATAAAAAGGAAACGTCTCTAATTTAAATTAGGGACGTTTTTAATTGGATTTTAATAGCCCTTTAACCTATCCTCATAAAAATGAGCTATAATAAAATACTAAAGTAACTAGACACAGAAGGAGTGCTCTCATGGTCTATTTATCGATGATTTTTTTCAAGATTGTCGCACCTATTTTAGTATTGCTTATCATCGGCGCTATATTACAGCGCAAGTTTCAATTTAATTTAAAAGCATTATCACACCTTATTACATACTGCTTCATGCCCGCGGCCGTTTTTATCAATATATATGAAACTTCTATTGAAATGAGTGTTCTCGGGCAAATTACGATTTTCATTATTTTATTTATTGGCTCTCAAATGCTGCTTAGTCAGCTACTGGCAAGGCTATTAAAGCTCGATAAAAAAGAGTCTGCTGTTTTCAAAAATAGTGTGGTTCTTATTAACTCAGGTAACTACGGAATTCCAGTCGCTCAGATGATTTTTGCGACACAGCCAATCGGAGTAGCGATACAAGTCATTCTCGTAATTTTTCAAAATATGACGACGTATACTTACGGACTGTATAATCTAATTTCTTCTACAAAGTCAGGATTGGCAATTGTACGGGACTTTTTGAAAATGCCCATAGTGCACGCACTTATACTAGGTGCTGCATTGAATTATTTTAGTGTACCCATCCCAGAGACGTTCAGCATACCGCTCGAACATATTGCAGATGGCTTTGTAGCAGTGGCCCTTATTACGTTAGGAGCACAGCTTTCAACGATTGAAATGCGTACAATGTTCAATAAAACAATTTTTGTCAGCTGCTTCACAAGGTTAGTCATCGGCCCAGCCGTAGCATTACTCATTATTTTCGCATTAGGCTTAGACGGTGTTGTTGCACAGTCGCTCTTTATCGCCAGTGCGTTTCCGACATCCCGGAACAGTTCCAGCTTAGCGCTTGAATATGATATTGAGTCGGCAACAGCTGCGCAGACAGTCTTATTTTCAACCATTATTAGCTGTTTAACGGTAACCATTGTTATTTATATATCAACTATTTTATTTGTATAAAATTGTCCATGAAGAGAGATTTCTTTTCATGGTTTTTTTTATGGGTTGTGTGGGGGATGGATGTTCTAAAATGTGACCTGAATGTTCTAATAAAATGAAAGAAGTGCTAATAAAATTGTGACTTTCTAATATATCATTCAAGTCTTCTAAAATGAATGTTTAAGGTGCTAATATCCCCGTCGAAAGTGCTAAAATCACCCTCAAAGCTTCTAAAAAATCAAAAAATCTTCTAATAACTAAAAGCAGCTCAAAAAAACCGCAAGTATCTGAATAAGATACTTGCGGCCGTAAGCGATTATAGTTTGGATATCAATAACGCTTTCGTAATCTAGTAAAACTAAATCAATGAAAAGCTTTTGAATTTAGGACTCTGAGCAAGAAGCTAAATTCATAATTAACTATGCGAATGCATAACGTATGGATTTGACAGGTCCATACCATCTAATGAAAGACCCATTGCCTTCGCTACACCTTCACCATAAGCTGGATCAGCTAAGTAGCAGTGTAAAATGTGGCGGCGTTTGATGAATTCTTCAACACCGTTCATTTCAGCAGCAGTTGTTTCGAATAGACGTTGTTGTTGTTCCGGCGTTTGAAGACGGAATAACTTACCTGGTTGCTCGAAGTAGTTGTTGTCATCTTCACGGAAGTCGTAGATATCAGCTGGACCATCAAGAGCTAATGCAGGATCTTTGTATTGTGATTGACCTTGTAATGCACCGTAGCTATTTGGATAGTAAGTAATAGCTGCACCACGGTTTCCATCAGCACGACCTACGCCATCGCGGTGGTAAACCATGAATGGGCATTTTGGTGTGTTTACTGGAATTTGGTGGTGGTTAACGCCTAAACGGTAACGAGTTGCATCTTGGTATGCGAATAAACGAGCTTGTAACATGCGGTCTGGTGAGAATGAAATACCAGGTACTACGTTTGATGGAGCGAATGCAGCCTGCTCAACATCAGCAAAGTAGTTTTCCGGGTTACGGTTTAATTCGAATTCCCCAACTTCTATTAGTGGGTACTCAGATTTGTACCAAACTTTTGTTAAGTCGAATGGGTTGTCCTTAGAATTGCGTGCTTGCTCTTCTGTCATCACTTGGATGTACATTTTCCATTTCGGGAAATCGCCTTTTTCGATTGACTCGAATAGGTCACGCTGTGAAGATTCGCGGTCTTTACCGATAATTTCAGCAGCTTCTGCACCTGTTAAGTTTTCGATACCTTGTTGAGAACGGAAGTGGAATTTCACGTATACGCGTTCGCCACCTTCGTTAATCATTGAGTAAGTATGAGAACCGAATCCGTGCATTTTGCGGTAACCGTTTGGAATACCACGGTCAGACATTACGATTGTTACTTGGTGTAATGCTTCTGGTAATGAAGTCCAGAAATCCCAGTTTGAGTTACCGTTGTGCATGTTTGTTTTTGGATCACGCTTAACAACGTGGTTTAAGTCTGGGAAGTGTAAAGGATCACGGAAGAAGAATACAGGTGTGTTGTTACCAACCATATCCCAGTTACCTTCTTCAGTGTAGAATTTTAATGCAAAACCGCGAATATCACGTTCAGCATCAGCCGCACCACGCTCACCTGCTACAGTTGAGAATCGTGCGAACATTTCTGTTTTCTTACCAACTTCAGAGAAAATTTTTGCTTTTGTATATTTTGTGATGTCATGAGTTACAGTGAATGTACCGAATGCACCAGAACCTTTTGCGTGCATACGACGCTCAGGAATTACTTCACGGTTAAAGTTTGCTAATTTCTCAATTAGAAATACATCTTGTAATAAAATTGGACCACGACGACCAGCTGTTTGTGAATCATCGTTTGATACTACTGGAGCACCAGTAATTGTTGTTAAACGTTCGTTTGTCATGTGTAGTTCCCCCTAAAATGAATTTGAAAACTGCTTCTTTTATAATATAACAAATGTAAATCATAATTTCTACTAGATTATAATAATTCTTTTTAAGGAATCTTTATATTAAAATATTAATTATCCCTAAAGTAGGTACAGGGCACTTTTATTTGAAAATTCTAACTATAAATCTATATTTAAATTATAACGTACTTATAGGAAAAAATTACAAATATTGCATCATAATTCTCGTCAATATTGGCGTGATTTCACTTTAATGACAAAATTGAGGGTGGTTGTTAGTTTTTTTCTTATATAATGGGTGATAGTACAATTGGAAAGGAAAAGGTTATGCAACTCACGTTAACATTTATTATTTTGGCAGTTACAATCCTTTTATTTACGACAAATAGAATTCGTGCGGATCTAGTAGCAATGATGGCGTTATTGTCATTTGTTATTTTAAATATTTTGACTCCGGCTGAAGCACTCGCAGGTTTTTCAAATTCTGTAGTAATTATGATTGCAGGACTATTTGTTGTAGGTGCAGGGATTTTAAGAACCGGTCTTGCAGGAATGGCGGGGAACCTTCTATTGAAATGGTCCGGTGATAATGAGCTTCGTCTCTTTGTATTATTGCTCGTCATTGTAGCAATTGTAGGGGCATTTATGAGTAATACAGGGACAGTGGCGCTCATGCTACCGATTGTTGTCTCAATTGCGATTAGCATCAAGGTTAGTCCATCAAAGTTTTTAATGCCGCTTTCCTATATCGCAAGTATGTCGGGGTTAATGACACTCATTGCTTCGCCGACCAATTTAATAGCTTCCCAAACACTTGTGGACCATGGATTTGAAAAACTAGGCTTCTTTACAATCACACCAATTGGCATTATCGCGACAATTACCGTTATTATTTATTTAGTTCTCGTCCGCAATAAATTGCTACCAAATGAAAAAAGCCGTTCGCAATCAAGTGCAGGGTATAAATTATCTCCACAGAAAATTGCACAGGAATATGATCTACATGACAAGTTATTCCGGGTTGTAGTAAGTGAACAGTCAACAATTTTGGAGCAAAAACTGGTCGATTTAAAGCTCCCTGCAACCTATCAAATTTACATTATGAAAATTAAGCGCGGTGCTGCACAAGAAGGTATTAATTTACGCCCGATGACTTATCAAGAGCTAGCTGGTCCGACGAGTGTCATACATGCTGGCGATGAGCTTTATGTTCAAGGTTTATCGGATGATGTTGGGCGTTTTGCTCATGATTTTGCGTTAACCATTCAGCCTATTGAAGACAATGCCGAAGATCTCGTGTCAAAAAAAATAGGAGTAGCCGAAGTTTTATTGACGCCGCAATCTCGTTTAATTGGGGAAACAGTAAGTAAAATCGGTTTTCGTGAAAAGTATAATTTAAATATTTTAGGGATTAATCGGAAGGGTGACTACTTACTTAATAATATGGCGGATCAAAAGCTGCGGTTCGGGGATGCGATTTTAGTGCAGGGGACATGGGATGAGATTGAGCTCCTATCCCGTGAAACGCATGATGTTGTTATAGTAGGGCAGCCACGTGAGCAGGCAGGAACGATTGCCGCAAATGGTAAAGCACCTATTGCCGGAGCGATTATGTTGCTTATGATTGCATTGATGGTTTTTGAAGTGTTTGATGCCGTTATTGCAGTACTAATAGGCGCTGTCCTCATGATAATAACTGGCTGTCTACGCAATATGGATGATGCGTACAGTAAGATGAACTTCGAAAGTATCGTACTTGTTGCGGCGATGCTGCCAATGGCGACCGCACTTGAAAAAACAGGCGGGATGACTATATTGGCCGAAGGGATTATTAATGTTCTAGGTGATTTCGGTCCCTACGGTGTACTAATGGGTATTTATTTACTAACTGTTGTTTTTGGACAATTTGTCAGCAATACGGCCACTGCTGTATTGTTTTCTCCTATTGCCATTGCAGCAGCACTTGCCATGGATGCAAATCCGTATACATTCATGATTGCTGTGGCAACGGCTGCAAGTATGGCGTTTGCTACACCAATTGCCTCCCCAACGAACTCACTCGTTTTAACGGCGGGCGGCTATAAATTTATGGATTTTGTTCGAATCGGTGTACCTTTGCAGGTCATTATGTTTATTGTCATGATGATTGCCGTGCCTTTGCTGTTTCCGTTTTGACGGGTATAAAGTGATAAACAAGCTAAATAAATTTATTAACAGGCTGTGTTAAAAGGTAAATGGACTTTTAACTCAGCCCTTTTATTTGTAATAAATAGCGAAATAGATTCCGCCGTACACTTTCTTCATCTCGGTATTATGGATTTACGTTTCCATCCGTTTTCCTAACCTGCACCCGATAGCGGTAGGGCGTTAAATGATAATATTCCCGAAATACTTTTGTGAAATAATTACTGTCCGTAAAGCCGACCATTTCTGCAACTGTTCCAATCTCCACGTTAGTCTCTATTAATAATTTTTCTGCCTGTTGGATTCGGTGCTGCTGCATAAACTTTCGAAACGGAATACCTCGTTTTTTTGAGAATATATTGCTTAAGTAGTTGGCACTTATATTTAACTCATTTGCAACGACTTGTAATGTGAGTTCAGGGTTTTTATAGTTGCGTTCGATCATTTCAACGGCTATTTCTGTATAATCCGCAATCTGTTGTTGTTGCATATTTTTTCTTGCTTCGATTAATAGCTGAGTAAACAAAATAAATTCCTGCACAATCGCATATAAAATCGGATGTTCTAAAATAAAATGGAACAACGCACGATACTGTTCTTCCAATTTTGCCTGCTGTTGAAGGTGGTACTTCATCATGAACCGGCGAATTTGCGCTAAAATACTCGTTAAATGAATTCGGACATCATCCTGGTGATAATAGGATGAAGGATGTGTGAGTTTATATAAAAAAGCTTTGATCGCTTTCAAATCTCCATTTTCAAGACTGGTAATCCACAGATGCTGCTCCTCTGGTGTCAGTAGGGGTTCAAGCCTTTTCACATATAGCGTTTGCGAGCTTCTGAAAATATGGGAGTACCCTTTATAAAAACGCTGGGTTAATGTTTTTTTACATGCCCGGTACATCTTCAGAAGGGTTGTTTCCTTGCCATCATAAACAGCAATATTCAGCGCATCCCCACTGAATTTCTCCCATTCCTGGCTCATAATTCTAAGTTGTTTCAATAGCATGGGAAAATCATCCGTTTCAGTGATGCAAATAACCCGTTTCTGTAGCGGAAGGGCAATGAGATTCTGAAAAATGGGCAATTCAATTAGCCACTCGTATAGCATTAAATTGTCTTCGTAGTCGGCACATTCAATTAAAAAGAATCCCCGCCCCTTTAAAGTGAAAATATCCGGCTTATTTAAATATAAATCCGAATACAATGATGTTTCGATTGGAAAGGCACTGCTTGTAAGGGTCTTTTGCTTTGGTAAAGGAATTTGCAATAGGGTGGACTTTAGCTGCTCCAATGGAATTGGCTTCACAAAGAGGTCAATAGCCTTTAAGCGAATGGCCTTCATTGCTTGCTGGAAAATAGGCTCTGCTGTGACCCCGATAATGGGAATCTTCTGTTTACGCAAAAACTGTTCGACAGAAGATGACGCCAGTTCCATTTCCATTAAAAGTACATCTGGCTGAATACGTTGAAAATCCTCAATTATTTTACTGCTATCCATCATTCGAATTACTTCAATATCGCTCATAAAGTAGTTTTTTAAATACCATTCAATTCCTTTAATTTCTTCCATATCCCGCTCTACAATTAAAATTTTCACTGAACAAATCACCTTGCCTTATATAAATGCTATTTCTTATATAAATTCTACTTTTAAATTAGATTAATTTTATTTTATTTAAATTTTACTATAATGTAGTTTTTTATTCTATTTATTCAGAATATAAAGAGATTTATAGTTTGTATAACAAAGGGGTGGTGAAATGACAAAGTATCAACAAGAGCAGGAAATTCCAAAAACAAATCAGTTTGAATTAGGCATTTTTACTAAAATGATTATTTGTAGTTTAATCGGTATTTTCAGCTTTTTCGTGTCATTTGAATGGAATGGGAAATCATCGATATTGGTCGACCATGTAGTTAGTGCGCTTACTGCATATGCTCCTACACTGGTAAATGGATATGTGTTGATTCTTTTAGTGCTCGGCGCATTTTATCCATTTGTTACGAAAAAGTGGAAAACATCAAAAGTGAATATGGTGCTATCAGTTTTTAAACTAGGCGGATTAGTGGCAGGTGTCATGCTGATTTTTGGTTTTGGTCCTGCATGGTTATTTAACCCGGATATCGGTCCATTTTTATTAGAGAAACTTATTAAGCCAGTTGGTTTGGTCATTCCAATAGGATCAATTTTTTTAGCATTACTCGTTTGCTATGGTTTGCTTGAATTTATAGGGGTGTTCATGCAACCAATCATGAAGCCTGTTTTTAAAACACCGGGGAGGTCAGCGGTTGATGCGGTAGCTTCGTTTGTTGGTAGCTATTCAGTTGGCTTAATATTGACGAACCGTGTATATAAAGAAGGAAAGTATACAGCAAGAGAATCAGCCATCATTGCAACAGGGTTCTCAACGGTATCGGCTACATTTATGGTAATAGTGGCAAAAACATTGGATTTAATGGAATACTGGAACTTATTTTTCTGGGTGACATTAGTCGTGACATTCGTTGTAACAGCGATTACGGCGCGGATTTATCCACTAAATAAGATTAAGGATGAGTATTATGAAGGTTCTACTCCCCAGCCCGAAAAGATTGTAAAGAAGGATCGTCTTCAAGTGGCATGGGCGGAAGCAGTTGAAGCTACAAAGCAGAATCCTTCCTTACCGAAAAATTTATATATTCATTTAAAGGATGGCTTTATCATGGCGATGGGTGTCATACCGTCGATTTTATCAATCGGGTTATTAGGTATGGTACTGGCGATTTATACACCCTTATTTGATTGGTTGGCATACATCTTTGCGCCATTTACGTATTTACTGCAAATTCCGGACCCTATGCTGACGGCTAAAGCATTGTCCTTATCGATTGCCGAAATGTTTTTACCGGCAATGATTGTTACAGAAGCTGCAATGATAACGAAATTTATCGTGGCAGTTGTATCGATTTCGGCTATTTTATTCTTCTCAGCGGTAATTCCGGTTATTTTATCGACAGACATTCCGCTAACAATTCGCCAAATGATCATTATTTGGTTTGAGCGAGTTGTATTAACACTAATTTTAGTAACACCAATAGCATTTTTCTTCTTCTAAATAATATTAAAAATAAAGGGAGCGATTTTTTATGGTATTCAAAACAAATATTCGCGCACCACGTGGTTCGGAACTTTCATGTAAAGGGTGGACACAAGAAGCGGCAATGCGCATGCTTATGAACAATTTGGATCCGGAAGTGGCAGAGAATCCAGATGAGCTTGTAGTTTATGGTGGTATCGGAAAGGCAGCGCGTGATTGGGAAAGCTATGATAAATTAATCGCAACATTAAAGGAATTAGAAAATGATGAGACGATGATTGTGCAATCAGGAAAACCGGTTGCTGTTTTCAAAACACATGAAAATGCCCCGCGCGTATTGATTGCAAATTCCAACTTAGTTCCTGGATGGGCAAACTGGGACCACTTTTATGAATTGGAAGAACGCAATTTAATGATGTATGGACAAATGACAGCAGGATCTTGGATTTATATCGGGGCACAAGGAATTTTACAAGGAACGTACTTAAGTTTTGTTGAAGCGGGAAAAAAGAAGTTTGGAACAGCCGACCTTCGTGGTAAGTGGATATTAACTGGAGGTATGGGCGGCATGAGTGGTGCCCAGCCGCTAGCAGGAAAAATGGCGGGTGCGGTAATTTTAGTTGTTGAGGTAGATCGTGCACGTATCGAACGCAAAATAAACGAAGGCTACTGTGATTACCTTGTCGAGTCAGTGGATGAGGCAATGGAGCTAGTGAACAAATTAACTGCTGCTAACGAGCCTGCATCAATCGGTTTAGTAGGAAACTGTGCGGACGTGAACCGTGAACTGTTAAACCGTGGCATCATTCCGGATTTTGTGACAGACCAAACATCTGCTCATGACCCGGTAAATGGCTATGTTCCCAACGGCATGACTTTAGCTGAAGCGCTGCAATTACGTAAAACGGATGTCAAAACATATGAGCGTCGTGCAAAGGAAACAATGGCAGAACATGTACGGACAATGCTTGAATTCCAACAAGCGGGTGCAGAGACATTTGATTACGGTAATAATATCCGTGCCTATGCAAAGGAAATGGGTGTGGAAAATGCATTTGATTTCCCAGGGTTTGTACCAGCCTATATTCGTCCGTTATTCTGTGAAGGAAAAGGACCGTTCCGATGGGCGGCATTGTCAGGCGATCCTGAAGATATTTATAAAACAGATGCATTAGCAAAGGAAATGTTCGCAGAAGATGCGGCATTAGTAAACTGGATTAATATGGCGCAAAAAATGGTGAAATGGCAGGGCTTGCCGGCACGAATTTGCTGGTTAGGCTATGGAGATCGCCACCGCTTTGCACTACGCGTTAACGAAATGGTGGCCAACGGTGAATTAAAAGCACCAATCGTATTTGGCCGTGACCATTTAGATTCAGGCTCTGTGGCATCGCCAAACCGCGAAACAGAAGGTATGAAGGATGGATCGGATGCAGTATCCGACTGGCCATTGCTGAATGCATTAGTCAATACAGCAGGTGGCGCAAGCTGGGTAAGCTTACATCATGGTGGAGGCGTAGGTATGGGCTATTCACAGCATTCAGGTCAAGTATTGGTAGCAGACGGAACACAGCTCGCAGCAGATAAAATTAACCGCGTGCTTATTTCAGACCCGGGAATGGGTGTTGTACGTCATGCGGATGCAGGATATGACATTGCAATCAGCACAGCAAAACAAAAAGGTATTAACATGCCGATGCTAAAAGGATGATGAACTTTGGCTATTTTAATAAACAATGCAAATGAAGTATTAACATTGGCGAGCGAGGTAAAATTGCCTCGCCGCCGTGAACAGATGAGCGAGCTAGGTTTAAAAAAAGAAGTGAGTATTCTAATTGAGGGCGATCGTATCGCAATGATTGCCCCTCTTGAAGAGATTAAGAACGAGTTTCCGCATTTGGTAAATAACGCAGATGTCATTGATGCGCGCGGCAAAATTGTCATGCCAGGCCTAGTCGACTGCCACACACATTTAGTGCATGGTGGAACAAGGGAGCATGAACTCAATATACGCCTTGCCGGCAAATCATATATGGATATTATGAATGCCGGGGGCGGTATTCATTACACGACGACAAAAACGCGTGAAGCGTCCTTTGACGAACTATATGATAAAACATATGAGCATTTAAATAATTTTTTACGTCATGGTATTACGACGGTGGAGGCTAAATCAGGTTACGGATTAGACATGGAGACCGAACTGAAGCAACTGTATGTAACGAAAAAAATACAGGAAAATCATCAAGTGGATGTTGTTTCGACCTTTATGGGTGCTCATGCCGTTCCAAAAGAATATAAGGGTAATGAGGATGAATTTGTGAAAATAATTATTGAGCAAATGATTCCAAAGGTGGCTGAGCTTGGACTTGCTGAATTTAATGATGTATTTTGCGAGAAAGGCGTATTCACGCCTGCACAGTCTCGCCTAATTTTAGAAGCAGGGAAAGCTTATGGGCTAACACCGAAAATTCACGCAGATGAAATTGAACCATACGAAGGAGCCGAGCTTGCTGCGGAAGTTGGTGCCATTTCAGCGGAACATTTACTTGTTGCATCTGATGAAGGGATTGCTGCTATGGCAAAAGCAGGAACGATTGCAGTGCTATTACCGGGAACAGCCTTTTTCTTGCGTGCCCCTTATGCAAGAGGGCGTCTGATGGTGGATAGCGGAGTGCCGGTAGCGATTTCCACAGACTTTAATCCGGGTTCATCTCCCACAATTAGCCTACCATTTATTCAAAATCTGGCATGTATGAACATGGGGATGACGATGGAAGAAGTGCTTTGTGCAACTACAATTAATGCGGCTCATGCAATTAATCGAGCTGATAATGTTGGGACGCTTGAAAAAGGGAAGCTGGCAGATGTCCTTATTTTGGACGTGCCAAACTATAAGCAACTTCAATATTTCTATGGTATGAATCATACGGATACCGTTATTAAAGCAGGGAAAGTAGTCGTGAAAGGTGGCAGCTTACTGTGAAATCGTTATTAGTAAGCCCAGCCACTACTTGGAATCGTACTGAGCATGAAGATATGAAGGTGAAGGACTGGATTGAACCAAGCTACGGGGAATGTTCAGATGATTATGATGTAGTCATAACAGGCGTTCCGTTATCTCGTTCTTCGATTAGTGCATCTGCAGCTTCGGAGTATCCCGATTATTTCCGTAAAAGCTGGAATTATTTCACGACATATTCAATTGATGAAAACGTTGACTTCCGAGCGCTCCGTGTTGCCGATTTAGGCGATGTAAAATTGCACGGGACAAATATTTTGCAGTGTCATGAAAATATTGAACAGGCGATGACGGATGTAATGGAAGGTTGCCCGAATAGCTTTTACGTGCAAATCGGCGGCGATCACTCGATTACAGCACCCATTGTCCGAGCATTTGCAAAGCATTCAGGGAAGCGTATTGGCATTTTGCAATTTGATACCCACCTTGATTTACGTGCAACGGATTCTGATGGCCCGACAAATGGTACACCGATTCGCCAGCTACTAGATGCGGGTGTTGTGCGTGGTGAAGATGTTTACAATATCGGACTGCACGGCTTTTACAATGCCTCAAGCCTTATCCGTGCTGCTGATCACTATGGGGTAAACCGTATTACATTAAAGGATTTCCGGCGTCATGGAGCGGCTACAGTTATAACGGATGTCATGCAGCAGCTTGCTGAAAAAGTGGATCTTGTTTACGTGACTGTCGATATGGATGTACTCGATATTGCATACGCACCCGGAGTACCTGCTTCAACACCAGGCGGAATGCGAACAGATGAGCTTTTTGATTTGCTGCATGAAGTAGGGAAGTACGAGATCGTCCGCGGTATGGACTTCGTATGTTTAGATCCGCACCGAGATACAAGTGAACTCCAAACAGTAAAAGCGGGAGCCTATGCATTTTTAACGATGATGGTCTCGCGGTTTGTGCATTTGAAATGAAGATTAACCGAATTTCCTTTCATAGATAGGGAAATTCGGTTTTTTGTATCCGCTGAACCGGAACAACTTTGGTTTTCTAATAAGTATGAGGAGTTTCTAAAAAACCTCTGAAACTTCTAATATCGCTCGATTTCTTAAATAAAAAAGCGTCCCAAATAGGAACGCTTCATTTCATGTATTTTGTACAACGCCACTTCGGATATGCTTTGTAACTTTCTTTTCCATTTTTGCCGAAAGAACTTCGATTAAAATGGAAATGACCCAATAAATAACCGCCGCCGCGATAAAGGCTTCCAAAAATTTTAAATTGCTTGCCGCAATAATATTGGCTGTACCTGTTATTTCAGTCACAGAAATTAAAAAGGCGATCGATGTGGCATGTAAAAATGCAGTACATATATTTGTTAAATTAGGGATCGCCGCAACAATTGCCTGTGGAAAAATGATACGTCTAAATGTTTGGCTCATCGTCATTCCAATGGATTGGGCTGCTTCAATCTGCCCCTTTGAAACACTTAAAATACCACTACGTATAATTTCAGATAAAAATGCTCCTGCATTTAAAGTTAACGCAATTAATACGAACACATAAAGAGGGATGCCATTAAGGGATACGTTGAGCACTTCCTGGGCCAAATTTGTAAAACCGAAATAAATAATGAAAATATGCATAATTACTGGGGTTCCACGGTAAAAGGAAACATAGAAGTTTGCACATGCTTTTATAATTTTTAAATCACTCATGCGAATAAAGGCAACGATTAGACCAATTACAAACCCTAAAATAATTGGGGTAAAGGCTAAAAACAATGTAAAAGGAATGACTTTGCTGAGTTCTTTTAGCGCATACATAATAAAATTGAAATCCAACTGCATCGTATTCCCCCTATATTGCCTCTTTTACAAGATAGCGATTTAAATAACGTTCAATAAATTTATAGCCGTACTCCAGCAGCAGAACAATAACATAATAAATAATAGCGAGTGCTACATATACTTCGAGCGCATTCATCGTAGCTGTAATGAGTGTATCGCCTCGCCCCATCATATCCATTACTCCGATTGAGAAGGCAAGCGAGGTATCTTTTAATGAGCTAATGGACGTGCTCGCAATGTTTGGGAAAGCTACGCGCAATGCTTGTGGAAACACAATACGCGAGAAAGTTTGCCAACTTGTCATACCGATTGATTGAGCAGCTTCAGCTTGCCCGTAATCAACCGATTGAATTGCTGCACGGAATATTTCTGCAAAAGCTGCTGCATTGCTGAGTGTATATGTAATAACGACAAAGATGAAAGCATCCATTCGCGTAATATCAATCCCGACCATCCCTACAATAAACGGTAGCCCATAAAAAATTAAAAATAATTGAATTAAAATTGGTGTCCCACGAATAAATGAAATATAAAGTGTAGCGATTTGTTTAAGGATAGGGATTTTATAAAGGCGTGGAACGGCAATGATGATGCCCAGAATGAGCCCAAAGAAAATCGATAACACTAATATTTCGATTGTTATGTGTAAATAGCTTAGTAGTTTTGGAATGGCTTCAAATACATAGCCAATATCGAAGAAGCTCGACATGCATCATTACCTCCTTTTTATAGTTCAACCGAGAAGTCGGCACCAAGCCATTTTTCACTTAATTCCTTAACAGTACCATCGTCAATCAACTCGACTAATACTTCATCGATATCTGCAGCTAATTGTTCATCTTGCTTATTTAGCATGAAGAAGATTTCAGAGAAGATTAGTGGCTCGCCAACTAATTTCAACTGTGCATCAGATTCACGGTTAAATATTTCCACTGAGAAGGGGAACTGGAAAATCGCCTGAATGCGATCTGTTTTTAATTGATTTAAAATATCCGGTGTAGATGTAATGTACGTTAGCTTAGTATCCATGTTGTTTTTCGCTACGTAATCTTCAACAAAGAGTGCCGCATTACTTGTTGGTGCAAGACCAACTGTTTTCCCGTTTAAATCATCAATTGATTGAATATCAGTATTTTTTTCATTAACAACGACATGAGTAGGTACTGCATTATATGGCTGTGAATTGAATAGGAACTTTTCCTCACGCTCAGGGTTTTTAGCCATATTATGTGCGATTACATCAATTTTCTTCGTCTCTAAACTAAGAAGTAAATTCGAGAAATCCATTACCTCAAAATCAAATTCATATTGTGGCAGGCGCTGATCGATTTCCTTTAACAATTCGATATCATATCCAGTTAAATTGCCATCCTCATCATAAAAACAAATATTAATAAACTGGGACCCAGTACCGATAACAACCTTTTTTGCATCCTCATTGTTATTTGCATTCGTTGAAGCTACATCCGAATCACTGCCACATGCTGATAGTAATGCTCCGGCCAATAAAATAGCAGATAGTAATCGTTTTTTCATTATGCTTTCACCTCTTCATATGCTTTCAATGCTTTTTCTAAATGCTCAATTCCAAGCTCTGTAACCCCTACATATGAATTATCCTGACCGATTTCAACAACCGGTACATAGCGAATACCATATTTAATATCTAAAATATCCCGGTAGGAATCATTATTTGTCACATCGACTACGCGATAGTCAATTTGGTTTTGCTGTAAATACGTTTTTACTTCCTCACAATAAGAACAACCATCTTTAGACCAAACAATTACTTGTGTCATTTCTTTTTCCTCCTATTTATACCGTCACTGCCGCAAGCAAATGTTTTGGACTAAGTAGCTCATAAGATGTGCGACGTGCTTCGTGATTTTTAATGGGTGTATGAAAAATGAATTCTGTTACACCTAATGCATAATATTGATCAAGTGTTTCTTTAATTTGTTCGGGTGTACCGCTTAAAATGTTTGCTTCATACCGTTTGACCTCATACGATTCACCGGATTGCTGCCCGAATTCTTCTGCAGCTTCTTTTGTATGAAGTGTGAGTGTACGGCCACTTGCTAAATGCACTTTATAAATTTCATGACCTTCTGCATAAGCGTGTGCAGTTGCCTCATTCTTCGCTGCAATAACAGCAAATGCGACGCCGAATTTCCCGTTTGGAGAATGCTTTTTATATGCAGCAATTGCATCAATAAGCACTTGCTTATCGCTATTAATAAATTGGGCAAACACATAAGTAAACCCTAACTGACCAGCATATTCGGCACTTGCAACACTACCACCCAGTAAAATGATCTCTGGAGCGACTTCACTAGTTGGCGTTACTTCCAGCTTTGCAAAAGGATCGTCCTCAGGAAGCTTGTTTTCAATAAAACCCTTTAGTAAACGTAGACGTTCATTGAAATCGTTACTTGCTTCAGCTACGCCATATTGTAAAGCTGCCGTAGCTAAAGGAAGTCCACCTGGTGCTTTCCCAACACCGAGGTCCACACGATCTCCTGCCAAGTTCGTTAAAACTTGAAAGTTCTCGGCCACTTTATAAGGGCTATAGTGAGAAAGCATTACACCACCAGAACCTACCCGAATCTTATTTGTTTTAGCAAGAATATAACTGACGAGCACTTCTGGAGAGGAGCTCGCTACTTCATGTGAATGATGATGTTCAGAAACCCAAAATCGTTTATACCCTAGCTGTTCTGCAAGCTGGGCAAGCTCTACTGTTCGTTGAAGGGTTAGCGCGTTTGAAGCGTCTTCTATAACAGGAGCCTGATCTAAAATAGATAAGTGATAACCCATTTTTTTCTCTCCTTAAATATCAAATGTAAGCTCTGGCGTTAACCGTTTTAAAAATTGTTTTGTCCGCTCATGTTTTGGCGTATTAAAAATGATCTGAGGTTCTGCTTCTTCCAACACAACGCCACCATCCATAAACACAATACGGCTTGATACTTCTCGGGCAAAATTCATTTCATGTGTGACAATAATCATCGTAATACCTGATTTTGCGATTTTCCGAATGACATCCAGCACTTCACCGACAAGCTCCGGATCTAAAGCAGAAGTCGGCTCATCAAATAAAATGACCTCGGGATTTAACGCCAATGCTCTCGCAATACCGACTCGCTGCTGTTGACCCCCTGATAACTCGCTTGGGTAAGCATCCGCTTTATGTTCAAGACCTACTTTTTTTAATAGCTCTAATGCAATTTCTTTTGCTTCCTTCACAGGTTTCTTTTGAACAACGAGCAAGCCTTCAGTTATATTTTGCAAAACCGTTTTATGCTGAAAGAGGTTATAGCTCTGGAAAACCATCGCTGTCTTTTTGCGTAATGCAATAATGTCCTTTTTAGCTGCAGTTTTCACATTGAGCGATAGATTATCAATTGTGATAGTTCCTTCATTTGCCTTTTCCAAAAAGTTGATGCAACGGAGTAACGTTGTTTTTCCTGAGCCACTTGGACCAAGAATTGAAATAATATCTCCCTTGTTTACTTCAAGGTCAATCCCTTTTAAAACGTCCATTTTGCCAAAGCTTTTATGAATATTTTCTAGCTTGATCATTTGGTGGCTCCTCCTTAAGTTATTTAATAAGCTGCTTCGAATAACGGTTTTCTTTAATTGGTAATCCTAAGTTCTCACGTAAAGTCGAAGCAGGGTAGTCTTCACGGTAATACCCCTTTTCTTGTAAAATCGGTACAACTTTTTCAACGAAATCTTCCAATGTATGTGGTGCAACCGTTGTAATAATAAAGCCGTCTGCAGCATCTGCATCAATCCAGCGAATGATCTCATCTGCAATATGCTCCGGTGTACCAATGAAATTCGAGCGCGGTGTAGCTTCACGAAGTGCGACTTCACGCAATGTTAGTTTTTCTTCTTTTGCATATTGCTTAATGCGATCCGTAAACGCCTGGAAACTGTTTCGTCCTAGGTCACCAAGTTCAGGGAACGGGGCATCAATATCATATTGACTGAAGTCGTGATGATCGAAATAGCGACCTAAATAGGCAAGTGCTTTTTCATCCGATACAAGCTCGGCAACTTCCCAATAACGCTTTTCCGCCTCTTCGGCTGTATCTCCAACAATAGGGGAGATGCCCGGGAACAGCTTCAGCTCCGTATTACGCCCTACATTTAAAGAAGCATCTGCTAGTTTTTGTTTGAATTGCTGGCTTTCTTCAAGTGATTTAGGTGCTGAAAATACGGCATCTGCATCACGTGCTGCAAGCTCAATTCCTGCAGGAGATGAACCAGCCTGGAAAATAACAGGTTGACCTTGGATAGAACGCTGAATATTCAAAGGACCACGAACGTTGAAGTATTTCCCTTTGTAGTCAAGCACATGAAGCTTTTCTTTATCGAAAAACAAATCCTTTTCAATATTTGCAATAAAAGCATCGTCTTCCCAAGAATCCCAGAGTCCTTTTACAACATCCAAATATTCCTTCGCAATCTCATAGCGCTCAGGATGTGATGGGTGATCCTCAATTTTTTTATTGAAATTTAGTGCCGTACTTTCAAGTGGAGTAGTTACGACATTCCATCCAGCACGCCCGTTACTAATCAAATCAAGTGATGCAAGCTGTCGAGCGACATTGAAAGGTTCACTGTAGGAAGTTGAAATTGTTCCAACTAAACCAACCTGATTTGTAACTGCAGCAAGAGCTGATAAGATAGTTACCGGTTCAAAACGATTTAAGAAATGTGGAATAGATTTTTCATTTATAAAAAGCCCATCTGCGATAAAGACAACATCAAACTTTCCTCGTTCTGCAATTTGAGCTTGTTGTGTATAAAATTGTAGGTCAACACTTTGCTTTGGATTTACTTCAGGATGTCGCCAGCTTGAAATATGGCCTCCTACACCATGTATCATTGCACCGAAATGTACCTGTTTCTTCACCATGACGCCATCTCCTTTAATTCCTATTGAATTACTTGTATTTGATGAATGAATCGTAACATTATTCAGATAATTATTACAAGGGGGTACTGATAGAAAAATTCTATCAGTAAATAGGAACATACTGGTGCATGGAGGGATTTTTAGGCCAATAAAAAACACCATTTAAAAAATGATGTTTAAAAGTTAAAGTTTCTGAATTTCTATTTGGCTTTTACGGTAAAGTGAAACAATTTCTCGGGCGTAAGTTAAAAAGTGCTTTCCTTCTTTTGATAAGGTTAAACTACGTCCAGAACGAATAAACAATTTCACATTTAGACTTTCTTCAAGTGATTTGATACGTGCCGAAATAGTAGGTTGTGAAAGAAACAATACATTCGCAGCTTTATGGACACTTTTGTACTCCACCACGTATATAAAAGACTCAATATGATCTATATTCAAATTTACCCGCCCCTTTTTATAAAGTCTATAAGAATAGTGGGTTTATTGGCAAGGGTATAATTGAGTATTCTGAACTTTATGCCGAGTTCGGCTATGCTTTCTAATAAATGCTTCATAGTTTTTAAAAAACCTCTGAAACTTTCTAGTATCAGTGCTCGAACTTCTAAAATGGCTCCGAACCTTCTAATATCAGCCAAAAAGTTCTAATATCGCTCAATTACTTAGAATAAATTGAACAGGTAAACTTTTCCTCACCATTAAAGTTTAACGAAACTTATTATCTTCTCAGCACGTAAATACTACCAATTGTTTCATAAAAAGGGGGTGATATCTTGAAACGTAAATTTATTTCCGCATTACTAGGTGCGCTACTTCTATTTATTCTTTATATTCTAGCTCAACTTATATTTGGTCTTATTCAAACTTTTTTATACCGGCCTCAATTCGCGCCAGATGATTTCGTTTTACAATCTGAAGTTGCATTCGGTTTCATTATACAGGTGTCGCCTATCATGTTAATCGGAATCTATATGCTAGTAACACTTATATTATTTGCTCTATTGATGTTGAAAAAAGAAAGGCGTGAACAGAATTGATCGAAGTTACCGGGAAATTTACGAACGCAAAAATATATACTAATACACCGCAAGAAACAGCGATCCAGCAAATTAATGAGCTCGTCAATCAATCGTTTATGGAAGGAACGAAAGTACGTATTATGCCTGATTATCATGCGGGTAAAGGTTGCGTAATCGGTACAACGATACAGCTGAAGAAACATGTCGTACCGAATTTGGTCGGGGTAGATGTTGGATGTGGTGTACTCGTTTCTGAAATTGGTTCAGGGGCAGTGGACTTTAACAAGCTCGATGCAACGATTAGACATTTCGTTCCAAGTGGCAATGAAATTCATGATGATACTCCAGAAAGTCACGAGCTTTTTGCAAACGAAAACTTTATTGCACGCGGCTTACAAAATGATTATACGAACCGATCTCTTGGCACATTAGGCGGGGGTAATCACTTTATTGAGCTGGCAAAAGATAATGAAGGTATCTATTATTTACTTATTCATACAGGTTCTCGCTATGTCGGGGCAAAAGTAGCAAACTGGCATCAAAAGCGCGCATTTGAATCGTTACAGCGCGAAGATTTAACAGAAAAAATTAAAGCTTTAAAAGAAGCGGGACAGTACAAAGAAATTCAAAAAATGATAGAAGCGTATAAGAAGGAAAACCCCTTCGTCCCAAAAGATTTAGCTTATCTGGAAGGGGATCAATTCGATGATTACATTGCCGACATGAAATTGGCACAGCGTTTTGCAAATGAAAACCGTATTCATATTGCGAAAACGATCGCTGAGCATATGAAGTGGGATTTTGCAGAGCAGTTTGATTCTGTACACAATTATATAGATACTGATGCAATGATTTTGCGTAAAGGAGCTGTGCGTGCTGCAAAGGATGAAAAGCTCGTCATCCCAATGAATATGCGAGATGGCTCGTTAATTTGTATCGGTAAAGGCAATGCTGATTGGAATGAATCTGCCCCACATGGAGCAGGTCGTATTTATTCAAGAACTGCAGCGATGAAAAATTTATCAATGGATGATTTCAAGGAAACGATGAAAGGCATTTGGACAACCTCTGTCAGTGAGGAAACATTGGATGAAGCACCAATGGCCTACAAGCCGATGCAGGAAATCGTGGAGCAAATCGGTGAAACGGTGACAATACAGAAGCGTGTAACACCTGTTTATAATTTCAAAGCGAGTGATAAATGGAAGAGATAATGGGCTGGGCATTAAGCCGTACTCTATTAAATAGATAACTTCAAAAAAAGACAATTTAGCCACTTGGTGCCGCTTATTATTCAGCGCTAAGCGGCTGATTCATTTTCGGAAGCATCCTGCTAAGCTCATTAGCATAAATTGCAGTGGGGTTGTTGAATTATTAGAATTGAGGGAAAATTCTTATGCTATAATCATCTAAAGTAATAATTGCCAAAAATAGGGGTAATAGCATATGGAAAGAAGCTCATTAAATTTTCGTTTTTTCAAGTATAATACCATTCTGGCTGTAATGATTTTAGTAATAAGTTTAGCTTCATCTTATTTTGTTATTGGGGAAATCGTAGAAAAGGAAATTGGTGAGCGTGCACTCGGTGCTGCACAAGTCGCTTCGGAGCACCCAGTAATTATAGAGGGACTGAAGCAACCTTCAACAACTGAGGAAATTCAAAAAATTGCTCTGCAAATTCAACAGAGTATTAATGCCGAATATGTGGTTGTTGGAGATGAGAATGAAGTTAGGTATGCTCATCCAGTAAAAGAACGAATCGGTGAAAAAATGGTCGGGGACGATAATGCCAAAGCGCTTAGTGATGGGGAAGCTTACATTTCAAATGCGGAGGGGACATTAGGTAAAGCGTTGCGCGGCAAGGCCCCCGTAAAGGATGAGAATGGGGAGATCATTGGTGTCGTTTCAGTCGGCTTTTTATTTTCCGATATCTTTTCGGCGAATATCGTTTATTCCAAGTATTTGATAATAATATTTGCCATTACGATTGTTTTATCAATTATTCTTTCTAAGTATTTCTCCAATAAAACAAAAGCACAATTATTGGATTACGAACCTCAGGAAATCGTTAAAATATTGTCCGAGCGAAATGCTATATTAGAATCGATTCGAGAAGGAATTATCATGGTTGATCGAGAGGGCACCGTTACATTGATTAATCACTCTGCGAAAGCAATTTTAAGGAGCGGGGAATCTGAAATAGGCAAGAATATTAGTGAAGTTATTCCGAATACCCACTTAATCAAAGTGATGGATTCCGGTCATGAACAATTAGATCGAATGATGACCATTAATGGCGTTAAAACATTAGTAAACCGTGTTCCGATTGTTAATAAGGGCGAAGTAACCGGTGCTGTGTCAAGTTTCAGGCCATTTGAGGAAATAGATTTAGTGGCAAATGAGCTGTCACAAGTAAAGCAATATATAGAATCGTTACGAGCTCAAACACATGAATACAATAACTTTTTATATACAATTTCAGGGTTGATTCAACTGAAGGAGTATGATGAAGCTCTCTACTTGATTCATTCTGAGAGGCTTGGGAATCACGCATTAATCTCATTTTTAAACGAAAAAATTCAAGATACGTTTATTTGTGGTCTAATCATTGGTTTTTATAATAGAGCAAAGGAATTGAAGGTTACGTTATTACTAGATGAAGATAGTTTTTGCGGGAAATTAGGACAGCATATTGAAAAGCATCTACTAATTTCGATTTTGGGGAATTTAGTAACGAATGCCTTTGAAGCAGTGGAGCATTTAGATGAAGAAGAACGTATTGTGCGAATTTATATTTACGAAGATGAAAAAGAGGTCGTTTGTGAAATTGAAGATTCAGGGAATGGTATCGATCAACAAGTAATCAACAGTATATTTGAAAAAAAGCAATCAACAAAAGACAAAGAACTTCGGGGTTATGGCTTGTATATTGTCAATGAAAACCTTAAAAAACTAAATGGTTCAATTGCAATTGAAAGTGGAGAATTGGGTGGGGCACTATTCATTTTTTCAATTCCAAAAGAGGGGTGAGTCCGTATGGGGAATACAATTGAAGTATTGATCGTTGAAGATGATATGCGGATTGCTCAAATACATGAAAAGTTTTTAGAGCAAATTGAAGGTTTTAAAACGATAGGAATGTCCCATACAATTGAAGAAGCAAAAATTTGGCTGGATACAATAAAACCAGATTTGATTTTGCTGGATATTTACTTTGCCGATAATTTGGGGACAGAACTAATTGATTATATTAGGAAGAAGGATATGGATACCGATATTATTTTAATCACGGCAGCAGCGGAGGTTGAAATTGTAAAGAAGGCATATGCGAGCGGTGTTATTGATTTTTTATTAAAACCTTTAACATTACAGCGTTTTAACGAATGCCTTCTCAAATACAAAGAGAAAAAAACAATATTGAACTCAACCGATCGCTTACAGGCTGAGGATATAAAAAAACTGTGGAATAACCTTACATACGCTGGTGAACTGGAAAAGGGAAGCAACCCTAAAGGCATTGATTCTGTTACAAAAGAAAAAGTGGTAACCTATATTCAAAATTGCGATGAAGGAATTACTGCTGAAAAGCTGGGCAATGAAATAGGGATAAGCAGAACAACGGCAAGGCGTTATTTGGAGCATCTAATGCATGAAAAAGTAATCTTTGTTGAACATATTTACGGTTACGTTGGCAGACCCGAGCGCAGATACTTTATAAAAAAATAAACGAACTGGAGTATGTCGTATTGTTGACATGCTCTTTTTTTATGTCGTGAACAATATGAACAATATGGACTCTATGAAAATAAAAGATAATAGTTACGTTATATATAAAAAAGACAAAATATCCTTTTTAATTAAGATAACGCTTACATAACGCGTGAAACAGAAGGGGGACTATTTTTATGACAATGAAAAAAAAGCTACTAACTTTATTTTCAGCAGCAGCGTTAACACTTACATTAGCAGCTTGTAATGATAGTGAGGAGACATCATCAGGCGACAAAGACTATCCAACAAGTAACTTAACAATCGTAGCACCATCAGGGGCTGGCGGGGGATGGGATTTAACATCTCGTTCGATTGCAAAAGTTATGAATGAAACAAAATTAATCGAAAAACCAATAACAGTAGAAAACAAACCAGGTGGTGGTGGTGCCGTATTCATGGCAACATACGCAACAAAAGAAGCTAAAAACGATTATATGTTAATGGTAAAATCACCACCAATTTTAATTAATAACTTAAAGGCAGAAGGGAACAGCCCTTACGGATATAAAGATACAACACCCTTAGCTCAGTTAACGAAGGATTTTGGTGCTATCGTTGTTCGTGCTGACTCTCCTTACGAATCGTTAACTGATTTATTAGACGCTGTTAAAGCAGATCCAACAGCGCTTACAATGGCTGGCGGTTCTGCTCCAGGTTCAATGGATCATTTAGTTACAATCTTACCTGCATTCGAGTACGGCATTGATCCAAAAGCAGTAAAATACGTGTCTTATGATGGCGGCGGAGAAGCGATGGCAGCATTATTAGGGAATAACGCGGATGCGATCGGAACAGATATTTCAACTGTAACGGCTTATGTAAAAAGCGGAGACGTTCGAGTTTTAGCAGTTACAGCACCAGAGAAATTAACTATTGAAGGCTTAGAAGAAATTCCAACATTATATGATTTAGGCATTGAATCAGAGTTTACTATTTGGCGTGGTATTTTTGGACCGAAAGATATGTCCGATACAGCTAAGGAATATTGGGTTGAAAAGTTAACAGAGTTAAATGAAAAAGAGGAATGGAAGGCAGAATTAGATCGTAACGGCTGGGCACAAGACTTCCGTGCAGGTGATGATTTCACGAAATTCCTTGAAGAACAAGAAGGTACAATTACTGAAATTTTAACAGCTTTAGGTATGCAAAAATAATTTTTACATGATGTGGGCATTTATTTGCCTACATTACTTTTCCTTCCTTTAGCGGGAATCCAAACTCCGGCTTAATGAATATAAAGCCCCGGTGGATGTCACGGATTCGATAGAGGAGTACTTAAAAGTATCTTATAGTACGACAGCGACTGATTGGTCCACATCATATGGGCCTAAAGTGGAATCTAGCCTCAATTACGCCGAGGTGTAGTTGATAGGAGGTGTACAACGAATGAATTTAAAATTTGACCGTGTTGCGAGTATTGTATTTTTAGTGCTAGGAATACTAATTATTATCGAATCCCAAAAAATTTCTGAAAGTGCGTACGGCTCTCAAATTGGCCCGAGTACATTTCCATTTGTATTAGGGATTGTTTTAATTGGATTAAGTATTTTACTATTTTTCGAAACAATTCGTCATCAGGCGATGTACAAAATCGTTCAGGAGCAAGAAGGGGGCAAATCCTCTAACTTTAAGCGATTCCTAATTATTTTCATTTCAGCGGTTGCTTATGCATTTTTGCTCGAAAAACTAGGTTACTTAATTACAACCTTTGCATTTTTATTAATCTCTTTTCAAACCCTTGAACGAGGAAAATGGGTTAGCTCTATCATAGTGGCAGCAGCATTTTCGGCAATTATTTACTTCGGCTTCGTCAATGTGTTAGGCGGATCATTACCTAAATTCCCACTCTAAATAGAAAGGAGGAGCTGATTTGTCAACGATACAGTACTTATTAGATGGATTTGCGATTGCTTTTCAATGGCATAATATTTTATTCGCATTATTAGGTGTAATTATTGGGACAGCTGTAGGTGTGTTGCCGGGAATTGGCCCGATGAGTGGGGTCGCTCTATTAATTCCTGTTACGGCTACATTAACATCAGGGTTACCAATAGAGATGGCTGCAACTAGTTCAATCATCTTACTAGCGGGAGTATATTATGGTGCAATGTATGGTGGATCTACAACATCTATTTTATTAAATACGCCAGGTGAATCTTCTTCAGTTGTTACGACGTTAGACGGGTATCAAATGGCAAGGCAAGGAAGGGCTGGAGCAGCCTTATCCATTGCGGCAATCGGCTCGTTTATTGCAGGCATTATTGCATTAATCGGATTGGTTTTATTGGCTCGGCCATTATCTAAAGTAGCAATAAATTTTGGTCCTGCAGAATATTTTTCGCTTATGCTATTAGGATTGGCAGCGGTAAGCGGTTTAGCAGGTAAATCAATTACGAAGGCATTAATAATGACGGTTCTCGGTTTATTATTAGGAACGATTGGAATAGATGCCGTTTCTGGAATTGCACGATTTACATATGACCAGCCAGTTTTATTTAGTGGAATTGAGTTCTTAACAGTCGCTGTAGGTTTATTTGCATTAGGTGAAGTTTTTAAAACTATTTTTGAGAAGGATGGGGCCGATGAACCTATCGCAAAAATTGATCGTATTTTACCCACGAAAAAGGATTTAAAAGACAGTGCAGCACCAATCGCACGTGGCTCATTCCTTGGCTTCTTCTTAGGGGTACTACCAGGTGCGGGAGCGACACTTGCTTCATTCTTTGCGTATATTACAGAAAAGAAGATTAGCAAAAATCCAGAATCTTTCGGTAAAGGAAATATTGCCGGAGTTGCTTCTCCGGAATCTGCAAATAATGCAGCATCGGGTGGTGCGATGATTCCACTACTAACATTAGGTATCCCGGGATCAGGGACGACAGCTATTTTAATGGGTGCGTTCATCATGTACAACATTCAGCCGGGTCCATTATTGTTTGAGGAACACCCAGACGTAGCGTGGGGCCTAATTGCCAGTATGTTCCTTGGAAACTTAATGCTGCTTATATTAAACATGCCACTGGTTCGTGTTTTCGCAAAAATTATTCAAACACCGAAAAGATTTTTGTTACCTATCATTATTGCTATTTCAATCTTCGGTGTATACGCAGTTCAATATACGACATTTGATTTATTCTTATTATTAGGTTGCGGGATTGCAGGCTATTTCTTTGCAAAAAATGATTTTCCTGTTGCTCCTTTAGTTTTAGCGCTTGTATTAGGTCCAATGATTGAGAATAACATGCGTCGCGCTTTAACGATTTCAAATGGGGAATTCAGTATTTTCATAGCAAAACCACTCTCATTAATCTTTTTAGTTATTGCCGTTTTATGGATATTAATTCCGATTCTCATGAAGTTGCGCGGTAAAAATGTAATTATTAATGAAGAAGGATGAGCTATAGCTACTAGAGTATATTTCGTGTTTAAATAAAAAGTTGCCGTCCGAATTTGGGCGGCTATTTTATTTTAAATAACTCGTAATGAAGACCCTGCTCGCTTAGCTCCTGTTGTTGAGCGGATAATCTTACTATTTGAAGTGGCAAATTAACTGTTCCAATTGCACGTGTATTAGATTTAGAAGGCATTCAGAGGGCACATCGTCTAATCGAAAGTAGAAAACATCAAGGTGAAATTTTAATTCGCCTAACTAAATGAATATGAAAGTGAATCGGTAACCTTACGAAAAATAGATTTTAATAATCCTACACTCGACATTATGAACACTTTTAGTCATGTATGAAAAATACATGTTTTAATCAGTTGTTGTTTCATTGAGTTTCCTTATTTTAAGGGCCAAAATGAAGGAATAGGGAGATGAACTGATGACAACTACAACGAAGGAATTACAAGAACGAATTGAATTTCTCACTTTATATAAACAAGAAACGAAGCAATCGGATGACTGGCTAAAGTTACGTATAGAGGAAGCTAAGCATCCGGCATTTATTTTAACGACCGAGGAACTTACTTATGGTGCGCGAGTTGCATGGCGCAACAGCAATAAGTGTATCGGCCGGCTTTTTTGGAATAGCTTAACCGTTTTTGATCAGCGTCAATTGCTAAATGAATACGAAATATACGAAGCACTTGTAAAGCATATTGAATTTGCCACAAACAGCGGTAAGATTCGGCCAGCAATCACTTTATTTGACCCGAATCGTGTACGGATTTGGAATCATCAGCTCATTCGCTATGCAGGATATGAAACCGATGAAGGAGTAATTGGGGATTCCACGTCTATAAAGTTTACGAAAACTTGCGAAAGTCTCGGCTGGAAAGGTGCAAAAACAAATTATGATGTATTACCGCTTGTAGTTCAAGTAGATGACCGCGAGCCAATATTCTTTGATTTACCAAAAGAAATAGTGCTTGAGGTGCCTATTACACATCCAGACTATGATTTTTCTAGGCTAAACATGCAATGGTATGCAGTCCCAATCATTTCGAGCATGCGTTTTAATATTGCAGGAGAAGACTACCAAGCTGCGCCATTCAATGGATGGTATATGGGTACAGAAATTGGAGCACGTAATTTGGCTGATACGGACCGTTATAATTTCTTGCCGAAAATCGCCGAGGCAATGGATTTGGATACAGCACTAAATGTCTCTCTTTGGAAAGACCGGGCACTCGTAGAATTAAATATCGCGGTACTCCATTCTTATAAAACTGCTGGAGTGAGTATAGTTGATCATCATACGGCAGCACAGCAGTTTCAACTTTTTAGCCAGCAAGAAAAAACAAGCGGCCGTGATGTAACAGGAAACTGGGTATGGCTCATCCCACCATTATCACCGGCGACAACGGACATTTATCACGAGCCGATTGCGAATACGATCAAAAAGCCAAATTACTTTTATCAATTGCAGCCATATTAATGGGACGGCACTACAAAAAAGGGTTATGTTCAAAATCAAATTGACTCTGAACACAACCCTTCTATCTTTTATTTAAGATGATTTGAATTAATTCATCACGATCGATTAAATAAACGTCATTAATGTCTGCAAGTTTTTCGGCCTGCCGGGTAAAATGACTGTTTGTTACAACCCATGCTTCTGTTGCCTCATACATTTTCACCGCACCGATAATCTCCTGTACAGCCTTTACACCGACCGTGCTGGAATACCGTTTTGCCTGCACGGCAATGATGTCTTTCCCATCCTTCAAAATGAGGTCCGCACCATAATCGCCACTCGTTGCAGTATAGCTCACTTTAAAACCGCGGCGTTTAAACAATTCTCCTAAAAACTTTTCGAAATCTTCACCGCTCATTTGGTCGACTTCTCGAATACCGGATTTCCGTAACTTTCTTATTATTCGTGTTTTCAGCCAAATTATAAAACCGATATAGAGTACGAAATAAGTGATAATTCCAATACCCATACCTTCTAAAGTTTTCGTTGCATTAAAACCAACTGCAGCAGCTAAGGTAATGAAAAATAACGGAATAATCGGCAGCCTTTTTTTATTTCGTCTTCTTTTTTTACGCAATAGTTCAGTACTCCTTTTATTTACTCACCTTATTATAGCATAAAAGGGTACATACGTTTGGCTAGATTGTTTGATTCTTTGCGCTTATAAATGAAGCAAAAAATAACAAAACTGAAATCAAAATAAATAACAGAAGAGGCATGGACCAACTATTCGTCAAATCATGTACATAACCGAATAGAACAGGCCCGACAGCTGCGACTAAATAGCCAATTGATTGCGCAAAGCCGGAGAGCTCCGCTGCATCGTAAGCAGTTTCTGTACGTAGTGAAAACAGCATCAATACTAAACCAAATGAAGCTCCGCCTGCAAAACCTAAAAAGATCATCCATAAAATCGCAAGGCTTGTCCATTCCATCAACACACCAGTAAAGCCAATTAAGTAGCAAATCGTAAAGAAAATGACGATTGGACGCTGTGAAATGAGCTTCCCTGCAATAATTGGAATAACAAACGTCATCGGAATTTGTGCAAATTGCATAACAGAAACCATCCAACCGGCCGCGGTAGCATCCAAACCTTGGCTAACAAAAATTTCTGGCAGCCATGCAGAAGAGCAGTAAAATAAAAAAGATTGAAAGCCCATTGCTCCTGCAACTGCCCAAGCGAGCGGTGATTTCCACATCTGCGTTTTCATTGTCTGTGATGTCGACATATGCAAGTCCACTTTTGGTGTTCGCAAAATCGGTATCCATATAACTAATGTCAGAACACCTAAAACAATCGAAAAGCCTAAAGCCATTTGCCAGCCTGCATTTGTGGCAATCGGAAAACTAAAGCCAGCTGCAAGTCCGGAAGAAATATTCATCGATACGGAATACACCCCTGTTAACAAGCCGATATGCAGCGGGAATTTCCATTTGAAATAACTCGGAATAAGAACATTTCCAAAAGCGATGGCAATCCCTATAAGAATTGTTCCTCCAATCAGAAGTGTTGTTTCACCTACTGAACGTAGTAATATTCCGATACAAAGTAAAATTACTGAATAAAATAAAGTCCATTCCATACCCCATTTACGTGCTATGCGTGGTGCAAAAGGAGAAACAATAGCAAACGCGACTAACGGAATAGTTGTTAAAAATCCTGCAAGAACGTTTGAGATGCCGAGGCCATCCCGAATAAAAGAAATGATTGGACCTACTACAGTAATTGGTGTACGTAAAGTAGTAGCGAATAGGAATACAGCAACCATAAAAAAGAGAAGTGGTTTATTCGATAGTATTTTTTTGCTGTTTTGGTTTATTTTTTGTTCATTCATGAATGAGGCTCCTTTTCCTGCAACAACGCCGTTGAATAGTGAGAATAATCTTAAAAAACTGAAAAATAGCAACGCGTTGCCATCAAAAAAATATTATGTTAGACTAATAATCATTATTTCAATTAAATATATTACCTCATGTAAATGTATGGGGTAGAGGTCGCAATCATTAAAATTAGTATAGCGGAGATTGAGAAGAATCTGTGAAGCTTTATGAAAGGAATGATTGCCGAAGTGTTATTTTTCTTCTTAAATATAACGCTGGGGCTGTCTCCGATAAGGAACAGAACTGTCACATGTGTAAGCATGTGTTGAGCTATCTTTCAAGTTTGATGAGGTGTAATTATAACCATCACAAAAACTTGTGGTGGTTTTTCTTTTTACACTTCACCGAACAAAACAAAAAGGGAGTTTTATAATCATGAGTGAAATTAAAATAGATCAGCTCGGCAATAAAAACGAGCTGAAAAGAGGATTAAAAAGCCGCCATGTTACGATGATTTCGTTAGGTGGAACGATTGGTACAGGACTATTTTTAGCATCAGGTGGTGCCATTGCACAGGCAGGTCCTGGTGGGGCATTGCTCGCATATGCATTAATCGGGGTTATGGTATATTTCCTAATGACGTCATTAGGTGAAATGGCTGCTTATATGCCGACATCAGGTTCGTTTAGTACGTATGCAACGAAATTTGTAGACCCGGCATTAGGATTTGCGCTTGGTTGGAACTATTGGTACAACTGGGCAATTACGATTGCGGCGGAAATTGCTGCCGTTTCATTAATTATGAAATATTGGTTCCCGGACAGCTCGTCGATTGTATGGACGCTTTTATTTATAGCGGTCGTATTAACGTTTAACTTGTTATCTGTAAAAGCTTTTGGTGAAGCAGAATATTGGTTCGCGATGATTAAAGTTGCAACGGTTATTGTATTTATCATTGTCAGCTTTTTAATGATTTTCGGAATTTTAGGTGGGAATGACCCGGTGGGCTTCACGAACTTTTTTGCAGGAGATGCACCATTTAACGGGGGCTTCCTGGCACTATTCGGTATTTTCTTGGCAGCTGGTTTCTCATTCCAAGGTACGGAAATGCTTGGTGTAACAGCAGGTGAAACAGACGACCCAGGAAAAAACATTCCAAAGGCGGTAAAATCAGTGTTTTGGCGTATTTTACTGTTTTACATTTTCGCTATTGGCGCAATTGGATTACTTATTCCATATACAGATTCACGCCTTTTATCAGAAGATATTGCGACAAGTCCATTTACATTAGTATTTGAAAACTTAGGTGTCGCATTTGCAGCATCTGTTATGAATGCGATTATTTTAACAGCAATGCTTTCTGCAGGGAACTCAGGTCTTTATGCAGCAAGTCGTATGCTTTATCAATTAGCAGTAGATGGCAAAGCACCAAAACTGTTTATGAAAGTAACGACGCGCGGCATTCCGATGTATGCCTTACTTGCTACATTAGCAGTAGGTTCACTAGCATTTTTAGCTTCATTCTTTGGCGATGGTGTCGTATATATTTGGTTATTGAACGCTTCAGGTATGTCCGGCTTTATTGCATGGCTCGGTATTGCGATTAGTCATTATCGCTTCCGTCGCGCATATGTCGCACAAGGAAAGTCATTAAGTGATTTACCATATGTATCAAAATTCTTCCCATTCGGCCCGCTGTTTGCCTTTGCATTATGTATGATTGTTGTACTTGGTCAAAACTATATGGCCTTTATGGGCGGGACAATTGACTGGTATGGCGTTGTTGTTTCATACATCGGCTTACCGTTATTTGCTTCATTATGGATTTTCTATAAGGTAAAACATAAAACAAAAATCGTTCCTTTAATGGACTGTGATTTATCAAATAAATAAGATTAAAACGTAATGTTAGCATCAGCTTTCATTGCGTTTTTTTTGTGGAGTGAATGGAGCTTGTGCTGTTTAATTTAATTAGTTTTGAAAGTGGACATTAAGGAGAACGAAGTGACGAATATGTAAGGGAGAGTGTCTATTAAGTGAAACAGAGTGTCTAAAATGTTCATGTAGGTGGCGAATATATGTATTTAAGTGTCTATTATCGCAAATGTAGCGGTGAAAATAATTTTGCTCTCGATTATGAAATGCCCTTTAGCCTAACTTTTATACTTTAAAAGGAAGGAATGGTATTATAGAAGAAATGAAAAATCTCTATAGTTATAAGGAAGTGTTAGGAATGCCTATTTCAACAGGTTTATATAAGAAAATGCATCAATGGTTAATGGGCGAAGATGGAAAAATTGTAGCGTTTCGTCCGTTTTTAACAAATGGAAATCCCTACAAATCACGAATTTTCCTAATCAGCACAAACGCAGTACCCTTTTTTAAAGTAGAAGATAGAAGTGAACAGATTTTTGCAGAGTCATTAGTAAATAGAGAGCTTTTAAAAGAGCTTTATTTGAGTGAAATAAAGGGAGCCCCTCGTGAATTTAAAGGTTCTTTACAATTTGAGGCATGGCTAAAAAAGCATTATAACGAATCGCTTATTTATACTTCTTTAAATACGTATCAAATAGAATTGACAGATCATGCAAAAAATGCAAAAAAAGAAGATGCCGCTAATTTTGAACGCGGGCAAACAATTTTCAAAGAAGTAATGGAAGAGTTTCAGCCGGAAATCATTATTTTACAAGGGTCAGCTACCTTCAATCAATTTAAAACTCTATATGCAGAGAATATTGTTATTTTCAATGAAGATGAGATGAAAGTGCAAGTTCTGGAGGAAATGGGTGCAATTGCTGAGGTGAGTTATGGTAATGGAAAGAAGACCCTCGTTTTTGTAACACGTAGTATGAGCTATTTTGGCTCTGAGGGGAAAAATTTCGAACGATTCAAAGAAAATTTAGCCAAGAATTTATTGGTAAAAGCCTAAAGCCGAACATTCACTTCGGTATTATCACTTTTTTGTTCAAATTTCCGAAAAATAAGAATAGTTTTACTTTTGTGAGATTATTGCAATATAAGATTTACATGATTATAATTGGGACATTCAATATTAAACTTAATAACTTTACTCATATAATCGCAAGGATAAGGCTTGCAAGTTTCTACCGATTTACCGTAAATGAATCGACTATGAGTGAAGCATGTTAACGAATGACCCGTCCAATATTTATTTGTGCACCTCATTTGTTATTACTTTTGAACTGTATTCGGAAGTCTTGCTCCACTCATTGTAGGGAGCAGGTCTGCCGATTTTTTTTATCCAAAAATAGAGGGGGAATTGTATATGAAACTTTTAAAAGAAAAAATTGAACAAGAGGGCGAAGTTCTTTCAGACGTGGTACTAAAAGTAGATTCATTTCTAAACCACCAAATCGACCCGTTTTTAATGAAGGAAATTGGCGATGAATTTGCAAAGCGTTATTCTGACCAAATAATAACGAAAGTACTGACAATTGAATCATCAGGAATTGCTCCAGCAACATTTTTGGGTTTAACGCTTGGTGCACCAGTTGTATTTGCACGTAAACGCAAATCACTTACGTTAACGGATAATTTGTATACATCAAAAGTACATTCTTTTACAAAAAACGAGACAAACGAAATCTCGGTATCGCAGAAGTTCATAACAGCTGATGATAATGTTGTTATTATTGATGACTTCTTAGCTAATGGTGAAGCGCTAAAAGGTTTAATTGATATTGTAAATCAAGCAGGCGCTACAATTATTGGTGCGGGAATTGTAATCGAAAAAGGCTTCCAACAGGGTGGCAAAGCATTACGTGAACAAGGATTACGCATTGAATCTTTGGCAAATATTAAGTCGCTGGCAAATGGCAAAGTAGAATTCTACGATTAAGCATTAAAACAATACAGTTCAAATCATGTAATTAACATATTAAGAGTGCATCTATAATTGGAGGAAAACTTTTTATGAATAACACAAAAGCAACGATGCTTGGTATTCAGCATCTGCTGGCAATGTATGCAGGAGCGATTTTAGTACCGTTAATTATCGGTGGGGCATTAGGGTTCAGTTCGGCACAAATGACATATTTAGTAGCAATCGATATTTTCATGTGCGGTGTGGCAACACTTCTGCAAGTTTGGAAGGGTAAAGTTATCGGAATCGGTTTACCGGTTGTACTCGGTTGTACATTTACAGCAGTAAGTCCGATTATTGCAATCGGTTCTGGCGGCAGTTTAGGCGATGTTTATGGAGCCATTATCGCATCGGGTATTATTATCGTATTAATCGGTGGTCTTTTCGGTAAATTAATTCCGTTTTTCCCTCCTGTTGTAACAGGTTCTGTCGTAACAATTATCGGGATTAGCCTAATACCGGTAGCAATCAATAATATGGCTGGTGGTCAAGGCGCAGCTGACTTTGCATCAGGTTCAAACGTAGCCTTAGCATTTATTACGTTACTAATCATTTTAGTGATTTATAGATTCACAGTTGGCTTCGTTCGTGCCATTGCGATTTTACTAGGAATGGTGACAGGAACAATTATCGGTATTTTTATGGGCAAAGTCGATTTCGCACCAGTAGCCGATGCTTCTTGGTTACACATTATGCAGCCATTTTACTTAGCAACACCGACATTTAACGCTTCTGCCATTTTAACAATGACATTAGTAGCAATGGTATCATTAGTAGAATCAACAGGTGTTTATTATGCTTTAAGTGATATTACTAAAAAAGATTTAACTTCAAAAGATTTATCTAAAGGGTACCGTGCAGAAGGATTAGCATCGATTATCGGTGGTATTTTCAACGCCTTCCCGTACACAACATTCTCGCAAAACGTAGGATTAATTCAAATGTCAGGCGTACGCGACCGCAAAGTAATCTTCATTACAGGCGGTATGCTAGTTGCACTTGGATTCCTGCCAAAACTTGCGGCATTAACTACAATCATCCCAACACCAGTACTTGGTGCAGCGATGCTAGCAATGTTCGGTATGGTGATCACGCAAGGTGTTAGAATGCTAGCACCAGAAATTGCAAAATCAATGGAAAACGCAATGGTCGCAGCACTTGGTGTTGGTTTAGGGATTGGTGTTGCTACTGTACCAGGTATCTTCGAAAACCTTCCATCATGGATGTCGATTTTGACTTCTAATGGGATTGTTGCGGGGTCTGTAACGGCGATTTTCTTAAATGTGTTGTTTAATATGATTGGGCCGAAGCGAAGAGATCCAATGCATGTGATGGAATAGAGTAAAGAGATTATTCTAAAATAAAGCACCTATTACAATATTAAATTGGATAGGTGCTTTTTTGAATTTTATTGTAAGTAGAAGTCTTATTTGCGTTCTACTATTTCATGTGCACTAAGAGATTGAATATATTCTTCTTCTTCGTTACGTAGAAGCTCTGTATAAGTTGAAGGTTTATGACCTGGTGCAAGAAAGAAATCTATTAGTTAATTTCTCTCTACAAATTTAGGAGGATCGACTTTATAAATTAACTCTTCCTCTCTGTTTAATTCAATATAAGTGTTAATTACATCTTCGTTATAATGAATTTGTAATCGTGAATGGTAATCATAGCATTTCTTTTGGTTGCTTTTAGTAGGGAAATTACAACGAGAATCACCGACTAACTGATTTGAACTTCTAGTGGTAATATCATCCTGTATTGTCTCTTTGAAAACGTACAAACCATTATAGTTGTTGTAACTAGTAGCATCACTACGAGAAGGGGCGGTCTCTTGCGTATTACCTCTAGTAGCATGTAATGTTATTCTACTTCCATATACCCCGCCATGAATCTTCATATTAGAACCTGAACCATAAATTTCAAGCTCCTTTCCAGAGTAGAAAAAGCCATATATTTCGCTAGGTTTATCGTGTAGGCTCGATGTAGAGTTATTAGATAACTTTACTTTTCCTCTAGAAAAAATAACTAACGTTCCATTTGCAGTTTCATTCTTTTCATTTTTGTAAGGAAGACTGTTAATAGTTGAATATTGAATGTCCACAGGTTCATAATAAACCCAACCGTTTCTAGTATATCCGTCGGGATTATTCACATAAATTAAAGCGTTTGTTTTTAAATTTGATTCATGGATCTTTAATCTGCCATTTACAAAAATACTTCCAGAGAGTTCAACATTCCCATCGATTATCAAATCTCCTTCTACGTATAATGTATTTTTTATTTTTACTTTTGTTGTACTCTTATTTTGACTAGTTATTTTTAAACTTGCGGAAGTCGCTAACTGATCAAATTCATAATCTCCATTTAGCTCAAAGGTGCTATTCTTATCTTCGGGATCGTATTTATTACAGGAGGATTTGTTACAAGTGCTATAATAGTGAACTAAAAAACTTCTATTTTTATAGACACCGTTTGGTATACTGTATTCATTTTTATTTGTTAGAATATCATTAGCTGAATTTCTAGTGAAGATGTAAGTATTTTTTTTAGCAGACACATCTACTGTATTAATATTAGAATCAGTAGTCACAACTGTTGGTACTTTATCAAAAATAGTCGTATCAAAAAGTTTTGAAATATCGCTTTCCATTGTTAAATAAGAGGTATTCAAATTATGAATACCTGTGTATAGAGAACTAGCATTACTTGAGTCTTTTACATGGTAAAAATTACTATTCCTACTAACTACTATTCTTGGATTACTCCGTGAACTAGTGGACTTGATGCTGGGTTTTAAGCTGTCAACCCAATAATGGCTTCCTTTAATAATATGTGCTTTGTTATACGTAGTTAAATTACCTTTATATCTTAAATCGCCTGTGATTTGCACAGCTCCATTTAAATGAATGTTCCCATTGGAAGTTAATGTATATTTGAGTTGTTCAGGTATGTGATCTGCTCCTATTTCAAGAAAAGTAATTAATTGTTTGTTTTTACCATCTACTTCGCCGAAGCTGATTATTTCTAACTTTTTCTTTAAGTCATTTAATCCATTTGCATCATTCACTTCATGAACGGATTTGATACAAGCTAACGATGTATCATTTTGACTGTTACTTGTTGTAATTTTTAGCCCCTTAATTAGGATACCTTTTGAGTCAAAAGTACATTTATATCTTAAATTATTTTGATTAAATTTTTCTAACTCGCCTATAAAGTCATCTCTGGATTTTCCCTCTTTTGTGAATTCCGCTAAATGTGTATTAATTTCATTAAGTATAAAATCTAACCCTTTTTCTGCTAGATTTAGTGCCTGTGTATCGTCTTCACGAGTACTGTTTTTGGCGGTGCCGCTCATTGTTAGAGTCATTAAAGATAGTCCAAGAACTGTGAATAAAATAAGTATGCCTAATGTTAACAATAACGCATAACCATTTGAGTTTCGAATTGTTTTCCTGATTACATTAATCATCCTCTTCATCTTCTCTCTCTAGATCATTTATAGAACGTACTTCCGATCTGAATGTTTTTTTGACATTTTTGTTTTTATTTTTAAGTGTCAATGTAATATGGTAAGATCGGTCGCTATTTGTTCCTTCAATAATCTTAATATTTGTTTCATCCCATATAACTTCAAGTGTACTATTATTAAGTGTTATTTTTTTGCCTTTGATTACAATATTATTATCCTTAAAACCTGTCTCTGATGATGTTCCCACTATAGGAGGAATTTTAGGTTTAATATAATAATTATGATTAGAGGTATTTTCAGTAAATATAATTTCTGAATCTTTAGAAATATATATTTCTTTAATTAAATTAGCCATTACTAAATCTGCCTCATCTCGAAGGATTGTATCTGAATTAATCTTTGCATAAGTTTTTATGGAGCTTAAAAGAATTGTAGTTGCAAATATCGCTATAAGACTAAAAATAACAATCGCCGCCAGAAGTTCTACTAAAGATAATCCTTTTTGATTATTCATATCTAATGTACCCCTCTACAGTGCTTTTTGAATTCCTATACTTTACCGTTATTACGATATTAATAAGCTTTCTGTTTTTTTCCTCGGAAGTTTGTGTTGCTTTGATGTTTAAGCGGTAATTATCACCGTCAGAGTATAGTTTCTTCTCGATGTCAGATATTGTTTCAAAATTATATAGCTTTGTTGAATCTATAGAGGGGAGGTATTCTGCGAAGGGCATTAGTTTAAGGCGTTCAAGCTCTGCTTCTGCCATATTAATCGCAACAAGTTTTTCATTATTATAAGCAGCTGTTTTATTCGATTGAATAAACAGTTGTGAAAAACTAAGAAGCACAATTGTGATAATTACTATAGAACTAACTACTTCTATTAAGGTAAAACCTTCCTCCTTTTTTAAGACCTTCATTTTAAAGTCCCCCCTTGTTTTAGAAACACATCTAAAGAAAAATGTAGAAAAATAGCGAAAAAGAACTTATTTTATCGGATTTTGTTAGGTAAAATGAATTAAAGATAAAAAAGTTTTTCTAGTTTTATAAAATATATAGTCAAAAAGTAATCGTTTGTGTATTATGATAGATAATAACATAAAGTCTAATTATGGTAAAACTTAAATATTTTTGGATATATTTAATTACTATTACTCATTTTAAGTGAAATAGGGTGGGGAATTAGTAACTTAAGCTTAGTATTACCTTAATTTGAGGAAATAAAGATAGTATAGTTGATAGTTTACGAATAATTAGAATTAATAGAATTTGATATAAAAGGAATTTAGTGGGGTGAATATATGAAAATAGTCTTTAGGTCAATTGCACTTCTTGTGTTAATAGTAGCGTTACTAGCTATTTGGGTACCACATTTTATAGCAAGTTCCAATGCAACCCCTACTGGTAATTCAGGGGGTTCCACAATTGGTGGAATGGAAGTAGGGGATTTAAAGGGCGATGAATTAAAAGCAGGATTACAGAATGCTGTAAATGACTGGTATACCAAAAACCTAATTGTTACAGGCGGAGGGACTTCAATTGAAGTCAGTTCTCCCACCTTGCAATTTGATATTGAAGCCACAGTTAATAGCTTTGAAGATAATTACCGCAAACCATGGTATGCATTTTGGGCAGATGAGGCAGCAGTTCATCTTCCTTTGAATATTCTTCCAAGTGATATTGTTAAAAATGAGATTAGTAATATTTCTGCATGGGACGCAGATTTAACTTATGAAAAAGTACAGTTGAATGCTTCCTATTTAAGAACGAATGAAGTTGAAGCTGTTGTAAATGATTTTTCGATACTGGAAATAGATCGTATTTCGCTGTTGGTTGAAACTATACCTGAAGGTGCGATGGGTATGAATGAGCTTGTCCTTGAATTGCAGGACATTGTAATCGAACCGCAAATGCCATTTTCAATGTTGGAGAACTTAGGAGAAACAATTAATCTTGCAAACCGTGAGGCGATTAATTTTATCGCATCAAATATTTATAACGCTGCACTTAATATTAATGCTGAAATTTTGGAACGTCATTCGCAAAATGAACGCCCTTCCTATTTAAAGCCTGGGTTAGAGGCAAAGGTAGATGTTTTAGCGAACGAGGATTTAAAATTTATTAATACATCCACTAATCCGGTTGTATTAAAGCTTTCGATGAATGATGGAAAGCTGCAAACAGAAGTATATACACCTGCAAAGGAAATAGAGGTTTCTGTATCGGTATCAAACGATGAAGAAATTCAACCACGTACAATTACACGCTACTCGGAGGACTTGGCAATTGGACAAACAGAGCAATTGCAAGATGGTGTAGAGGGATTACGTATTTCGGTTTATCGAACAGTGTATGGAGAGCAGCAACTTGTGAGCCGTGATTATTATCCACCGGTAAACCGTGTCATTGTTAAATCGTCTCAGCAACCGGTAATACAAGATTCAGTAGTTGATGTGAACAACGCAACAGATGATTCAATCGATTTAGATGGTGACGGCTTCCCAGATGAAGATGGAGGTGGAGGAAACTCACCAATTAATAATCAGCAAAACACAAATTCAAATGAATTAAGTAGTGAATCACGAATTGAAGAAGGGTCAAAGGATAATCTTCCACCAGGCAGCTATTACGATAAAGGTGGAAATTTAATAACTCCGTAGAATAGGAGGATAACAACATGAAGGCAAATGCGAGAAAACGTTTAGGGGACTTATTGGTAGAAGCTGGAGTAATTAATGATCAGCAGTTGAATTATGCGCTACAAAATAAAAGCCGTGATGAAAAGCTAGGCGATTTTTTAATAAAAGAAAACGTGCTCACCGAACAGCAGCTGATTGAGGTATTGGAGTTCCAGTTAGGTATTCCTCATATCACATTAAATAAATATGCGATCGACCCAGAACTATTACAGCTTGTCCCAAGAGAATTGGCGAAGCGTGCCAATATTATGCCGGTACGTCGCGATAGAAATAAGCTATTAATCGCGATGTCAGACCCAATGGATTATTTTGCGATAGAAGAAGTCCGGATGGCGACAGGTTGTCAAATCGAAACTAGTATAGCAGCAAAAGATGATTTATACAGAACAATTACAAAATACTATGATTTGCAGGCTTCGATGGACGCAGCATTGTCCGAAATGGCAGCAAATACAATAGAAGTCCAGCAGGAGATTACTGATGAAGATTCGCCTATTGTCCGTCTAGTCAATCAGATTATTGCCAATGGGGTAGCTCAACGTGCTTCTGATATTCACTTTGATCCTCAGGAAACTGAATTTAAAGTGCGCTACCGTGTTGATGGTGTGTTAAAAACAGAGCGATCTCTGCCAAAACATATGCAAAATATGATGACCGCTCGTATGAAAATTATAGGTGGACTTAATATTACAGAAAATCGAATCCCACAAGATGGCCGAATTAAAGTTAATATCGAGTTTAAAAGCATTGATATTCGACTTTCTACATTGCCGACTGTATACGGTGAAAAAATTGTTATGCGTATTTTGGATGTAAACAATGCCGCAACAGATATTGCACACCTAGGTTTTACTGGAAAAAATGAAATCTTGTTCAAAAAGATGATTGAAAAACCAAACGGAATTGTACTAATAACAGGCCCAACTGGTTCAGGCAAATCTTCTACATTATATGCAGCACTTTCAAATCTAAATGATGAGGAAGTTAATATTATTACGGTGGAAGATCCGGTCGAGTATCAGCTAAACGGCATAAATCAAATTCAGGTGAAAGAAGAAGTTGGGCTAACATTTGCAGCAGGTTTACGTTCGATTTTACGTCAAGACCCGGACATTATTATGATTGGGGAAATTCGGGACTTAGAAACAGCACAGATTTCGATTCGTGCTTCACTGACAGGTCATCTTGTATTAAGTACACTGCATACAAATAGTGCAATCGAATCTGTTTCGCGTCTGCAGGATATGGGCATCGAGCCATTCTTGATTTCGTCTTCGCTTGTGGGAATTTTAGCCCAGCGACTTGTACGTCAAATTTGTCGAGATTGTAGTGGAGAAGTTGAGCCTACAAGCAGGGAAAAGGAAATCTTCGCAAATAATGGATTCAGTGCTGAAAAGGTACGAAAAGGTAGAGGCTGTTCGGCTTGTGGAAATACCGGTTACCGTGGACGACTTGCCATTCATGAACTATTACCGATTGATCGAGAGCTAAAGGATTTAATTCTGAATCGGGCAAGCGGGAATGAAATTGGGGACTATATGAAAAAAGCAGGCTACTACACATTGTTGCAAGATGGTCTGCAAAAAGTTATAAATGGCGTCACAACTACTGAAGAGGTATTGCGAGTTGCAACAATTGACTAGTGAGGGGATGCAGATGACACTAAAAATTCAAGACTTATTGCAGCATGCATATGATGAAAAAGCGTCTGACTTACATGTAACAATCGGAATTCCTCCCGTCTACCGTGTAAACGGTCAATTGAAGCAGTATGGCGATATTATCGTTACGGAAGAAATGGTTAACGAAATGGTACAAGATCTTCTACCAGACTATAAAGTGGCGGAATTTGAGGAGAAGGGCGAAACGGATTTTAACTATTCCTTAAAAGGCCTATGTCGTTTCCGTGTAAATACGTATCATCAACGAAATGCAGGGGTAATTGCAGCACGTTTAATTTCGAGCAAGATCCCTACAATTGAATCGCTGAATTTGCCAAAAGTAGTGTATGATTTAGCCGAAAAACCTCAAGGGCTTATTTTAGTAACAGGTCCAACAGGCTCAGGGAAGTCTACTACATTAGCGGCGATGATTGATTATATTAATGAAACAAAATCGAAGCATATTATTACACTCGAAGATCCGATTGAATATTTGCATTCTCATAAAAAGTCAGTGGTTAATCAAAGGGAAATCGGTGTCGATACAGCCTCGTTCGCAAATGGATTGCGTGCATCACTTCGCCAAGATCCGGATATTATTCTAGTCGGTGAGATGCGAGATTTAGAGACAATTTCTACAGCAATTACTGCAGCGGAAACAGGACACCTAGTATTTGCAACACTTCATACATCAAGTGCACCGACGACAATTGACCGAATTATCGATGTTTTTCCGCCACATCAGCAAGGGCAAATTCGTATCCAATTAGCGAATGTATTACAGGGAATTATTTCACAGCGACTGTTCATTCGGAAAGATAAAGAAGGACGTGTTGTAGCAACTGAAATTTTAGTAAGTGTTCCGGCTGTAACAAACTTAATACGAAATGAAAAAATACATCAAATACCAAGTGTCATGCAAACAAGCCGTGCGCTAGGAATGCACACATTGGAAACATCAATACAGGCACTGGTTTCTTCCGGTGAAGTTTCGGTGGAGGAAGTGCGTACTTATTTGAATGTAGGTGATTACAGTTGACTGTATTTAAATATGTAGGGCGAACAAAGATGGGAGTCACCCAAAAAGGAACGATTGATGCAACAAATAAGGCCACAGCAATTACGAAGCTTCGGGAAAAGGGGATTAATCCTCGTGAAATAGAAGAATCGAAAAGCATATTGCACATGGATATTAGCCTTGGAAGCGCAAAAATTAAAACGCAGGATTTTGTAATTTATTGCCGTCAGTTTGCCACATTAATTCGTGCCGGAGTATCCCTCGTTGAAGCAACAAATATTTTAGCAAAACAGGCGACAAGTAAGCCGTTGAAGAAAGCTTTGGAGAAGGTCGAAGAAGATGTACGAGCAGGTATTCCCTTCTCGGATGCAGTTCAAAAGCATCCAAAAGTGTTCCCTGAGCTATTCGTCAATATGATGAAATCAGGTGAAGCAACGGGGAATATCGATGACACATTAGAACGTTTAGCAAATTCATATGAAAAGTCGTTTCGATTAATGAAAAAAGTGCAATCAACATTAACGTATCCAGCAATGTTATTAGTATTAATCGTGGTAGTCGTGTTTTTCATGTTAATTTTTATTGTACCAACATTTGTCGAATCGTTTGAATCGATGGATGCAGAACTTCCTATGTTAACAGTATTAACGGTAGCGTTAGGGGAATGGTTAAGGCAATATTGGTGGTTGCCAGTTGGTGCTGTTGTCATAGGTGTGGTGGTTTTCCAATATCTATACAGGAACAATGAGCAATTTCATTACACTGTACATTATATGCTTCTGAAGATGCCAATATTTGGACAGCTTTTACAAAAAACAGCGATTGCGAGATTAACGCGTAATTTATCGTCATTATTTAGCAGTGCAGTTCCAATTTTACAGGCATTGACAATTTCCCAAAAAGTTTCCGGTAACCCTGTTGTAGGAAAAGTAGTACTAGATGCTCGAGCTAGCCTTGAAAAAGGAAGTACATTAACAGAACCATTTGAAAAAAGCTGGATATTCCCGCCTATGGTGACGAGTATGACGAGAATAGGGGAATCCACTGGGTCACTTGATTATATGCTTGAGAAAGTTGCTGACTTTTATGAAGAGGAAGTTGAGAGAACAGTAGATACATTGAAGTCTCTTATCGAACCTTTAATGATTGTCATACTAGCAGGTGCAGTTGGTATTATCGTAGCAGCAATTTTCTTACCGATGTTTAGTCTTTACGAGAATATGTAATTGAAAAAATATAGGGCGTTTTGCAGGGAGGCATCAAAGTGGTACAAAGCGTCAGTGCAAAAAACAATATACAATAAAATATAGAGGAGGTTTAATATGTTTGAAGTATTAAAAAAACGTATTAAAAATGAAAAGGGTTTATCTTTAGTTGAGCTTTTAGCAGTAATCGTTATTTTAGGTATTGTAGCGGCCATTGCGATACCTGCAATTGGAAATATTATTAATAATCAACGCGATAAAGCAGTGCTAGCTGATATTTCCGGTTTAGTTTCTTCAGCAAAAATTGCATTTGCAGATGGTTCTTGTGGTACGGATAATATTTGTCAGTATGGTGGTGCTACAAATGAAGTTGATTTTAGTAGCGAAAAAGTTACGGGAGGAACAGTTTCATTTGCTAACACTCCAGCTAATCCAGCTATAACTGTAACATTGGATAGTGGTATTACTTTTAAAGGGAGAAATAAAGATACTTTTAATGACTTAATTAAAGATGGATTCAGTGAAAGTGAACTTAACACTGTTATGGGGCAATAATCACCCCCCAAAGAACACCCAACCCAACAACGATTGGGTGTTCCATTGGGCGATGATTTCGCTAGTATAATAGCTTTGAAGATGAGCTTGCCCTAAAAATAGAGGCAAAGTATAAAGGGGAGGGTCCCTAAATGTTTACAATGAAAAGAAAATCACATGCATCTATTCTCTTAAATGACTACGTGATCCGTGCACTTGTCTCCAAAGGGCCAACACTTGATCAACCTGTTATTTATGAAACGCCATTACCTAGAAATGCCGTCCACGAGGGCGCCATTATGGACGAGATGGCGATATATGAATTAATAAAGGAAAATATCCCGAACTGGGGTGGCAAGAAGCAAAATGTCCGTTTCCTCGTACCGGATACGTCTGTATTATTAAAAACTTTTGAGCATCCTGCAGATGTAAGCGGCAAAAAACTAAAGGAATTTGTGCAGATGGAGCTCGGGAACTCTATTCATTTGCCGTTCCAGGAACCGCTTATTGATGTTCATGATTCAGTGGAAGGCGATGGGAAAGCGGTGTTGCTTGCTGCACCTCCTGATGAAGTTGGGAAAATGATTGGTCTATTATTAGATAATCATTTAAATCCACAAATAGCCGATATTCGAGCATTATGTAATTTGCGTTTGCTAGAGCATATTGAGTTTATTGATTCAAATCGTACATATTTAGTGACTGATTGGTCCATTAATGAATTTTCTATTTGTATTTTCTCAAATGGAGAGGTCGAGTTTTTACGTTTCCAGACAGTTGATACAGACCCGGATAAATGGGAGCAAGATATTCTTGAAAACGATGAAGTTGAGTTTCATTATACGGGTGATTTGGATGATTTTCGTAGAGCGACTACAGACCAAGTGTTGGAAATCGACCGTATGATGAACTTCTTTAAATTCTCGCTCCACAAAGGGGAAAAAGTTGTCGATGAAATCATTGTGATGGGAGATCATCCATTACTTCATCTTATAGAGGCACTGTTACGCGACAATTTACCGACACCGATAAGTATTGTGGATGATGCTGTTATAGAAGAGCACTTTCCAAACTGCAAAGCAAAGCATGCGACATTGTTAGGCCTTGCTCTAAAGGAGGTTAACGAATGATTCCAGATATTAACCTCATGCCCAAAATTGAAAAGGGCGAGGCTAGTTTAAATTTCGCATTTTATTTGGTTGGCATATTATCTTTGGTAACACTTGGACTTATGGCATGGACATTTTTCAGTGTGAAAAGTGAAATCGCAAGTGCAATACCGGAGCGGGATTCATTAATTTTAACGCGCGATCAATTGAGTGCAGAAGTCGCCTCATTTGAAACGATGAATAAAGGCTCATTAGAAGAATCAGTAGCTTTTGTGGAAAGAGTATCATTCCCAGTTTCTCCGGTTATTAAGGAAACACGAAATTTATTGCCTTTAAATACATATTTGCGAGCTTATGTATTTTCTGAAACAGGTGTACAAGTGACGGTTGATTTTGAAACGTTAAATGCAATTTCAACATATGTGAGTAATCTTGAAAAAAGCCCGTACTTCAATGATGTTCAGCTAGGCACGATTCAAAACTTTGATGTAAATCCTTCCGGAGAAGAGTTAAGTGCAGAGCAGCAATTTAGCGAAGTACCACGGTATAGTGTAGAGCTTATGTTATTAGTAAATCAATTACATGTAGCTGCTGGAGGTGACGAGTAGTGAATTCCATCTCAAGTAGTAAAAATGGGACACTTTTATTAGTGATTGCTTTAGCGATGGCATTGTTATTTGCTGTTTATTACTATGTCGTCAAACCAAAACAGGATGAGGAACTGGCGATCCATAGTGAAATGAGCAGTTTGAAAACGGAAATTTCGACATTGGAGGAAACAATCGCATTTCACCATACACAGCTATCTCAAACAAGTGCAAATGAATTTGTACTACGCAAGAAAGTGCCGGCTAACCGAGAAATCGATGCGTTGATTCTTTCAATTGAGGAAATTGAATACTTAACAGGCTCTCGTATTCAAAGTATCGATTTCAACAACTATGATGCTCTCGTATCGAGCTCAGGCTTACAGGATCCAACGGCCAACTCTGGAACAGAAGAAGGACAAGCTACGGAACCAGTGGAACAAACAGAGTCCATTGAAACGGAAGCTACTGAATCCGTGGAACAAGTTGAAGATACAGATGCACCGGAAGAATTGCCTGTTTCTACAATAGCAGTAGAAACATTACCACCTTCATTAAAGTTAATAACATTCAATATAAATGTGGCATCACCAAATGATGTTAGCTTGATGCAGTTTATAGAAGAAATAGAAAAGAAAGACCGTGTAATGCGAATGGATCTTATTGATTATGAACTTCCAGGTGAAGAAGACCAATTTACAGAAGAGGCATCCGAAATCGTTACAGCCAACATTCAAATTACAACATTCTACTACGAATAATAATTAAGCAGGTAATAGTAAGGAGCGTTCAACATGGACATAATGTATACAATTTTTGCGGGGATTTTAGGACTTGTTTTCGGTTCTTTTTACAACGTAGTAGGTTTACGTATTCCGAAAAAGGAATCAATCGTTACACCACCTTCCCATTGTGTAAATTGTAATCGCCGTTTACACGCTTTTGAACTCATACCTGTTTTTTCCTATGTATTTTTACGAGGGAAATGTCGGACATGCGGGGTAAAAGTATCTCCAATCTATGCATTTACTGAGCTAGTAACAGGCCTTTTATTCGCATTTGCAACATGGCAGCTTGGTATTACATGGGAACTTGCAGTAGCGCTCCTATTTATTTCTCTATTGGTTATTATCAATGTTTCGGATATTGCATACATGCTCATTCCGGATAAAATTTTACTATTTTTCCTGCCGTTATTAATTGTCGGAAGGATTCTTTCCCCACTGGAGCCTTGGTGGGATAGTATTGTTGGGGCAGTGCTAGGGTTTTCGCTGTTATTATTAATTGCCATCATTTCAAAAGGCGGGATGGGTGGCGGAGATATAAAGCTATTTTTATTAATCGGTCTTGTATTGGGAACTTACAATACGTTGTTAACATTATTTTTAGCGTCTATTATTGGGACGATTGTTGGAATCGTTATTTTAAAAGTCCGACGTAAGGGGCGCAAAACTCCGGTTCCATTTGGACCATCCATTGCAATTGCTTCGATTGTCGTGTACTTTTACGGAGAGCAAATCATCGATTTGTATTTAAATTTGCTTTTATAAATTAAAAAGAAGGGGTGCTCTAATACGATTTTTAGAGCATCCCTTTAAATATGACTTAATAATCTATTATAATTTTCTCAAATGGGTGATTCGTCAGTAGCTCATGTGTTGCTAGTTCTACCGCTTTATCCACAGAATCTGCTAAAACTAATATGCGGTATTTGCCAAAGTCTTTATAATAGGCATCTGCTTCAACATATTTAGTGTTTTCGTTCTGTATATTCCTGAGAATATTTACGACGATTTCATAACCATCCTTTATAAATTCGATTTTTTTCAATAAAAAACAACCTCCTCAACATTAGTTTATTACCTGATGAAAGTAATTGACTAAACTTGTTGGAAGGTTGTGTAGGATAGTTAAAAATTATTCAGCATTTGGGTAAATCATCGTTTTTGGATCGACATAACGGTCAAATTCTTCTTCAGTTAAAAGACCAGTTGCAATCGCTGCTTCCTTTAATGTTGAGCCTTCTTTATGAGCTGTTTTAGCAATTTTGGCTGCATTTTCATAGCCAATATACGGATTTAATGCCGTGACAAGCATTAACGAATTTTTCAAGTTCGCTTCCAATACTTCCATATTCGGCTCAATGCCAATTGCACAGTTGTCATTGAATGATTTCATCGAATCTGCCAATAAGCGTGCTGATTGCAGGAAGTTATAAATGATAACGGGTTTAAATACATTCAGCTCGAAATTACCTTGTGATGCTGCAAAGGCAATTGTTGCATCATTACCTACAACTTGCGTCACGACCATTGTCATCGCTTCACTTTGAGTTGGGTTTACTTTACCTGGCATAATGGATGAACCCGGTTCGTTTTCCGGAATGGTAATTTCACCGATACCAGAGCGTGGACCACTTGCCAGCCAGCGAACATCATTGGCGATTTTCATTAAATCTGCAGCCAATGCTTTTAGCGCACCGTGAGCTGTAACGATTTCATCATGACTTGTCAGTGCATGGAATTTGTTTTCAGCAGTTGTAAAATGAATGCCTGTTAACTTGCTGATTTCAGCTGCTGTATGTGCACCGAATTCTGGATGAGCATTAATACCGGTACCAACTGCAGTACCCCCAATTGCCAGTTCCTTCATGAATTGTGTGTTTACCATAATCATTTTTTCACATTTTAAAAGCATATGGTGCCAGCCGCCGATTTCCTGACCGAGCGTTAATGGTGTTGCATCCTGTAAGTGGGTACGGCCGATTTTAATAATATCGTTGAATGCGATTGCTTTTTCTTTTAATGTTGCCTGTAGTAATTTTAAGCGCGGCATTAAGTAGCCTTCCACAATTTCGACTGCTGCAATATGTAGTGCAGTAGGGAAAGTATCATTTGAACTTTGTGACTTATTCACGTCATCATTTGGATGGATTTTTTCTTCAGAACCACTGGTAGCTAATTTTTTATTTGCTAAATAGGCGATTGTTTCGTTTACATTCATGTTTGTCTGTGTTCCGCTGCCTGTTTGCCAAACAACAAGAGGGAAGTGATCATCCCATTTGCCTGTCAGAATTTCGTCTGCAGCTTCGACAATAGCCTTTGTTTTTACATCAGACAGCTTGCCTAATTTATTATTTGCGAGTGCCGCTGCCTTTTTTAAAATTGTCATCGCGCGGATAACTTCAATGGGCATTCTTTCGGTACCAATTTGGAAATTTTCTTTACTGCGTTGTGTTTGCGCACCCCAAATTTTATCTGCCGGTACACGAATTTCACCTAAAGTGTCTTTTTCAATACGGAATTCCAATTAAATCATCTCCTTTAATATATGTATACCCAAATTTAGATGAAAAAATGGCAAATCGTGTGAGGGGATTTGCCATTTTTTCAGGAGAAAAGATAAAGATCCTTTCAAAATATGAGTAAAGTGATTAATGAGTTTCGAATCTGAACTGGGGGGAACAGTATCGAAAATATGCTTTAACTAACTTGTCTGCCTTACAATGATAATGATAATCTTTATCAATTAGATTGTCAATAGATTGTTTCATTAATTTTTAGAAAAATTATTTAATTCGGATAAATGTAAAACAACGTCTAAAGCATCAATTAGGCTCGATACTTTAGACGTTGCTATGTGTGTTATACATTTAGGAGTCAGCCCCTTATAGTAGTTAAACAATTTTTACATAAAAATCTTGTCCGTTCGTTAACTCTGGAATTTCCGTATTTCTTTCGCGCTTATAATAGTCTGAAATAGCACTTGCGAGTCCGGCATAGCCATTTAATAAAGTACCTTGCTTAATTTCTTTGGCGAGATTATGGAATTCGAAATAAATATGTGCATCGTAATCTAATTTACTTAATATCTTTTCTATATCTCCAAGGGGGATATTTATACCTCTCATATAACGACATTCACGCTTATATGTATGGTGTGGGATATTTACTGGTGTTGTTTCGTTAATCATTGATAATTGATTCATAATGTTGCGCCTCCTTGAAATTCGATATAAAAGTTCCTTTAATATATTATACCGCAAAAGAGAGTTTTATAATCTGAATCTTTAATCAATTTAGAAAATTAATAGAATCTTTACCAATCATCACCTTGCTGCATTTCCTCGGCCACCATCTGCAAATCGTAGGCATTGATCATGAACAATTCATATTCATCATGCTGTTCTTTATACTTTTGAATGAGTCGGAGCACATATTTAGGGGAGCCTTCGTTTTCTTCATCATAAACGAGCAATGTCGCATCGGTATTATCAATGATGAATTTATCCTTTTCGATAAACTGCCAAGGTGCTTCATATGGACGCTTCGTCACGCTAGTCACAAAATCAGCATTATTTACCATTTGCATATAGGCTGCTTGTTTATGCTCATTCCAGTTTTTCTCTTGCTCTAAAAAAGGGGTTATAATTGAGTATTTGAGTGTGGCATATTCTTTTTTTAGTTCCAGTACAACCTCGGCCGCCCATGTTTCAACACCTGGCTGTCCGCTGATTACAACCCATTCCAGTCCATCCTCTATAAGTGTTCGTAATTGGTTTTCCAATGCAGCTTTAATAATAGGGACACCTTGATGCTTGTCGTTAAAAATGCCAAGCTCATGTGGACGGTACCCGGTAATATAAAGTGATTTCATTATAAATCGCTCCTTAGAAAAAAATAAAAATGGGGCACTATGCATTCACAGTGCCCTTAAAACCTATTTATTCACTGAATACAGCTTTAATTTGCTCGATGGCCCAGTCTAAATCTTCTTTTGAAATGATTAAAGGTGGGGCGAAACGGATCACTGTGTCATGTGTTTCTTTGCACAGCACTTTTCGTTCTGCAAGCATTTCGCAATATGGACGAGCCGATTCATGAAGCTCCACACCAATGAAGAGACCGCGCCCCCGTACTTCCCTTATCACCGCATTGTCAATTGCCTGTAGTTGCTCTTTAAAGTAATTGCCAAGCTCCAGTGAACGCTCCGTCAATTTTTCATCCAACAGAACATCGATTGCAGCTATGGAAACTGCACATGCTAATGGATTTCCACCGAATGTTGAGCCGTGCGAGCCAGGATTGAATACGCCAAGAATATCATCATTCGCAACAACTGCAGAAATTGGATAAACACCACCGCCTAGGGCTTTACCTAAAATATATACATCTGGAATAACGTCTTCCCATTCACAAGCAAAAAGTTTTCCCGTACGTGATAAACCAGTTTGAATTTCATCTGCTATAAACAGAACATTATTTGCTTTACATAATTCATAGGCAGCTTTTAAAAAGCCTTCCGTCGGGATGATGATACCTGCTTCACCCTGAATCGGCTCTATAATAAATGCTACTGTATCGGGAGTAATGGTAGCTCTTAAAGCTTCAATATCACCGTATGGAACTAAAGTAAAGCCTTCCAGCATAGGACCGAAGCCGCGTTTATACTCTTCCTCTGAGGATAACGATACAGCACCCATCGTACGGCCGTGGAAATTGCCGTTACAGCCAATAATTTTGGCCTGATTTACAGGGATATCTTTTACTTCATAACCCCAGCGACGAGCCATTTTAATCGCTGTTTCAACGGCCTCAGCCCCAGTGTTCATCGGGAGCACCATATTTTTTCCCGTAAGTTGGCACATTTTCTCGTACCATTCTCCTAAAGTCGCGCTATGGAATGCACGGGAAGTTAATGTTACCGCATCTGCCTGATCCTTTAACGCTTGAATAATTTTAGGGTGACGATGTCCTTGGTTTAAGGCTGAATACGCCGAAAGCATATCTAGGTAGCGGTTTCCTTCAGGGTCTGTTACCCATGCACCTTCTGCTTTTTCGATAACGATAGGCAGCGGATGGTAATTATGCGCCCCGAATTTTTCTGTAGTTGAAATAAGTTGTTCTGATTTTGTTGTCATGATGAAATCCTCCTTAAGCAAATTTTACTTTTTAAACAGAGAAATCAATTACATAAGACGAAAAATCTACATATACGATGCAGGTTTCTTCCATATTAATGTTAACAGAATACCAAAGAAGATGACAACAGTTGCAAAGTAATATGGGTAGTTAACATCAATATCAAATAGCATGCCGCCTAAAATAGGACCGAAAATATTCGCTAAACTCGTAAACATAGAGTTCATTCCGCCAACGAAACCTTGCTCGTTGCCCGCAATTTTTGATAAATAGCTTGTTACCGCAGGGCGGAATAAATCAAATCCGACAAATACGATACAAGTAACGAGTAAAATCGCAAAATACGAGCTGACAACGGTCATTAAAAACACTAAAATTCCCGATAATATTAAGCTATAGCGAATCAGTTTAATTTCGCCCCATTTTTGTGCTAAACGGTCGAACAATGCGACTTGTGCCACAGCTCCAACAATTGCGCCACCTGTAATGATGACGGCGATATCTGTAGGGGTAAAACCAAATTTATGATCAACGAATAGGCTGAAGAACGATTCAAATGCCGCAAGTCCAAATGATGCGACAAAAATTAATATAAAGGCAATTAAGTACATTGGCTCCAAAATACGTTTAAATCCAGATGTTTGATTCGGTGCATTTTCAGTGTTTGCTTCATTGCGCTCTGGTTCGCGCAGTAAAATAATCGATAGAATGGCAGCAGTTGTACCGAGCGCTCCCGCAAAGTAGAAGGGCACACGAGTACCGAAATCTGCTAAAAATCCGCCGATGCCAGGACCAATAATAAACCCTGTGCTAATCGCTGCACTCATATATCCAAGTGCTTTCGGACGTGTTTCCATTGTAGTAATATCAGCGATAAAGGCTGTAACAGCAGGCATAATAAATGCGGCACTAATCCCGCCTAATACACGGGAAATAAATAATACTTCGATTGTTTTCCCTAACCCGAATAAAAATTCCGAAATACCGAAAATAAACAATCCAAGGACAATCATAATTTTACGTCCATATTTATCAACCGCTTTACCAGCGAGGGGTGAAACAATAAGTTGTGCAATAGCAAACGCTGCAGTTAAATATCCGACAACGGTTCCGCTTATTTGCAGTTCATTCATTAATGTTGGGAGTACTGGAATAACTAAACCGATTCCTAAAAAAGCGATGAATAAGTTTAATAACAGTAGCCCTAACGTTACTTTATATTCTCTCATAGTTGTTGCTCCTTATTTAGTTGAAATGACTCTAGTAATATAATCCGCACTATCTAACATAAACCCTATAGTAACTATAGAGTCAATAAAACGGATTTAAATTATTGTGAAAAAATAATTACTTAATTTTTATTTTTAATTCCACAATAAATTCGTCTGCTTTATTAGGGGAGTAATTAATGGGCATAAAAATTTCATAAACGATGGGTACGACATTTAATGCGTTTTCTTCTATATAGTGATATAACTTTTGGTAATGAACGAGGTACGTATCCTGTTCGAAAATAAAAGCAATACATACATAACGACCTGCATGAATTGTTTTAACTTCCATATCAGCGGTTAAGTGTGTAATATACCGGTCTGTAATAAGCGGAGTAAATATATGACTATAATGTAGCTCATCCAAGCTATTATATGGCTGATAAGGATAAATACATCCGTATCGGTTACTCAACAGACTATTTTCGACTTCCAGTGTTTTGATCAGTGAACTGTAGTATGTGTTCGGTATATAGTATGGTGTTAGCTCGTTTGTATGGATTGATAAAATACGGTTTGTTTCTTCATTTTTAAAATAAACCGTATCAAGCATATCAATCGCAAGCTGCTCCTCCATCTGTTTTTTTGTTTTATATAAGGATTGCTTAATTTCATACATACGATTAATCTGTTTTTCAATTACGTTTTCCTGCTGCTGTAAAAAGGATAATAACTCTGCAGGGGTAAATGCTTGTGCCGCTTTAATTTCTTCTAAAGAAACCCCAATATATTTCAGTGATTTAATAATGTCCAAATAGTATAGTTGTGCGTCTTTATAGTACCGGTAATTTGTTTTAGGATCGACATGTGAAGGTTTGAATAAACCGATTTGATCATAGTAACGGAGTGTTTGTATTGATATATTTGCCAATTTCGATACTTCTCCAATTGAGTAAAGTTTTTCTTCCATAATAAGCCTCCGAAATACGTTATTAACGGTATCGTAGCATTAATGTTGGGTTGGGTAAATTAGTAGGGAGGGGGAGCTTGAAGGAAAACGAAGCTATGAAAAAATCTGAAGACACACTTATATGTAGTTTGCCTCCAGATTTAAACTTTCCTATTAAAGTATTGATTACTTACTAAAAAATTAATTTACGGAGTCCTCAGAATTTAAATAATCTTTTATTAGATTCTTCAAGTCTTCTTCATTTTCTAAGCCGTCCAGATTATTATTGTACCAATGTTGAACTTCTGTTTTTGTTACAGTGAATTCATTAGTCGAAAATTTGAATGTAACCCAATCTACATTTTGGATTAAAGCAAAAAGATATGTGGCATTCGCTATAATAGTTTTCTTCATTTCTTTATCTGCATTTTTTGCAGTTATATCGTTATATTCCAAAGTAATGCCATATGGCTGTTCTTTCGTATGAAGGGAAATTTGTTTTAGTTCATTGCTGTGGTTTAATTGATTTACAATATTTCCAACCGCACTGTTGTCACCTACATATGAATTTTTATATTGAAATATATCTGCTTTTGAGTCAGCATTTTGACTGCATCCGCTTAATACATTCAATACTAGTAACATCGAAATATAAAATATGCGAATACGTTTCACTATTTCATCTCATTTCATTTTTTATAATACTAGGGTTGCACCATTTCATTACCAACGGGTACAGGCTTTTTCCTACTATAAAAATACCCGGCCAGTAATATTATAAGAGCTAATGTGACTGTTCCTCCAGCAAAAAGGAGGGGTGCTTTATATGTTAGGAAATAAGTTTCCAAACGACCCGCAATAACAGGACCTATTATTTGTCCGATGGCATAAAAGGTTGTCAGTATGGAAACAACGTAGGCACTTTGCTTTGGATATAACTGTCTTGCGTATGCTGTTGACATAGTAACGAGTCCAACAAATGTAAAACCAAATGAAATGGCCGACAACAATACGCTCCAAACAGATTGTGAAAGAACAGGAAGCAGGATACCGATTATTTGCAATGCATAGGCTAAAGCCAGCATAGAAATCGTTGAAAAACGGGACATCAATTTCATCCAAATCGGTGCAGATGGAATGGCAGCCAGTCCAGCCAATACCCAACTATAGCCTGCATATGCACTAAGTGCCTCGATATTATATATAATGTCCACAAGAAAAGTCCCTGTGATAATATAACCCAATCCTTCTAAGCCATATGCAATAATCAGCCATGGCATGAAGCCGCGCCAAATATTGCTATCCTCGGATTTTGGTGCCTTTACGTGATTAAGTACTTGTAAATGACGCCATAAAAATTGTGTCGTCGCTAAAAACAATGCGGATAACAAACCGAGTCCAAGCCAAGAACCTTGCCAGCGGAAACTTGTTTCAAAGAATGGTACTAAAAGTCCCGATAACGCAATGCCAATGCCGATCCCACTAAATAAATAACCACTCCAGCGCGTTAGTAAATGAGCTGCCAAATAATCCATCACGATGCTTAATGTCAGAACAAAGATAAAGCCGCTCGTTAAGCCAGCGATAAAACGTAACATGATCCAAATGATGTATGAATCTATTAATCCCATTAAAAGAATCGAAGTAACATTCATGATAACATTTAATACTAGAAAGTTCTTTTTTGATTTATAAATAAAGCCGGCCCATAATGCCCCGATAAAATAGCCAATATAATTGCTTGAAGCGAGCCAGCCGCCTTGTGTGAAGGACAAATTTTCATCGACCCGCATGAATGGTAAAATCGGCGTGAAAGCAAAGCGGCTAATACCCATAGCAACAGCTAAAAATAGAATTCCCCCTAAAATTACACTTATATGTTGACGATTTATGAAAATCCCTCCCTAAAAAAGCATATCTTTTTAGTGATTGTACCACTCTTATTTTCAAGATTAATAGAGGTAATCCCCGTAAAAACGAGAAAAAACCCGACTATATCACCAAAAGTCAGGTTTTGCGACCATAAGCCAAAGAAAGAATCCCATTAAAAAGATATATTTCCATGTAGCGCTTTTCATCATATGAATAAACTGTTCTTTTTTAAACTCTGCACTGTTGGCAAAATTCAAGGCAGGCTTAAAAGCGAGGGCCATAAAATATAAAGAAAAGCCCATAACGATATACGTCACAATAAGCCAAGGGGATGTCCAGGACCACCCACTAAAGTAAATTAAAACTAACCCGGTTGGCACAATGAAATGTCCACCGTTTGCAACAGCTCTTAGCAAACCTTGCAACGCTGTAATATAGCTAGAAAGATCTTGGGTTTGTGCCTTTTCCATGCGTTTTAATATGGGAAAAATTGCGAACAGTGGGCCAGTAGCAACGATGACACTTAAAATATGTAAATAAAGCGTAATTGTAAAAAGCAATTTCATCCCTCGCTCGAGTTTTATTGAAACAATCATACCATGAAAAAAAGATGATTCGGAAGTTTGTGACTTCCGAATCATCTCTATTAAAACCCCTTATGAATGAGCAGCTGCTCCCTGTTTCCCTTTGTGTTTGCTTTGTTCCTCTTCTTTTACACGCTGTTTTTTCAATTTGTTTAAATCAGAACGTAATAGTAAAGAAATACCTAATGAAATAGCGATTAAGAAGCTGAATAGATAGAATACTGGAATATAACTGTTTGTCGCTTCGTGAATTGTTGATACGATAATCGGACCAAAAATACCACCAAGTGACCATGTAGTTAATAAATAGCCATGAATAACCCCAAGTTGCTTCGTGCCGAATAAATCACTTGCGAATGCCGGTAAGTTCGAGAAACCACCGCCATAACAACTAACTACTAAGAATATGAATACCTGCAATAGAATAGCGTTTGTCGTAAACGGTAATGTAATAAAAGCAATTAACTGAATCGTGAAGAAAATAACAAACACATTGGAGCGTCCGATATAATCTGACCCAGCTGCCCAAAGTAAGCGACCACCACCATTAAATAGTCCCATCAAACCAACCATAGTTGCAGCAGCAGCTACTGACAGCCCAGCAATTTCCTGTGCCATTGGAGAAGCTACTGAAATCATCATTAAACCAGAAGTTACGTTAATTAAGTGCATAGACCAAAGCATCCAGAATTGCTTTGTACGAACTGCTTCACGAGCAGACATTTGTGCAATTTCTTGTGATTTTGCTTTTCCTGTAGCAACCATGTCTTCTACTTCACCTGGTTTAGGTGGAGCAATATAAAGTGCCCCTGCAATCATTAATAGAAAATAACTTATCCCTAAAATATAATACGTATTTGAAATCCCTACAGCCTGCATTAAGTTTGCAGCGACTGGCGCGGTGATTAATGCACCAGATCCAAATCCTAATACAGCCATCCCTGTCGCTAAACCACGACGATTAGGGAACCATTTAACAAGCGTTGATACCGGAGCAATATAACCAATCCCCATCCCGAGACCGCTTAGTAACCCGTATGTTAGCCAATATAAAACAACTGAATCCATAGCAATCGCAATACCTGCGCCACCTTGTCCTAAACCGAATAGTACCGCCGCAACCATCGCTGCTTTTCTCGGTCCTAACTTTTCTACTGTGCTACCAAATAATGCTGCAGCAAAACCAGCTAGTCCCATCATAATTGTAAAAGCAATAGTGATTTGTGATGCATCCCAACCGAGTTCTGTTGCGATTGGATTTTTATACACACTATATGCATACGCACCACCGATTGAAAGGTGGATAGCAATGGCAGATGCTGCAATTAACCAACGATTTTTTTTCATATAATTTCCCCCTCACACCTATTAAAATATCGATTTTACGATAATTTTCTACTTAAAGTAGATGTGTCAAATGTTTGAACGTTCATGTACATAAACTTAACATTAATTTATTATTTTGTGCAAGTGAAATATATAAAATAAAATTATCTTGAAAAAACATATATTTCTCTTTTCGGTAGTAAAATCGTACTTGATGCAATAATTTTTACTGCGGAAAAACACATCATAACCTTGATAAATCAAGGTTTTGTTAGTTGTAGAATAATGATGGTTACTAACGGGCTTGGAGAGAAGGATAATATTGTAAGTTAATGAATCTTCTAATTAAACAACTAAATTAGCTAACTTATGCATCAAAATTCTACTAATTGTTTTGGTTATGTTAGGTGCTGAATTTTTAAATTTTATATTATAACAGTGACTAATACACAACGGGGAGACACCCAATGGCTTTATGCATTGATAAATCAACGTTTTAGAGGGGGGGATTTAAAAACAAATAGCTTTTCTCTTATAATAGATACTAATTATGCAACTGTTTATAACAGTTTGAAAAAGATAGAATATAGGACGTTTCGCTAAAGATTTTGGGTTAAAAAAGAAATAAATTTAACAAAGGAGGTAGTTACTTTTCGGATTTCTTAGTGGTTTTTTACATTATTTTACTGAATAACGGTTCGAAATAATGCTGAAAATGAGTTTGTATAAAAATACTGATACTCTTTTTGAATAGAAATAAAATTATTTGACGAGCCACGAACTGTTCTCTAAAGTCAAAATAGTGATTAGAAAAGAGGCGAAATTATTATGAGAAAAATAGATCCCCAACAATTATCAGAACGTGAAAATTATAAATTTTTAATTGGTTCGATTATCCCGAGACCAATTGCCTTTGTGACTTCGGTAACAGAAGAAGGTGTGGTCAATGCAGCACCGTTTAGCTTTTTTAATATTGTATCTTCAAATCCCCCGATGATTTCGGTAAGCGTTCAGCGTAAGCAAGGGGAAATGAAGGATACTGCAAGAAACATTCTAGCCAACCGTCAATTTGTTGTGCATATAGTCGATACAGACAATGTTGAAAAGGTAAATAAAACGGCAGCGAGCTTACCTCCAGAGGAAAGTGAAGTGGAGATCGCAGGGATGACATTGGTTGAAAGTACAAAAATCGGTGTTCCTGGAGTAAAAGAGGCCAAAGTTCGCTTCGAATGCGAATTAGAAACCTCATTAGAGCTTGGTGGGGGAGAAAATAACCCAGGCTGTGACCTGATTATTGGAAAAGTTGTGTATTATCATATAGAAGAAAGTATCTATGAAAATGGCCGGATCGATCCACAAGAGCTAGCTGCTATAAGTCGTTTAGCTGGTAATGATTATGCGAAAATCGGTGAGCAATTCACAATTAAGCGTCCGCTTTAACTTCATTCATGAGGTGTTGAAACACTTGCCGAATTCAAATGCAATTACACCGAGGAATATATAGGAGGAAAATATATGTTGAAAATTAAAAGCATTGAATTATTTAATATTGAATTACCATTAATCGAACCATTTATCGTAAGCTACGGTACATATCCAAATATGCCATCGATTATTGTAAAGATGACGACAGAATGCGGATTAGTAGGCTGGGGAGAAGCGGTACCAGATGAACATGTTACGGGTGAAACATTGGAAGGTACTTTTGCAGTATTAAAAAATACATTAGCTCCTGCAATGATCGGGAGAAATCCGATGAATTTTGAAAAGGTCCATGCCAAAATGGATGCATTGATTTATAGTGCACCAGCAGCAAAGGCAGCTATTGATATTGCGTGCTTTGATTTAGTAGGGAAGAAGCTGGGTGTGCCGGCGTATCAATTAACAGGTGGCCGCTATTATGAAAAGTTCCCAATTACGCATGTACTAAGTATCGGTACCCCTGAAAAGATGGCGACTGAAGCAGCTGAGCGCGTTAATGAAGGGTATAACTCATTCAAAATGAAAGTAGGTCGTGATGTAGCTAGTGATGTAGCGCGTATTAAAGCGGTCCGTGAGAAAGTCGGCAACGATATTGCAATTCGAGTGGACGTTAACCAAGGGTGGATAAATAGCTCAACAACAATGCAGGCAGTACGCGAACTTGAACATTTAAAAATTGATTGGCTGGAGCAGCCGGTACGTGCTGATGATATTGATGGCATGGTTGAAATTAAATCAAAAACATCCATCCCTGTCATGATTGATGAAGGATTACGCGGTGTCCGAGAGATGCGGGAAATCATAGCAAAACGTGCTGCGGATAAAGTAAATATAAAATTAATGAAGTGTGGCGGGATGTATCCTGCAATGAAGCTTGCTCATATGGCGGAAATGGCAGGCATTGAATGTCAAATCGGCTCAATGGTTGAATCATCAGTCGGATCAGCTGCAGGATTCCATGTAGCATTTTCAAATAAAGTATTTACAAGTGTTGAATTAACAGGACCATTAAAGTTTTCTAAAGATATTGGGAACCTTCAATATAATGTACCGTTTATCCAGTTAAATGAACGAGCAGGATTAGGCGTGGATGTGGATGAGGCTATTTTGGCTGAACTGACACGTGAAAAATGTGTGGTGCGATAATGATTGCGACAGGATTTTTAGGCAGAGATGAATTTAAAGTGAAATTACTAAATGAATCCTATATACCTCAGTTAATGGACCTACAGCAACAAGTTGTAGAGGCATTGCCGGATAAAGCAATTTTACAGCCGCTTGATGAAGGAGAATTAGTCTTTATATTAAAGGGAAATGGCCTTATGATTGGGGTTTTCGTCGAAGGGAAACTAATTGCATTTAGGGCATTGCTTGAACCGGTCATTGACGAAGAACATTTAGGGTATGATATCGGTTTAAAAACAGAAGACGAACTCAAAAAGGTGCTTTATCAGGAAATTTCAAATGTACATCCGCAATATAGAGGCTTTGGATTACAACGGACAATGGCAGACATTATTATGCAGCAAGTAGATTCGGCAAAATATAATGTTGTCTGTGCAACAGTGATGCCTGGTAATATTGCGAGTATGAAGGACAAGTTCTCACAAAATATGCATATAGCTGCATTAAAGCTGAAGTACGGTGGGAAATTGCGCTATGTATTTATGAAAAAGCTGCTGGAAGTAGAGCGTCAATGGGCTGAAGAACGATTTGTTTCAATGATTGAGACAAATGCTCAACAACAGCTTCTCCAACAAGGTTATATTGGCATTTCAATGAAGAAACACCAGGACGAATGGTTTATTCAATATGTAAAATAAAAAAGGATGTGGCGGGAAATTAATGGTCCGCCACATCCTTTTTCGATATATTCAAACACAAATCATATGGATGTTCTTTAAAAATCATTGTCATCAAAGCTGTCTAAATCGAAGAAATCATTATTGTCTTCGAATAAGTAGGATACGTCATTGTCATCTGTCGCTAAATAAGTGTAGTTGATCATATTATCAGCTCCTTTTTATAACTATACATTATTCAGAAAATTAAGTAAAGTTTAAATTTATGTATTTTTATTGAATAGGGGTTCATAAAACGCTGTTAAATATATATTTGCAGCGCCTGTTTCCGCTTTCATATCTTAAATTAATATGTTTAATAATATATTTTCATACATATTTTCATACATTTTAGGGAGTGGGATTTTGAAACTTTCTTTGCTTGAAAGCTGTAGATACAGAAAAAGAAATGGAGTGAGTTTATTGGAGAAAAAACCATTTAATGATGTAGATGAGTACAATCAAAAACATATGGGTACACCAAGCTCCTATAATATGAAGCAAATGCCAAAGCCCATCCGTATCATTGGTTATATTTTAATCAGCTTTATGACTGTTGCTGCAACTTTACTTATTTTATTAATAATTCTAGATAAAATATTCTAGTCTATCCGTAGAAATAGCTTTTTTCTTAAACATCTATAATATTCAGCACATTCTATTAATAAACTTATTGGTATAGAATTATTATGTGTAAAATTTTGTACTAAAAAGAATATTTTTCTGCTTTATGTTAATATATTTGTAATTAATTGTAGATGGGGTGGAAAGGATGGAGCAACATATTTTTGTCTCGAAACTTATATCTCCGACACCGGCGAATAACTATTTAAGAAGAGCAAAATTAATGAAAAAGCTTTCTGATTGGCCACATGCAAAATGTACCATCTTACATAGTAGCGCAGGGTATGGAAAAACATCGCTTATTAGTCAATTTATAAATGATCAAAAAACAAAATGCGCCTGGTACCAAATAACATCAGATGATGATTCAATATTTCCGTTCTTACGCCATTTCATTTTTAGTATCCAGCAGCACTTCCCTTCATTTGGTGAAAAGCTAAAGGGATGGGATGTCACGGTAAAGTTTCATAACATGGAAGAGTTATTGCAGCTTTCAAAGCAAATTGCCAATGCGCTGTACGATATTAAAGAACCATTTTTAATTGTGCTGGACGATTATCACCATGTCTCACATGTATTTCCGATTAATTATGTTATGAATCAAATACTTCAATATTTACCTGGCAATCTTCATATTATTGTCGCAACGAGGAAAATGCCGGAGTGGAGCTGTTTATTAACGCTTCGGATGAATAATCAGTTAATCGAATGTTTAGAGCAGGAGTTTATATTTTCTGAAGATGATGTTCAATATTTATTTGAGGCCTTTTTTGAACGGCAATTAACTGATGAACAATGTGAATTTATTATGCAGATGACGGAAGGCTGGGCGATGGCAATTATGCTGCTTGGCTATAAGGCTAAGTATAGTCACGAACAGCTCGTTGATATTGCAGAAGGAACAGTCGGTAATTTTTTTGCCTATCTATCTGCAGAAGTGTTCGACAAACTAGACGAGCAGCTTCAGCTTCAGCTTTTAAAGCTTGGTATTCATCAAGTTATTTCGCTTGAGGTAATTACAGAGTTATATGGACCTGAATGGATTGAACAAGTAAAGCCGAAATTAGATGAGCTTGCATTTATTACACCATTAGCAGGAGGTACAAAATATCGTTTCCATGCATTGTTCCAACAATTCCTGCAGCAGCGGTTGAGTGAATACTACCCGGACTTATATGAGGAGTTTCATGAACAGGCAGCCGAGTATTATGCTTATCAAAATTTAGGTGTACTGGCGGTCACACATGCGGCACAGCTAAAAAATCCACATTACTATATCACATTATTATTGCAATTCGCTCCCCACTTTATTGAAGCTGGTCAATTTGAATTTCTTTTGGAAAGGTTGAAAGATTTTTCAATTGATCAAAAGCCGTATCAGCTTCTATATTATGAAGGGGAATGTCAACGGTACCGCGCACAATATGAAAGGGCGAAAAATGCATACAATGAATGTTTTATAAAAGCCCAATTGCAGCAAGATCAATTATTTTTAATGCGCTCCCAATTTGGTCTTGCCAACATTTATTTAGATACCCTTCAGCCAGTTTTCGCGGAACATCACTTGCAGCAGGCTATTGCATTATTAAATGAAGTTAAAATTAGCGATACAGAACGCCATCTTATTAATAGCCTATATACGGAAAACCTCATTAATTTAGGGAAAGCGGGAGAGGCTCTTCGTTGGAGTAAGTCACAAAATTTACAGTTAAGTATTAATAATATAGATGCGCGGCTTTATTTACGGCATGGTCAATTGGAAATAGCGAAAGAGTTGTTAAATGCACGTGTTTCGAAACCGTTTCAATGGGAGGAAGCACACCGTACGACAGATCTACTGCTCGTTTTGATTGATATATTAATGGGTGAAAATGTACAGGCCTATAGCCGTATTATTGAAGGTGGCAAAGAAGAGCTCGTTGATATGCCATATACGCTTGCACTTACAAAGCTACGTAAAGGGCTTGCACTTTTAAATATGGAAATGAAAGATTTTGAGCGTGCAAAAGCATGCTTTGATGAGACACTTGAGCTATTAAATCAAATACACGTTAAGCGTATTAAAGCCGAGTGTTATATGGGGCTCATTTTATATTACCGCAGTAATGTCATTGAGGCGAAACGCCATGCTCAAATCGGTTTAAGGGAAACAAACAAAGTACAGGACTTTTGGATGTCTGCATTATTACTGACAGCATTAACGAAAGTGTTGGCCGAAAATAGTCATTTTGAAGAGGCAATCGATACGGCAAAACAAGCTTTATCCTATTATGAACGTAGTGAAGATTCGTATGGACAAATGGTCTGTTCTTTTTGGCTTGCGTACTGTTTTTCAAAAGTGGATGATCAACAAAACGCATCTGAAAACTATCTGCATTTCTGGAATTTATGTGTGAATGATTATCCGTTTTTTATTGAGAAGAAAACACTTTTCGGACCGCAGCATTTAATCTTATTTGTACAGCTCGCTAAACAGTTGCAGCATGACGTGCCCGTATTTGGCCAATTAAAAATACAGGATGCACCCAGTACAGAGCTATCTCTGACTTTATTCGGCCCTATCCAGATTCGACGGGATTATAATGTTATTCAAGAAAAAGAGTGGAAACGAATGAAAGCGAAGGAACTGTTTTTATATTTATATATTCACCGTGAGCAATTCGTATCGCGCCAGCAAATTTGTGAAGCAATTTGGCAACAGGATGAAGAAGCGATGCAACGTGATTTTAAAGTAGTTTTTAATGCGATGCTAAAAACGTTGGAGCCGACCCGTTCTGCACGTGAGGAAAGCCACTTTATAACGCGTCGCCAGCATTTATATAAACTGGAGGATCGCTGGATTCAAAGTGATGTAGCGCACTTTACGTATTATGCGCAGCGCGGAATGGAAGAAAAGACAGCCAAGCTTTCAAATGAATGGCTAAAGCTTGCAATGAGGTTGGTGGATGGTCAGTTTTGTTCGGATATTGAACGTGAGTGGATTGGATCGATTCAGGCTCATTACAATGAGCAAATACTGAAAATTCTGGAGCGTGTCGCACAAAACTATGTCCGGCTTCAGCAATTTGATAAAGTCATTCGTTGGGCAGAGCGCATTATTGCATTGGATGACGGTCATGAAGAGGGGTACCGATTGTTAATGCTTGCTCATTATTATCTAGGGAATCGCCGAGAAGCACTAAAACAGTATGAGCGCTGTGTAAATGTACTTGATGAACAATACAAAATTACACCGATGGACCCGACCGAGCAATTGTACGAACTTGTATTAAAAATGTAAATAGATTGAGAGCTATGTTGAAAATATAATTTCGACATAGCTTTTTTTATTGGAAAGGCAGGAGCGAGTGCGAGTTAGTAAGAGGGGTATTTTGCGGGCTTAGGAGGAGGGGGCGTGAAGAGCGTTTTATTAGAACAAACGAGCCGGTTATTAGAAAAAGGCGGAGCGGTATTAGAAGATTGAGAACCGATTTTAGAACAATACAAAGCGATATTAGCACAACCGAACTATATATTAGAAAATCGAAATTATATTAGATCAAATTAATTTTTATTAGAAGATATCAACTTTTATTAGAACAAATTAATTTTTAGAAGAGCAATGCGCTGTTTATTGGATATCTCTTAGGTTGGGCAATGGCATAGCGACTCAAATTCTCTACGGAATTCCCCCTTTATTCCCATCCCGTTTATTGAATGTAACTCATTTGTAACTTGGCGATGTTACATTACGATTAAGCAGATAGCTATGCTGAAAATATTGCTGGGAGGGACATTGAATGAAAAAGCGTTTATGGTTAATTTTTGCGGTGTTATCGGTTTTCTTATTAGTTGCATGTAACAGTGATTCAGCAGACAGTGATGATTCATCAACTACAACTACTTCAGCTGAGCAAGGTGAGAGCAGTACAAAAGAAACGGCTGCTTCATCAGATCCGATTAAAGTTGGTGTACTTGCATCATTAACAGGAGCACTAGAATCGTACGGCAAGCAAACGAGAAATGGCTTCGAATTAGGACTTGAATATGCAACAGACGGCACGATGGAAGTGGAAGGACGTAAAATCGAAGTCGTTTGGGAAGATACAGAAACAAAGCCGGAAGTAGCGGTGCAAAAGGCAACGAAGCTATTGGAAGATGACGCGGTAGATTTTTTAGTCGGCTCTTCAAGTTCAGGTGACACATTGGCAGTACTTCCATTAGCAGAAGAGTATGAAAAGATTATGATTGTTGAACCAGCAGTAGCAGATAGTATTACAGGTTCAGAGTTTAACCCTTACATCTTTCGAACAGCGCGAAATTCATCGCAGGATGCTTATGCAGCGGCAGCGGCAATTGCAGGAGAAGGTGTAAAAATCGCGACATTTGCACCTGACTATTCATTCGGCTGGGATGGGGTATCGGCGTTTAAAGCAGCGGCTGAAAAATTAGGAGCTGACATCGTATTGGAAGAATATGCAGATCCAGCAGCAACTGACTTCACGTCCAATTTACAAAAAATTATAGAAGCGAAACCAGAGTTTCTATTCGTTGTATGGGCAGGGGCTAACTCTCCTTGGAACCAGATTGCAGATTTAAAGCTACAGGAAAAAGGGATTAAAATCTCAACTGGTGCACCTGACATTATTGCGCTTCAATTTATGGAACCTTTAGTAGGTATGGAAGGATTCTCGGTATACCACCATACATTACCAAACAATGAAGTGAACGATTGGTTAGTAGAAGAGCATAAAGCAAGATTCAACGGAGAGGTACCTGATTTGTTCACACCTGGAGGATTTACAGCGGCGGTTGCGATTGTAGAAGCACTGAAAAAATCAGGTGGGGATGCAGATGGAAATGCACTCATTCCTTTAATGGAAGGTATGTCATTTGAAACGCCAAAAGGAACGATGACATTCCGTAAAGAAGACCACCAGGCATTGCAAACGATGTACGCTATCCGACTTGAAAAGGTAAGTGAATTTGATTATCCAGTACCGGTATTAATACGCGAACTACTTCCTGAAGAAACCGAACCTCCTATTTTAAATTAGTAAATAAGTGAGGCTGTCTAAAAAGTGAAGAACTTTCAAGACAGCCTTTTGTTATAAGGGTTTCCATGGAGTTTATACGAAATGGAATGGAGGGGAGGCAGTTAAAAAACTTCCTTCATTTCCAAGTGGTTGTTGCTTCTGCGGTGGTCGCAATAAATTGCCACCATCCTCGGCGCAAAGAAACAAAGACAAACAAGTTTGACTTTGTTTCTTGCCCGCGGAAAGCGTCCGACCCGTAATGGAAATCAACTAAGAGAGGGTGAGATGATGGAACCGATTATAAAAACAAGGAATTTATCGATTAAGTTTGGCGAGCATAAAGCGGTAGATAACATTAACTTTGAAATGTCAGCTAAGCATTTTAAATCCATTATTGGACCTAATGGTGCAGGAAAAACAACTTTCTTTAATTTGATCAGTGGTGAACTGGAGCCAACAGAAGGAGATGTGTTTTTTAAAGGACTATCTCTTCGGAAAAAGTCCTCTGTTGAGCGAACTCGTTTAGGTATAGGACGATCATTTCAAATTACGAATGTATTTCCGAATTTAACGGTTCTGGAAAACGTACGCCTTGCAGTTCAGTCAAAGCGGAAAGTGCGCTTTCATATGCTCAACCACTTTCTGAAATATAAAGAGATTACGAATGAAGCGATTGGAATTTTAGAACAAGTGCTATTAACCGACAAAATGCATCAAGTAGCGAATCAGCTGTCGCATGGCGAAAAAAGAAAGCTTGAAATAGGTATGTTACTGGCACTTGATACTGAAATTTTATTACTGGATGAGCCGACAGCAGGCATGTCACTGGAAGAAGTACCTGCAATTTTAGATGTTATTCGTTCAATTAAGGAGCGCGGTGATAAAACGATTCTATTAATCGAGCACAAAATGGATATGATTATCGATTTGTCCGATTCGATTATGGTGCTGTTCAATGGTGCACTGTTAGCTGATGGAACACCTGAAGAGATTATGAACAATGAAACGGTACAACAAGCGTATTTAGGAGGCCTTGCATATGACTAATATTTTAACCTTGGAGCGTGTGGAAACGTTTATTTCACAATATCATATTTTGCAAGGTATCGATTTTGAAGCGAAAGCGGGAGAAGTATCTGTTTTATTAGGGCGAAACGGTGCCGGGAAAACGACGACACTTCGGACGATTATGGGTTTAACACCTGCATCGAAAGGTACGATTCATTTCGATGGGAAAGATATTACGAAAATGGCACCCTATGATATCGCAAATAGTGGAATTGGCTATGTGCCTGAGGATCAAGGGATTTTCGGACAGCTAACAGTAGAAGAAAATATGAAAGTGGCAATCCGAAAAGAAACCGATGCAACAATGCAAAAGCAGACATACATTTTAGAGTTATTCCCGGATTTAAAAAAATTCTGGAAAAAACAGGGCGGTAATTTATCAGGTGGTCAAAAGCAAATGCTTGCAATGGCAAGAGCGTTTGTCAATGACAGCAAGCTGCTTTTAATCGATGAACCATCAAAAGGCCTTGCACCGATTGTCATTGAGAAAGTGATGGAGGCCATTACGGAAATGAAAAAGCATACTTCGATTGTGCTAGTCGAACAGAACTTCATGATGGCCAGTAAAATCGGAGATACATTCACATTAATTGATGACGGGCGGACCGTACAGTCAGGGGAAATGCAAAATTTAATCGAAGACGAACAGCTGAAACGCAAATATTTAGGTATAGGGTAAGGAGGGGAATCAGATGGAATTATTAATCAGTTTAACAATTAACGGGCTCGCAACAGGAATGCTTATTTTCCTATTGGCTGCTGGATTAACCCTTATTTTCGGTTTGATGGATGTGCTGAATTTTGCCCATGGTGGACTGTTCGTATGGGGCGCATATACCGGTGTTTTTACTTATGCATGGAGCAATAGTTTTCTAGTTGGAATTATTGTCGCGATTCTTACGGGTCTTGTTCTAGGATTTATTACGGAAAAGCTCATTATTAAACCAGTTTATGGAAATCACGTACAGCAAATTTTAATCACACTTGGATTTATGCTCGTGCTCCAGGAAATGATTAAAGTTGTGTTCGGTCCAAATGGTGTCCCTGTTAAAGTTCCTTCTTACTTGGCAGGCAGCTGGCAAATTGGCGATTTAACAATTATTAAATACCGGATTTTTATTATCGTAGTAGGCTTTGCTTTATTTGGGGTTTTGTATTTCATTTTAAATCGTACCAAAATAGGCCTGGTCGTTCGGGCTGGTGTTATGAATCGGGAAATGACACAGGCGTTAGGTATTAATATTAAACGCGTATTTTTAATTGTCTTTATGTGTGGTGCGGCATTGGCGGCGTTGGGCGGAATGCTGATGGCTCCGTATTCAGGGGTTGTATATGCGGAAATGGGAATGGAATATGCGATTTTAGGATTTATCGTTGTAGTAATCGGCGGAATGGGGAGCTTCCAAGGTTCGTTAATGGCAGCAATTTTAGTAGGGCTTGCTGGAAGTTTCATGGCGTACTATGTCCCGTTTTTATCCGTTGCAGTCAATATGATTTTAATGGCAAGTGTACTAATTTTCCGTCCACAAGGCTTATTTACGGTTGCGAAGGGGTGATTCGATGATTAAACAGCCATTATTATTATCAAAAGTGAATGTTGTGTATGCAATAGTTGTCGGGGTCATGGCCGTATTACCGTTTGTACTGGATTCTCGAACAATGACGATTTTATTAACACAGTTTTGTATTTTTGCAATACTTGCAATGAGTTACGATATTTTACTAGGTTACACGGGTATCATTTCATTTGGTCATGCAATGTTTTTTGGGATTGGCGCCTATACGACAGCGATTATGCTTAGTGATTACGGTCCGTCAATTGGAATCTTTGCTGTTTCTATTGTTGTTGGGATTGTACTGTCGGCCATTATTAGTGTGATTAGCGGTGCACTGACATTAAGGTTAAAAAGTCACTTTTATGCAATGTTTACTCTAGCCATTTCGGGTTTGTTTTTAGTGTTAGCTGAAAAATGGCGTACGGTAACGAAAGGAAATGATGGATTTACCTTTCGTGCTCCGGAATTGTTTCGGGAGCGGTTGTATTTTTACTTTCTTGTGCTCATTTGTTTAGTTGTAGTTTTCATTTTACTGAAACGTATTGTTGCATCTCCATTTGGAAAAGTGCTTGTAGCGATTCGGGAAAATGAACAACGCACTCGTTCATTGGGCTATAAAACGCTAGGGTATAAAATTATTGCTTCAGTAATAGCGGGTGCAGTTGCGAGTTTGGCAGGGTCGCTTTATGCTATTTCGTTACGATTCGTAAATACGAGTGTCATGACGATGGATATTACACTGGATGCACTGATGATGACAATTATTGGTGGAGTTGGGACATTAATTGGGCCAATTATTGGTGCAGGGGTCATTGAATTTGCCCAACATTACTTATCAGGTCTTGCAAGAGAGTACCCGATTTTTGAACGATGGATTATTTTCTTCGGTATTTTATATATTTTAGCTGTTATTTTCTTCCCTCGAGGCATCGTAGGTACAGTTTCTTTGCGCTACCATGAATGGAAACTGAAAAAAGGGCAAAAAACAAAGGCATCTGTAAAGCTTCGTGAAAAGGAGATACAGCGATGATAGGAATAACAGGACTAGGAATGTACTTACCTGAAGGAAGAATGACTGGTGCTCAGATTGCAGTGAAAGCAAATATTCCAGTAGCGGTTGTTGAAAAGAAAATGGGTATTATTGAAAAAGTTGTAGCCGGACAGAATGATCATCCAGTCGAAATGAGTGTGAAAGCAGCAAAGGAAGCCCTCGCCGAAGCGCAAGTGGATGCCAAGGAGATTGATGTTGTGATCTATATTGGGGAAGAACATAAAGAGTACCCTTTATGGACAGCTGCCATAAAAATTCAGGAAGAAATAGGTGCAGTAAATGCATGGGCTTTTGATGTGCAGCTTCGTTGTGGTACAGCGATTATGGCGATGAAAGTGGCAAAAAGCTTAATGTTATCGGATGATTCCATCAAGACAGTGCTATTAGCTGGGGGGTACCGGAACCATGATTTCATCGATTATGAAAATGAGCGGACTCGCTTTATGTTCAATTTAGGTGCAGGTGCAGGTGCAATGATTTTGCAAAAAAATGCGGGCGGGCATGAAGTACTTGAAGCAGCCCTTATTACAGACGGCTCATTTTCTGAGGATGTTGTGGTCCCGGTAGGCGGTACAAAGGAGCCGCTAACAATTGAGCATCTTCAAGCAGGGCGTTTTATATTGGATGTACTTGATCCAGAAGGCATGAAGCTTCGGTTGGAACAAAAATCATTAAGCAATTTTTTAAAGGTAATTCGTCAATCATTGCAGAAAAGTGGATATAGTCAAGAAAATTTACATTACGTTGCGATGCTCCATATGAAAAAATCCGCACATGATTATGTATTAAAAGAGCTTGGTCTTTTAGAAGGGAATTCAATCTATTTGTCACATTACGGTCATATTGGACAAATCGATCAAATTTTATCGCTTTGTCTTGCCCGAAAAGAAGGCAAGCTTCAGGAAGGTCAAATTGTTTCATTAGTTAGTGCAGGTATAGGCTATGCATGGGGTGCTATTACAGTAAAGTGGGGGGCTTAATATGAATAAGCTGGACGTTTTGGCGAAAGTGGAATTATCAAATGGTGAAACATTATCGTATCGTAAGCGTGAAGGTGGCGATGAACTGGTTTTATTAGTGCATGGCAATATGACAAGTTCAAAGCATTGGGATTTACTGATGGAATCAATGGATGAACGATTCACAATTTATGCGGTGGATATGCGCGGCTTTGGGGGATCAACCTATAATGAACGGATTACGTCGATTAAAGATTTTAGTGATGATATTAAGCTTTTTGTTGATGTAATCGGGTTGAAGGATTTTACAATCATTGGCTGGTCAACAGGTGGTAATGTAGCGATGCAGTTTTGTGCGGATTATCCGGATTACAGTAAAAAGCTTGTGCTATTCGCATCTGGATCTACGCGTGGCTACCCGTTTTATAGTTCAAATGCAGATGGTACACCGGATTTTTCAAATCGATTAACGACGATTGAACAAATCGAGCAAGATCCTGTCAAAACAATACCGATGCAGCAAATGTATGATACAAAAAATCGTGACGGTCTAAAGTTTGTTTGGAACAGTGCGATTTATACGCACAATCAACCGGATGAGGCACGCTATGAACAATATGTGGATGATATGCTAACACAGCGCAATTTGGCAGATGTGTACCATGCATTAAATACATTTAATATAAGTGCGGTCGATAATGAAGTGACTGAAAGCACAAACCAAGTGAAAGATATTCAAATACCGATATTCATTTTATACGGTGACCGTGATTTTGTAGTGATTGAAGCAATGACAAATGAAATTATTGAAGATTTTGAGGGCCGTGCTCAAATCATGAAACTAGCAAACTGTGGACATTCACCTCTAGTTGATTGTTTAGGTGAAACAAAAGATGCAATTGAAACATTTATTTTATCGTAAAAGGGGTCGTGGAGAAATGCGTTTAGAAAATAAAGTAGCAATCATTACAGGCGGTGCCGGAGGAATTGGCTATGCAGCCGTAAAGCGTTTTTTGAAAGAAGGAGCAAAAGTGGCCGTTGTTGATTACGACAAAGAACAGGGAGAAAAAATAGCAGCAGATTTAGGCGAAAACGTTGCCTTTTTTGCAGTAGATGTTTCCAAACTGACTGAAGTTAAGCAAATGGTTGAACAAGTTGTTGCTCATTTTGGCAAAATCGATATCTTGGTAAATAATGCGGGTATTACGCGTGATGCAACGCTTGTAAAGATGAGTGAAGAGGATTTTGAAAAAGTGATTCAAATTAATCTAAACGGGGTTTATTACTGCACACAGTCGGTAGCTCCGCATATGATTGCACAAGGGTCAGGCAAAATTATCAGTACTTCATCAGTAAGTGGGGTTTACGGTAATTTTGGTCAAACAAACTATGCTGCAACTAAAGCAGCGATTATCGGTATGACGAAAACGTGGGCAAAGGAGCTTGGACGCAAAGGAATCAACGTAAATGCTGTAGCTCCTGGATTTACAGCGACGCCTATGGTAGAAAAAATGCCGGAAAAGGTATTACAGCAAATGCAAGGTATTACAAGCCTGCAGCGTTTAGGAAAACCAGAAGATATCGCAAATGCGTATTTATTTTTAGCTTCGGATGAGGCAAGTTATATTACAGGTCATGTTCTTCAAGTTGATGGCGGTATTATGATGTAGAAGGTGGGATGGCTTATGCAACAGCTAGATTTTTGGATTGCAAAACGAGCGTCCCAAACACCCGATAAAACAGCTTTAATTCAAATTGAAACGGGTGAAGCGTGGACGTATAAAGAGCTGATGCAGCATGCAGGCTGGTGGAGCAATATATTTTCCAAACAGCAGTTGCAGCAGGGGGATCGGGTAGCAACATTAATGGAAAATTCAATCGAAAGCTTTGCTATTTTAATTGCTTGCCGATTAAACGAATTAATCTATGTACCATTAAATACAAAGTTATCTATATCAGAATTACAGGCGGTTTTATCCGATTGCACGCCGGCTTTATTCATTGCTGATAATGCACATAGTGACCGCGCAGAACTGCTTTCGCCAGCCAAGCTCCTAACATGCGGTAGCTCGGAGTTAGTTGAGCCTCCTACATACAGCTGGCATGATGATCCGCAGCTACCGTGGATGATAATTTATACCGGAGGAACAACAGGAAAACCAAAAGGTGTTGTACTCTCGTATGAAGCGGTTACTGTGAATGCGATGAATACTGTCATTAGTTGGGGGTTAAATGACAAAGATTGTACATTAAATTATATGCCTCTTTTTCATACTGGCGGCATTAATGCACTTGCATTACCCATTCTTCTGGCAGGTGGAATGGTAATAATCGGTCAAAAATTTGATCCGGAAAAAGCGGTTCGTGCGGTGGATGAATATAAAACAACCCTCTCGTTATTTGTGCCGACAATGTATCAGCTTATGATTGAAACCGAATACTTTAAGAAATCCGATTTTCCTACAGTGAGAGTATTTTTATCGGGAGGGGCACCTTGTCCAAAACCAATTTATGAATGCTTTCAAAGGAAAGGGCTGTTATTTAAAGAGGGATACGGTTTAACGGAAGCAGGACCGAATAACTTTTTCATTGATGCAGAAGTTGCAATGAAGAAAAAGGGAGCCATCGGAAAAAGTATGCTTTTCAATGAAGTGAAAATTATAGATAAGGAAGGAAAGCGATGCGCGCTAGGTAAAGTTGGCGAACTATATTTAAAAGGCAGTCATGTTTTTAAACATTACTGGAATGATAAAGAAGCAACGGCTAATACTTTTGATGAGGGCTGGTTAAAAACAGGGGATTTGGCGAAAATTGATAAAGACGGCGATTATTATATCGTAGGTCGGAAAAAAGAAATGATTATATCGGGGGGGGAAAATGTTTACCCCCAGGAAGTCGAACAATGCCTAATCGCCCATGAAGCAGTACAGGAGGTATCAGTTATTGGTGTTCCGAATGAAAAGTGGGGCGAATGTGTTGTGGCATTTATAATTGTGGAAAATCCTTCAGAACAGCTTCAACACCAACTTTTCCAGTATTGTAAAGAACAACTGGCTAATTACAAAGTCCCGAAGCAAATTCATTTTCTGCAGGAATTACCGAAAACAGCCGTCGGGAAAATCGACAAAAAGCAGCTCGTCGAATATATATTAATAAAAAAACAAAATATTGTATAAACTAACTAAATACAAGATATTACAAAGACCGGAATGCTGTTAATTCAACATTTCGGTCTTTGTAATATCTTCCGAACTAAAGGATAAATTCATTTGAGTTTATATAGAGTTCATATAGTTGTTTTACAATGCAGAAGTGTGAAAAAAGGAGGAATACAATGAACAAGCTATTAAGGCCAATAACAGATTGGGTATCAACGAAACGCGGAGCATGGATTACGCTTATTGTATGGCTTGTGTTAATGATTGGTTTAAGCGCCGGTCCAATGCTAAGTGAATACAAAGTATCAAACTTCCAATCGCTGCCGGATGATGCACAGTCGATTATCGCTGAAAATAAATTAAGCGAGTACTTCCCGAACGATGAAGGTACCCCAGGTATACTAGTTTTCCATAATGAAGATGGGGAAATTAATGTAGACAGTGTAAAAGAGATTTTAAATGCAATGATTACGGAAAATATTGAAGGTATCGATCAAATTATCGACATCTCGCAATTACCGCCGCAAGCTTTAGCAGGTTTCACGTCTGAAGACAAAACGACAATGATCGTGCCAATGACGTTGGAAAAAGGTCTTGGTAATGCTGATTATGCGGAAATTAACGATTTTGCATCTGAAATTGGGAATGAAGCAGCTGAAAAAACTGGAGATACACAGTTTTATATTACAGGTCCTGCGGGGATTGCTGGAGATACAGTAAAGCTGTTTGAGCAAGCAGACTTACAATTGTTATTCGCGACAATCGGAATTATTTTAGTTTTATTAATTATTATTTATCGTTCACCGCTATTAGCAATTATTCCATTACTTGCAACGGTGATTGTTTATCAAGTAGTAAATCAGTCGGTTGCTTTAATGGGTGCAGCTGGTCTAGAAATTAATAATTCAACAACATCGATTATGAGTATTTTATTATTTGCAGCTGTAATCGATTATTCGTTATTCGTATTCTCACGTTACCGTGAAGAATTAAATCATTATGAAGATAAATATGAAGCAATGAAATACGCAATGCGTGCAACTGGTGAGCCGGTATTCTTTGCAGGTGGAACAGTGCTTGCAGCTATGCTTGTTTTATTCTTCGCGGACTTCCGTGACTATCAAAACTTCGCACCAATTTTTGGTACGGCTGTATTTGTGATCATGATTGGATCGATTACATTAGTGCCAGCGTTATTTGCGTTATTTGGACGTAAAGCATTCTGGCCAAAAGTTCCGAAATACGGTCAAGCAAAAGAAGTAAAACATGGTATTTGGGGACCGATTGCAAAGTTTGTTGTAAACAAACCTTACCTATCAGGTGGATTAGTATTAATCTTCATGTTAATTACTTCGTTTAACGTACTCAACTTAGAATATGAGTATGATACGGTAAAATCATTCCCGGAAGAATTGCCGTCACGTGTTGGTTATGAAATTGTTGAGTCGCGCTTTGATAAAGGGGAACTTGCACCGACTTCACTATTCGTTGAAAGCGAGCAACCATTAACAGAGGAACAAAAACAAGCTTTAACTGAAGCGTTATCAACAGAAGAAAATATTGCATCTGTTCGTACATCTGCTGTATCAGATGATGAAACTAAAATGAAATTATCGATGGCATTTGATGTAAGTCCATATTCACCAGAAGCGATTGAAAAGCTTGAAGATATGCGTGAAAACAGCGCAGATTATTTAGCTGCAGCTGGTATTAATGGGGAATTACTTTTTGCGGGTACGACAGCAAAATTAGTAGATGAGCGAAATGTGAATAACGATGACATCATTAAAATTGTTGTTTTAGAAACAATCTTAATTTTAGTTCTGTTATTCGTATTAACGAAATCTTGGAGAATGCCGATTTATATGATGGCAACAATTTTAGTGTCTTATTTATCGGCACTAGGACTAGGTATATTCTTAGTTGATGCATTATTTGGATATGATGCCATCAGTACACGAGTACCAGTGTATGCCTTCATATTCTTAGTAGCTTTAGGAATCGACTACAATATTATTTTAGTATCCCGATTCCTTGAAGAGCGCAAACGTATGAATGTGAAAGAGGCGCTTGAAATTGCAATCCGTAATACGGGTGGCGTAATTTCATCAGCAGGTATTATTTTAGCAGCAACTTTTGCGGCATTAATGACAATGCCGATTGCCGATTTGTTCGTCTTTGGCTTTATCGTATCTGTAGGGATTATTATTGATACATTCCTAGTACGTGGTATGCTATTACCAATGCTGATCTTAACGTTTGAAAAAGACAAAAAGTAAGGCGTAATAGATAAAAGGGAGGCATCGAGTAATTCGGTGTCTCTTTTTAGTATAAGAAGGCGGTGTAATTAATGCGGATTTTAGTTGTAGATGATGATGGATTTATACGGAAATTAATTGGTATTCATCTGAAAAAAGAAGGCTACGAAGCATTATTTGCGAGTAATGGCTTAGAGGCATTGACTATTTTACAGCAGGAATTAGTGGATTTGGCGATTGTAGATGTGATGATGCCGAAAATGGATGGCATTTCTTTGACGAAGCGCTTAACTGAAGTTGGTGTTCCGGTATTAATGTTAACCGCTAAGACAACGCTGGAAGATAAGGAAAAAGGTTTTTTGGCAGGTGCGGATGATTATATGGTAAAGCCATTTGAACCGAAAGAACTTTTATTTAGAGTGCGTGCAATTTTACGGCGTTTTCAAAAACTTGAACGTAGTCAAACAAAAATTTCTAATATGCTAATTGACCGCCAGACATTTGAAGTTAAAGTAGGGGAGCAAGTATTATTATTACCTTTAAAGGAATTTGAACTGCTAAGCATTTTAACTACGAGGCCGGAAGTGGTGTTTACGCGTGACCAGCTTATGGAGCAAGTATGGGGCTATGATTATGATGGGGATGACTTCACGCTGACAACCCATATTAAACGTTTACGAAGTCGATTGGAAGAAGTAAATGCACACGTAAAAATTCAAACAGTACGAGGCATTGGCTATAAAATAGAGGAATTAAAATGAAAACATTGTATAAGCAATATATTGTTGTAACTTTGGCCGTAATTGTTGTAAGTATTACTATGTCTATGTTGTTGATTGGTCAAATTTATCAATCACAAATTCGGCCGAATACGGATGCTAAAAATTATGAGGTAGCACAGGAAGTAAAAAATATTGTAACGACGATGCCGAGTGAAAGCTATGAAGCCTATTTTGAAGCGGTTGCCAAGCTTGGCTATCAAATTGCAGTGGTTGATCAGTCGGGAAGTGTGTCAATATACGGAAATAATTTCAACAAGGTCAAATTAAACGATAACATGCTGAATATTATTGGTTCTGATAATGTATATCACGGAATTCAGGAGTATAAAGGATCTTCTTTATTTATGGATCATTTTGCGAATGATATTCAAAATACAGTTGGGTTGGCCTTTAGCCTTAATAATGAAAATTATGCATTTTTCATTCGGCCAGCTAACGCAACGCTCTTTTCTGAAATGCATTTATTACTCGTCAGTTTTATTATTATTACTGCAGTTGTAATTCTTTTGACAATGATTTTACTCGCACGCCAGCTTGTAAGACCGTTAAAACAACTGCAAGAAGCAACCGAGCAAATTGCACAGGAAGACTATGATATTCATTTGGAAATTGATCGGAACGATGAACTCGGCCAACTTGCAACACAGTTTCAAAAGATGGCAAATCGTTTAGCGGAAAACGATCAGATTAAGAAGGATTTTATAAACAATGTATCGCATGATTTTCAATCGCCGTTACTTAATATTCAAGGGTACGCAAATGTCTTGAAAGATGCGGAGAATACTGAAGAAGAACGTGTGCAGTATTTAGAAATAATTGAGCAGGAAACGAAGCGTCTTTCAGCATTGACAAAGCAGTTGCTGCTGTTGAGCTCATTGGATCAGAAAAACCTGCCGATTGAAAAAAAGCGTTATTCGTTGGAAAAACAATTAAAGGAACGTCTGTTTTCAAAACGCTGGAAGCTGGATGATAAGCAGATGGAGCTTGTATATGAGCTGGAACCAATTGAAGTATTTGCTGATGAGCAATTATTTGAGCAAGTGTGGGATAACTTATTGTCAAATGCAATTCGATATAGTGAAGATAAGGGGAAAATTATTGTAACCTGCAGTAAAAAAGACGATGCCATAATCGTTGTTATACAGGATTACGGCATTGGAATTCCTGAGGAAGCACTGGAAAAGGTAAAGGAACGTTTTTACCGCGTTGACCCATCGCGCTCAAGCCAAAGCAGTGGTCTTGGTTTGGCAATTGTCACGGAAATTGTAAAACGTCATGAAGGGCAATTTAATATAGAGAGCAAGCTAGGGAAGGGAACAAAAGTAGAAATAATACTTCCTAATTAGCTGGTATAGAAGGTATGTTAAAGGAAAAAATTTTAGCATACCTTCTTTTTCTTTATTTTTGTAAGTCTTCTAATGCTAAAAGTGCATCAATTGCACCGACTTTTTCACAAACTTTTGAAGCGACAAAGTTGGCAAATCCAATAATGTTCACCCACTCATTAAAAGAAAGGTTCATTTCATCACGTTTACTCAGCTCATATAAAACGGCACCAACAAAAGCATCGCCAGCCCCTGTTGAATCGATACAGTTTACTGGATTTGCCGGTACAGTTGTTATTTTTCCGTTTTGTACGAGGAATGTCCCGTCAGCTCCTTGTGTAATGGCAATTGTTTTGTCGGTAAACTGATTCAGCCATTCAATTGCTTGTTCAAAGCTCTCTGCCCGGGACAATAACATTAATTCTTCATTACTCATTTTAATGAAGTAAGCTGCTTCGATAAACGGTTCGCATTTTTGAATAAACTGTTCAGTATCGTGTTTCCATAAGTCAGCACGGTAATTTGGATCGAATGAAATAAAATGATTTTGTAATAATAAAGTTTGCATTAACTGTTCGTAAGTTCTGCTAAAGGGTTCACTTAATAGAGCTGTTGCTGAACCGAAATGGATCATATCAATGGACATTAAATGTTGGAGATTGAGGTCTTCAATGCGAAGCAACTCATCAGCGCCTCGGTTAAAGATAAAATCCCGTTCGCCATCCGCCTGTCTGGATACGAAAGCTAAAGTAGTGGATGTAGTTGAATCAAATATAAGCTGGTCTGTATGAACACCTGCATGCTCTAAAGTTTGTTTCAGAAAGTGACCAAATGCATCGTCACCAACTTTTCCGCAAAAATACGCCTGTCCCCCGAGCTTGGCAATAGCAGTTGCGACATTAGCTGGAGCTCCGCCTGCTTGTTTTTCAAATGTAGTTGCTTCTATTATTGATTGCTCGGTTTGAGTTGTAAAAAAGTCGATTAATAGCTCGCCAATACATAAAATTTTCTTCATATCGGTTCCTCCAAAATGATGTCATTTTATAAATTTTGTCATAGATGAATATCAATTGTAAATATTTACCCTATTTCATGTTAAGAAAACAAAAAAGCATATTCGCATTAAATGAGAATATGCTTGATGTGACCTATTTGCTGACGGCTTTTTATTATTTAAGATATATTAGCGACAATAATTTCCATTTGTATTATGATTACTGTGAATGGAGGTATAGTTATGAGTTTAATTTTACGATTAAGTAATGGTGAAAAGATAGAGATGAAAGCAAGTCTTGAGGAATTTGAAGAAATGTATTTAAAGGATGACGGTTACTTTCATTATGGTTATATAAGATTCGTTTTAAATAATGGAAAAGAAGAGCAATCAGAACTAATATTTACAAACCACATTGTTTCCATAGAAGAAGTAAAGTGATATTCGAAGTCACAACCAATCGGGTGTGGCTTTTTATTATGCATAAAAGGCTGTGAACACATGGAATTTTACAATTTAATCGATGATGATACGCGACATAAATTAAATGTAATATTTTTGGGTTAATAAGGCCTTTTTTTATTTTTTAAATAAAATGAAAAAAGCACCTCAACCAATTTGGTTAAGATGCTGTATAAACCTTGATATGACGCTACTTATGTAAGCAGCCACATTGCCGTAGTTATTATAGAAAGTTTTAAACCACCACTCCTCAAAGTGGGTGTTCGCAAATGCTATCCTGTCTATCCTGAAGTCAAAAGAGTCCAGGCACGCCATTCCAACATCGATGTAAAACTCCCTGTATAAGTATAAAGGTTAAAACTTAATATTCGTACGTACAACGTAGCCTTATTCATATAATATAACAACTTTTTGCTATGTGCAAGAAAGTACGTTTCATAAAAAAAGTCAAATGATTTGAACCGTCTTAATGAATATCATCTATCGTAACGGGTACATTCGCCTGAAACTCTACATTGTACTTTCGTTCATAATAAATGGATGCATAGCCCTCTTTTTTGCCGTCACGGTTATCAATTTTTTCATCCATATAAATAAATACAGTATCATACTTAATATTATCTGCGTCTAACACAGATTGAATTTCTTGAACAATTTTAATAAATTCCTCTTCTGTTTCACCTTTATATAAAGGAAACTCCATTGTAATCGAAGGTGGAACGATAACATTTACAGTAGGAGTCCACTTCGTTTGAGAAAATTGATTCGGGACGTCGATAGAGTAAAATATGTTACCAACCGGGAATGTTTCTAATAAGTTTTTTACATATTGTGAACCTTGATCGCTCCAGTCATTCGATTTTGTTTCATCCCTTGAATCATAATGCATCATCTTAGCTTCAATCGTAGTTGGTACATATTTAGGACCTACTTCAAATGTATAGTTCCAATAATTAGGTTCTTCGTTGAAAGTTACATCAAAATCATAGGTATTAAATTTAAAATTAAAGGAGCCTTTTTCTACTCGAAAACTGGTATTTGGATAATGTTCGGTTAAGTATGCCTTTAACGTAGACTTAGCAATTTGTTTTGAAATGAAATTGCCGTTAAATTCGCTATAACCGAACAGTACGGAACCTGTAATAACGAGGGCCAGTAGAATTGAGAGCCACTTTTTCATATCGCATCCTCCTTTTTAAAAGCTTGAATAAGTAATTTGACCACGAGAATTCCCAGAACAGTAAAGATAGTGTGAATAAAAGCAGTAAATAGACCTCCCAAAGTAATTTCCCATAAAAGTGAAAGGGTAGAGGAGTGGTATATGATTTGGTTGGCATACCAATTCGAATAGGAGCCGAAAGAATCGATTGTCGTATAAATTGACCAAATAAACACAGGGACGAATGCCAACAATAGTGTAAGAATTGTATGACGATAAAAGTAAAATGTTACAATCCCTAAAATAAAATAAGACAAAATAAATGTTAAGCTTTCATTTAATAAGGAAGTGTTTATGGCAAAGACAAAAGAAAGAATGACGAATAAAAGCTGATAAACAGTAAGTTTTAAATGAGTGTGCTTTATCATTTTCGAAGCTGCCTTTTTAGGTGACGGTAGCGCTGGTAATTCTCCCATTGTGGCGGAAGTAAGCTTTTGGCAAGTTGGACAACTGGCTAAATGTTGCTCAATCCATTGTTTTGTTTCAGGCTGGACAAGATTTTCTTCATATAAAGGCAATAAGTCCTCGGTAATTTTACATGAATTCATAACAATTCCTCCTCTCGTTGTAGCTTAATTTTTTGCCGGTGAAAATTAACACGTACATAGTTTTCGCTTAGCTCCAGCAGCTCACCAATTTCCTTAAAACTTAGTTCACCAATAATTCGAAGCAATACAATATCCTTAAATGGAGGACCGAGCTGTTCAATCTTTGACAGGAGCCGTTTGGATTCATCTTTTAGTTCAATAATTTGTTCGGTAGTAAATAATGTTATCGAAGGTTGTGCCTCTATTTTGGATGCTAAGCTCTTTTCATAACTTTTTTTACGGTAATACTTTTTTAATAAGTTATTTGCAATATGAAAAAGCCATGTCGATAGTGCCGCTTCACCGCGATATGTATGGATCGATTTTGCTGCTTCGTAAAAAACATCCTGTGTAAGATCTTCAGCGATGGCTGAATTGGATGTTTTAATATAAAAATAAGCGTATATTTTCGGTTGCAGCTCCCGGTATATTTGTTCTAGCGCATCCACCCAGTTCACCTCACAAAATGATGGTTTATTATTATAGTACCTTCAAAATTGAATTCGTTACAAAAAAGAAAAAAAAAGAGCCTCACCATTTCCAAGAACTAGTGGGGAACATGCCCTCATTAAATAAGGGGAGATTTTACCGTTATTTGAATGATGGCGCTTATTTTTGAATAAATAAGGGAACATTTTACCGTTATTTTAAATAAAATCCCGAAATTTTATGTTTTTTAGGTCAATAACGGAAATCCCTTCCCTTATTTTTACTATTTTTTATTTTATTTTCGAAATAAGGGAAATTCATTCCTCTATTTACCTCATTACACAATTCGAGTGGTGAGTCCAAAAAAAAAAAGCCTTCCTTATAATTCGGAAGCCTTCTGTCGTTAGTCAGTATGCTGCTGTAGAATATTTTCTGTTAATAAAGCAATATCAATCACAGTTTTTTCCGTCACAACATCTGATAAAATTTCATTGCGGAAGTAAGCAACAGATACCGGTAAATTTATTAATAGGAGCTTACTTAACGCACTTTCATACATATAGACAAATTCCTTATCGGTGTTTCCACGCTTAAGTTCTGAAAATGATTCATAAAACTGATCAAGCTTATCAGAGAATTCAAGTAAACGACCTTCTATCGTCTGATCTTTACCTTCTTTCATTCGGTCAAAGAATACTTCTTGCAAATCAGATGGTATTTCTTCTAGTATAAACTTTTCCATCATTTTTTCTTCGACATGGGCAAGCATTTGTTTTAACTCGACACTCGCATGCTTGACTGGTGTTTTTATATCCCCAATAAATACTTCAGCGAAATCATGATTGATTGTTTTCTCATATAAAGATTTCCAGTCAATTTTACTGCCTGCACGTTCCTCCAATGTTGCAAAAAACATGGCATACTGAGATACCTTCCATGAATGTGCCGCTACGTTATGTTCTTCAAATTTAAACCGACCGGGACAACGAATGATGCGTTCTAAATCATTTAAACTTGTAAAAAACGTATGGATTCCTATAAGAATCACTCCTTTTAGTTGATACTTTAATTGTACTATTAGTTATACCCGAAAAATGAATTTATAAAAGTAATTTATGAAACTTTAACATGATGTTTACAGATAAAAGATAAGCAAATGGTATGTAAAAATATATTAATATGGCAAGCAAAATAGAAAAAGCGCTCATTGAAAAAAATTCAAGAGCGTTTTTTCTTTCCAGCCTAAACTTGGACGTCAATCGATTGTCCTTTATAAGGATGGGCTGCTGGAACTGTCTGAGCTTGGGGTAGTGATTCCATCATCTCAACAACAGTGGCTGCCCCCGTATTCATCGCTTTGTCAAGAATGCTCAATTGCACCGTTTGCTGTAAAGATGCAACTTGAGCTGCCATCATAGAGCTGATTTCCAAAGTAACCCCTCCTTTTCTTTATTATCGACGGAATTTAAAAATGTTGAGTTGATTGAAGTATTTGTAACATGCTTGAAAACAAAATGGCAACTTCTATATTCATCTTTGTTGTTACTCCACAAAAAAATGATAACTCTATGTATAATTCCCTTCAATATTAGTAATAATTATCCAAAAGCTCTGAAATATGCTTGTAATGGAGGGTTCATGGAAGCGACATAAAATTGCAATGTATTTGCGGTAAATTTGGAGCAGGGTGAAAATGAGTAAACTTAGTTGCAAAGAATATGGAGGGAAAAAAGATTTGAGACATAAAAACCTATTAGTATTTTTATTGGCTGGAGTAATTGCTTCAAGTGGAGTTTTTACAAATGGAGCAGCTGCTTACACAATTGAATCGGATGATACGCTTTATAGTATTAGTCAACAATTCGAGACGTCCGTCGCCGCTTTAAAAGAAATTAATAATTACCCGAATGATGTAATATATGTTGGTGATACAATGGATGTTACAATAGAAGATCCCCTATATACAATTGAACAAGGGGATACATTATATAGAATTGCATTAGAACATGATATTACGGTGGACCAATTACAGGAATGGAATGGTCTCAATTCAAATATGATTTATGCGGGCGATACACTCGCTGTTTCCGGACCTTTGGAAGAGGAAGTGGCGGCTAGTGAAGTTAAAAGTGCATCAGGAGAAGAGAGTTGGACACCGCCAGAAATAGAGACGCCGACATATTCAGGTGAAGCACCTAGTGAAGGAAAAACAATGACTGTTGAAGCAACAGCATATACTGCATATTGTGAGGGCTGTTCGGGCACAACCGCAAATGGTACAAACTTACGTGCAAATCCCCATTTAAAAGTAATAGCGGTAGACCCACGCATTATACCATTAGGGACAAAGGTTTGGGTGGAAGGTTATGGTGAAGCCATTGCTGCCGATACAGGTGGAGCAATTAAAGGCAATAAAATCGATGTATTTATCCCAAACCTAAACAATGCCTATGAATGGGGACGTCGTACAGTAACGATAAAAGTTTTAGATTAATACTGAATGAGCCACTCACTTTTGGGTGGCTTTTTGTATATTTACCCTCCTTTTTTGAAATACTAGCTTCAAGGAGGAGATATTGTGCGAATTATAATCTTATTTTTAAGTGTACTCATGTTAGGCGGATGTAACTTCTTTCAAAAAGAAAAGATACCTGTAAGTGCACCTGAAGCATTGTCGGCAAAGGCAATTATGTATGATATGAATGAAAAGTTAGTTGGTGAAATTGTTTTTACGGAGACAACTAAAGGAGTGGAACTAACAGCTATTTTAAACAGTTTGCCTCCAGGTGACCACGGAATCCATTTACATGAGTTTGGTAAATGTGAACCTCCTAAATTCGAATCAGCGGGAGCACACTTTAATCCGACCGATAAAAAGCATGGGGTGGAGAATCCTTCAGGGCCACATGTTGGTGATTTGCCGAATATAACTGCGGATGAATCAGGTGAAGTACATTTAAACTTTATAACAGCTGATTTCACACTAAAAAAAGGTGAGAAAAATTCTTTATTTGATGAAGATGGCACGTCTGTCGTCATTCATGAAAAAGCAGATGACTATAAAACAGATCCAGCCGGTAATTCGGGAGCCCGTATAGTTTGCGGGGTCGTCGAATAAATAATCTGAAATTCTATATAAAGATATATCATGTGCCAACTCGTACATGATATTTTTTTATGGGACAAATTTACTTAATATAAACATGAAATAGTTTATTAGTAAAAATACCTCGAGTGAAAAACTACATTTAACAGCATTTTTACGGTTTTTTTAGAAAAATATAATTATCGGAATAATGAGACTTTTGAAATATTAATTGACTTTTGAATATTATTCTATGTAAAATGTATCCATATTAGGTGTAAAGGGGGAATTTTTATGTTCAAATCTAAAAATATGCTATTTGTATTAGTACTAAGTGTATTTATGTTAGTGCTAGCTGCTTGTGGCAGTGATGATGAAGAGACATCTACGGATACTGGTTCTAACACTGGAGATTCAAATACAGAGGTAGATTATGGTGTTGATTACTTAAGTATTTTAACAGGTGGTACGCAAGGGACTTACTATCCATTAGGCGGTACATTTGCGGACTTAATCACAACTGAGACTGGGGTAAAAACAACTGCGGAAGTATCACAGGCTTCTGCTGCTAATATGACGGCGTTAGCTGGTGGCAAGGGAGAAATTGCCTTCGTTCAGACAGATATCGCATACTATGCAACACAAGGTACTTTAATGTTTGAAGGGCAAAAAATCGACTCTGTAGTAGCATTAGGTGCTTTATATCCGGAAACAGTTCAATTAGTAACATTAGCAGATTCAGGGATTAAATCATTTGCAGACTTAAAAGGTAAAAAAGTTTCTGTAGGTGCACCAGGTTCAGGTACTTATGCAAACGCTGAGCAATTATTAGAAATCCATGGCTTATCAATTAAAGATGATATCCAAGCGCAAAATTTAGACTTCGGTGAATCAACTGACGGTATTCAATCAGGTCAAATTGATGCAGCATTCATCACAGCTGGTTACCCAACCGGTGCTGTAGAAGCATTAAATGCAACAAATGGTGTAACTATTATACCGGTTGAAGCAGATAAAGCAAAAGAATTAATCGCGAAATACCCTTATTATGCAGTGGATAAGATCCCTTCAGGAACATATGGTTTGGAATCTGACGTTCCAGCTGTATCAGTAGGTGCGATGTTAGCAGTTAATAAAGACCTTTCGGAAGAACTAGTGTATGCCATGACTAAAGCTATTTATGACAACACGGATAAAATTGGTCATGCTAAAGGCGAGTTCATTAAAGCTGAAACAGGCTTAGACGGAATCGGTATTGAAGTTCACCCAGGTGCTCAAAAATACTTTGACGAAGTTAAGTAGTAACGAGAAACTAGGGCCTCTGTTGCAAAAAAATGCTTCAGAGGTCTTTTGTATATATACCCCTATTTAATGTAAAAGGAGTTTTGAAGCGAGGGATGTAGATGAGAAAATGGTTGTTTATAATCCTTGCTTTGCTCGGTATTGCTCTTTTGTTTGTTCCTTTTGACCGTAGCCTAACTTTTTATGAAACGCGAACTGAAAAACCGGTGCCGTTTTATTTGCCGTTAAAAAATGAGGATGTATTCCATTTGATCTTTACGCATTCCATTCACTTAACAGATGTAAAAGAGAGCTATCAAGCACTTCCAACAGACGAATTTCAATTGCTTTCAATGGAGTATTCGGATGTGGCTATTGGAATGCCGAGTTATGCAGAAGAAGGGCAAACCCTTCACTACGAAAATGGCATCTATAAACTTAAATATACGGATGCTAAATTAAAAGAATTCACGCTACATATTGGGGATGTCGACTATAAATTGAATCTCCAGCATAAAGGTAGAATTATACCTTTAAAGGAGCTTTTAATACCGGGGAAATCCTATTTAGTAAAACTTAAAAGCTTGTCTTTATATGACAAAATGAAAGGAGTCGAATTGGATGACTAATAAAACAGTGGCGGCAAATTCAGAAAACCTACATGAAGCACTTACTTTAGAACAGCAACAGCAGCTATTGGAAAAATACGATATTGAATCGAATCAGCGTAACCCGCAAAATATAATGAAGCATTTCATCTATTTTGGTTTGCTGGCATTTACATTGTTCCAAGTTTATACAGCCATTTTCGGACAATTTCCAGCGCAAATTCAGCGTACAGTGCATATAGGATTTGCCTTAACCTTTGTATTTTTATTATTCCCAGCAAGTCGTAAGCTATCAAAAAGCTCTATTCCATTTTACGATTACATTTTGGCGCTTTTTGCCATCTTTGTAGGTAGCTATTGGGTATTGAATTATGAGCGACTTGTTCAAAGTTTAGGACAGTTGGAAACATTGGATTTCATAGTGGGACTTTTGGCAATTATTATAGTATTGGAAGGGGCACGTCGAGCGGTAGGATTACCAATCGCCATTATTGCAGGAATGTTTTTACTTTACGCATTTTATGGCCCTTATATGCCGGAATTTATGGCACACCGTGGTCAAAGCTTAGATAGCATTGTTAATTTAATGTTTTTCTCTACAGATGGGATTTTAGGTACACCATTGGCAGTGTCGTCAACGTTTATTTTTGCGTTCCTTTTATTCGGAGCGTTTCTTGTAAAAACAGGTGTAGGGGAATACTTCAATGACTTGGCAATTTCAGTTGCGGGAAAGTTAGTTGGGGGTCCTGCGAAGGTAGCGATATTCTCATCTGCATTGCAAGGGACGATTTCAGGAAGCTCCGTAGCAAACGTTGTTACGTCGGGCGCGTATACAATCCCTATGATGAAACGTCTTGGGTACAATAAAAACTTCGCCGGTGCTGTAGAAGCTTCAGCATCAACAGGTGGTCAGTTGATGCCTCCGATTATGGGAGCGGCCGCGTTCTTAATGGTTGAATTTATTGGCCGTGGAGTAACGTATTGGGATATCGCCAAAGCAGCTGCTATCCCGGCAGTCTTATACTTTGCTGGTATCTGGATTATGACGCATTTTGAAGCGAAACGATTAGGCTTACGCGGTTTAACGGATGAGGAGATGCCGGACCGTTCGAATGTATTAAAGAAAATTTATTTACTTGTTCCAATCGTGTTAATCATTGTTCTGATGATGTCGGGTGTACCAGTTATTCATTCTGCACTTTACGGAATATTAGCATGTATAATTGTAGGGTTTATTAATCCTGATGTGAAATTCGGTTTCAAGGAAATTGTTGACGGTTTGGTCGATGGTGCACGTTCAGCATTGGCAGTAGCAGCTGCAACTGCATGTGCGGGTATCATTGTAGGGGTTGTTGTAAAGACTGGATTAGGACTATCACTAGCAAACAGTTTAGTTAAGCTGGCAGGTGGCAGCATTATTATTACGCTATTCTTCGTAATGATTGCATCGTTAATTTTAGGTATGGGTGCACCGACGACAGCAAACTATGTTATTACATCAACAATTGCGGCTCCGGCTATTATTGCATTATTGGCACCGGATGTACCAGCAAGTGCAGCGCCAATTATTGTAGTTTTATCAGCGCATTTCTTCGTATTCTATTTCGGAATTATCGCAGATATAACACCGCCAGTCGCACTCGCCGCCTTTGCAGCATCCGGTATCTCAGGTGGAGATCCGATTCGTACAGGTGTGAACTCTGCTAAACTGGCAATTGCAGCTTTCATTATTCCATATATGATCATTTTCTCACCGGCATTGCTTATGATTGACGTAACAGTTTGGCAAATTGGTTGGGTAGTATTTACGGCATTAATGGGTATGATTGCAATCGGTGTTGGGGTTATCGGCTATTGGTATCGTCCGGTAAATTGGATGGAACGCATTGTTTTATTGGCTGCAGGTCTAGCAATGATTTACCCAGAATCAATGTCTGATACATTAGGCTTGATTGCCTTTGGAATTATGTTTGTTATTCAATGGATGACAAAAAATAAAGAGACCACATCAAAAGTAGCGGTTTCTTAAAATATGGAAGAGCGCTTGAATACTAAATTCAGGCGCTCTTTTAATTTATCTCAAAACAAGATGGATTTAATACTAATTATGCATAAACAGCTAATAATAGTTGATTTTATTAAAAATCCATTATATTATTTAAATTAACTAAAAATTCTAATAATTAAAAGAGGTGGATGTGGATGACAACAATTTTAAAATCAATGCTTGAGACATATTTGTTCGATGAAGAAATGGATTTCGAATCATCGGAGCAACAAGAGGTGTCTGAAAATGAAGAGCGTACTCAATATCCAAATGGATTTTTCTCAAGCCTATAATATAATTTTTGATATGCATACTTTTTTCAGAACTTATCGGTGTCTATCCAATTAAGCAATTGGGATAGATGCCATTTTTAATTTTATGCGATTCTTGAAACTTTGGCAGTTGAAGTTTCACTTTATTGGGCAGTAATAATGTAGAATATAAATTTTGTACTGTATAATAGGGATACTAAATAATATTTGAGGTGCGTTTCATGTTAGCAGTAAATTCAACGGAACAAATGATTTTTGATTGGTTTCAGTATTTCCATGCAAATCCTGAAATAAGCTGGAAGGAAGATAATACGACAGCTAAAATAGCTGAAATACTAGATGAGATGGGCGTAAACTATAAAAGGTTTGACGATGTGACAGGGCTTGTCGCAGAAATCGGGCAAGGTGACGAGACAGTCGCGGTTCGTGCAGATATTGATGCACTTTGGCAAGAAGTAGACGGCGTGATGCAGGCGAACCATTCTTGTGGACATGATGCAAATATATCAATCGTTTTAGGGGCGCTCTATGCATTAAAGAATGAATCGTTAAAGAAGAAAATTCGATTTATTTTCCAACCTGCAGAAGAAACAGGTGGTGGGGCGCTAGCAATGATTGAGCGTGGTGTTATAGAAGATGTAACACATTTATTTGGAGTGCATTTACGTCCAATGGAAGAGCTCCCTTTAGGAAAAGTTGCTCCGGCCATTTATCATGGGGCTGCTGCATTTTTATCCGGAACAATTACTGGAATTGATGCACATGGTGCTCGTCCCCATCAAGGGAAAAATGCGATAGATGTAATTGTAGCGATTCAGCACATGCTGAAAAATATTCATATTGATCCATTTGAAGTGTATTCCGCTAAGCTAACGAAGATTGTAGCGGATGGCGGAAGTGTGAATATTATTCCGGGCAATGCAAGCTTTTCGATTGATGTGCGCGCTCAAAAAAATGAAGTCCTGACAAAAGTGCAAAACTATGTGGAAAAAGGTTTAAAGCAAATCGCAGAAATGTTCGATATTGATGTTGCTTCGGACTGGTTAGATGTCACACCGGGTGCAGAAGTATCTAAGGAGGCGGCTGCTTTGGCAGAGCGTTCAATTATTGAGGCGCTTGGAAAACAAAGTTTGGCCCAGGCCGTCGTCACACCGGGTAGCGATGACTTCCACTTTTATACGATAAAAAATCCACAATTGAAGGCTACGATGATTGGTGTCGGTGCAAATCTTGGACCGGGTCTTCATCATCCGAAAATGTCGTTTGATGAAAAGGCATTAATTGATGGAGTGAAAGTAATTGCCACGACGTTAAAAAATTGCGCAAATGAATAATGATTTGAAGCGATGCTATGAAATGTAGCATCGTTTTTGTTTGGAAGAAGCAGGAGGGAGTGCTTGCTACGGATATTAGAAAAGTTGAAGCGGTTATTAGAAAACTTGGAATGTTTATTAGAAGGTACTTAGTATTTATTTGAACTTTTGACCACTTTATTAGCACATAGGCAAAGTTTATTAGCAACTCAGAAATTTATTAGAACTTTTCAGATTTTATTAGAAAAAGCAATTCACTTATTAGAAAACATCTACGCTCCAACACCCTAAATTAAAAAAGTGCCGTTATTGAACGACACTTAAATTGGAAATTATTTTATCGGGCAGAATCCGCAAGCGATTAGCCCCGGAATGTCTTTCGAGAAGCAACAGCTTTTCCTAACTGGCTGATTAATTAGTGCAGAAGGACTTTTCCCGCCTGTGTAATTTAAAAACAGGGATTTATCCGAGAAATAGCGCCAAACCTCTTTACCTTCAAGCAATTCTAAGTCCTCAAAGGCACGGTCGGCAAGTGCCGGATTCTCGAGTAATGTATGATAGTGCCATAGCATATACCCGAAGATGTTCTCCCATAAAATAAGTGGGGAAATCGACGTCGTTTTACGTAATTGACCAATAATAACAGATGTTTTATATAAAATATCCGTCATCACACGCTCGCGCTCATCATCTTCCACATAGCGAAAATCATTCGGGTTGATATACATACCGAGTGTATGTATCCCATATTCCTGAACAATGGCGAATCTTAAATTTTCTGGCTTGCCATCCCAGATTTCATCATAAGTTGTCAGCATATAAAACTGCATTGCCACAAACATGCCATAGCGACGACCAAAGTGAGAAATGGCCGCAGTTTCTGTTGCAGCATTCGTTATCCCCATCATTAAATTACGAAAGTCCGTTAAATAAAAGTCTTTATGAAGATTGGCCAATGTAAATAATGGACGGTCTGGTTCTTCCGTAAAAATACTGTAAGAATTTAATTGACGAACTTGATCGTATGAAAGTGCAGGCATTTCAATCACCTTTTCTTAAAAATTGTTTACCTTTACTATAACATTTCTCTTCACAAACGAGTGGAAAAACGCTACGATAAACTAAACATATAAGAAAGGTTGGTTTTTATGGCAAAACCTATTTCTATTCCTAGACCGTTAGTTCGAGTGAATCAGTGGACTATTTTTCTCTCCGTCATATTAACGTGGGTGACGGGACAATATTGGCTTTTGGCAATTCCTTTAGTAGCAAATTTGCTTGGGATCTTTACGGGATTTAACCCGATTATGCGATTGGCCAAATTATTTTTAACGAAAGATGTGAAATCTTATATCCCGGAAGATGTTGCTCAGCAAAAGTTTAACTCAACGATTGCAAGCATTTGTTTGGCAGGCGGATTATTAGGATTTGTCTTTCAAATGCCGGTCGTCGCTTATAGCTTTACAATTATGGTCGCGCTCGCATCATTTATTGCGATTTTAGGATTTTGTATAGGTTGCTTTATTCATTTTCAATGGAAACAGTTCCAATACCGTCGTTCTATTAGAAATACTTAAAAAGTTTTTGAATTATATTGACAATGATAGTGATAATCATTATCATTATAAATGTAGCAAGAGCTTATTTGTAATACAGTACAAGTAAGTCTGAGCTAACCGCTTTCTCCAGGAGCTAGTTAGCTCAGAAAATATTATTCTAAACCCCCTCATTTAGAATGTAAGTTTGACTGTGTGTCAGACTCTGAGTTTTTCACCCTTTGTTTTTTCATCTAGTTTACTTCCTTTTTGGAAGACCCGTTACCCGTATCAGCAAATTGATACGGGTATTTTTATTGTAAAAAAAAATAAAAATTTTTTGAAACTAATTTTGAATTTCTCCGTCTGTACGTTGCTTTAAAAGAAAAGCTAACGGAGGAAATTATGAAAAAGGTTATTACTGTAGGGGTATTTGCTGCTTGTGTATTATTGATAGCAATTCAATATAAAAGTTTTGGTCAAAATATCGAACGGGCTGTCGCCAATGAAAACGATGTTGTTCAAGTGGATAATGAATTACAAATTGAACAAGCGACACATCTGTTTGAAAAAGTGCTTCTTATAGAAGAAGCACAGCCAATTTATATGAAAGGGAAGGCGCTTGTTGAAATTGGAACTGTGCAGCCAGGTGCATCTTTTGCCATTGCAGGGGAAGATGAGCTTTTTTATGAATTGCGGTTCGGTAAAATAACGGCATTTATAAAAAAGGGAAGTGCAACCGTTGAAAAACGGGAAATTCAAGCATTAGTCAATAAAGAGGTGACAGGTTCAGTCAAGGCAGATGAAAGAGTGGCTGTCTATGAAGAAACAAGCTTTGATAGCGCGGTTATGCTCCAGCTTGCACAAGGGTTCCGCTTTCCGATAGTGGGAGAAATAGGGGATTGGTTTATTCTAAAAATTGGCGAGCGTGCGGGTTATATACATAGTCAATCAGTTGAAATAGATGAAGGTATTCCGGTTTTAGTGTATCATCATATTTTACCGCAAGATGAGATGGTGACAGAGGTGAGTACTGTTTCGGTTGAATCATTTGAGCAGCAAATGGTCTTTTTGGCCGAGGAGAATTTTGAAACGATTACAACAGCACAGCTTTATGATTATTTGGAAGGTCGCCAGATTCTATCGACCAATTCGGTACTTATTACTTTTGATGATGGCTTATTATCGACTAAGGAATATGCCTACCCAATTTTAAAGAAACATGGGTTTACAGCGGTACAGCATATTATCTCCTCTCGAACGAATCGTTTTGAAGGCGAGCAGGTTTTTAATAGTGAAGGACCGCTTCAGTTTTTTACGGAATATGAGATGGAACAATTAGCAGATGTGTTTTATTATGAAGCACATACAGAAGATTTGCATCGCCTCAATAGTGAAACAGGGCTTGGTGTAGCACTTGAACTGTCGGCTTCTGAAATTGCAGACGACTTAAAACGAAATGTTGCGACGCTTAAAAATGCGACATCGTTAGCGTATCCGTTCGGTCATTATAATGAAGAGATGGTTAAAGCGATGAAGGAAGTCGGGCTATTGATCGGCTTTACGACAAATGAAGGCTATGCAAATATTGAGCAATCAAATTATGAAGTAAATCGTTTTGGGGTAACAGAAAAGAAAACATATGAACAGTTCACTTCTTATGTAAAGGGGGTGTTCTGAAAATAGAAAGATAGAAGGTGTTAATAGCTAATATGAAAGATTTTGACGCCATATTAGATGAGCATACGCGTTATTTAGTGCGCATCGCATATTTGTACGTGAAAAATTGGGCTACCGCAGAGGATATCGTACAGGAAGTATTTTTGACATACTATCAAAAGAGCGATCAATTTCGCAACGAATCATCGTTGAAAACGTATTTAACTAAAATGACTGCCAACCGGGCAAAAGACTATTTACGTTCGTGGAAACATAAAAAGGATGTTTTCTTCGATACGGTTTTTGCACAGACAAAGGGTGCAGATGAAGAAGTTATACAAAAACAGCAGCTCGCTTCTCTCGAACAAAAGTTATTCCAGCTACCACTGAAATACCGTGAGCCACTCATTTTATATTATTATAACGAGCAGTCGATTGTGGAAATTGCCTTATTTTTAGAGCTTAATGAAAATACGGTGAAAACGCGTCTGCGTCGAGCAAAGCAGCAATTAAAAGAGTTTTTTAACGAAGAGGAAATGGAGGGATGATGCATGGATCCATTTAAAAAGCAGCTGGAAGACATGATGGGTGATACAAACTTGCAGGAAAGCCGAATAAAACAGCGTGTGAAAAAAGATTTAACGACACCAAAGACAAAGCGTTCATGGCATGTGCAAGTGGTGACAGCAGCGGTTGCAGCGGTTGCGGTATTCCTATTTATGACAGCAGCTCCTTTTACCCAAAATTCAGCAAATGAAGGGCGGGGTGTCCCTTATGATCCGCTTGATGATTTGGCGCAAATCGCTACCCTTCAAAAATCAAAGCAACTTTCAACAATTGATTATGATGCTTTCGCACAGCTACCAGTGCTTGAAGAATTAACAGATTTACAATATATCGATAAGGATTCCTTTTCAATTGCAGGGAAAGAGGAACTTTATCATACGGTTATTGAACGAAAATCTAATTTATTTGATGAAGTTGTATATAAAGCAGGCGATATTGTTCGAACGATGACAAATACGAGCAGTCATTTGCCTATTTATGAAAATGCCTACTATGAAGTGATCGCTGTGCCGGGAGACCGGGTCGTTTTGCAGAACGGCAAGCTAACAGTGAATGGTAAGCCTGTCCAATCGGAACTAATGGCATTGTATGAGGAAAACGGCAATACGATTGCAGGCGGCTATGACCAATTATTAAATGCACGAGAATATTTTTTAGTAAACCATTTCCCAGCTGAAAATACTTTGCAGGCAGGAACGATTACCGCTGTGCATAAAATTTATGGGGAAGTAGTAGGGTTGGCACAGCAAAATAAGACGGATTCCATTTATTTTGAGTTGTCAAATGACTATACACCGGACCAATATTTCGATTTATATTTATATGACCAGATTTTTGGAGAAGGAACAATGAGTGAAAGGTTGTCAGCCCAAGATAGTGCATTTCCGCATGCCAATCGCTTAGGGGAGCTGTTTTTAGAGGCATCTTACCGCAGTGTTACGTATCTATCCGACACAGAAGTAGAAATTCGCTACCAATATGGTCGTGAAGGGGTAGGGGAATATGTATTTAAAATGTATAAAGATCAGACAGGCGTATGGCAATGGGGATTATAAAAAATGGGTAGTGACAAAAACTGTCGCTACCCATTTTCGTTTTTCAGCTGCAATCTTTTTCTATTTACTAGTACTGTATGATAACTATGTAACAGCAATCCGACGATGATGACAGTTAAACCTGCTAAAGCGAGTGGCTTTGGTAACGGGACATTAAGCAACATCATTTCACCAATCACAACAAAGAGTACTTGGATGGATTGGGTTGCTTCCACAGCGGCAAGTTTCCCTTGATCATGTCGTACGCGGTCAGTAGCGATAAAGAATAATACAGTAGCAATTACACCGGATGATACCGCCACAAGAAGCGATTGGTATAGTTGACTGGCAGATGGTAAACCAACTGTAAAGAAAGCATAAACTGCGAGTAGCACCCAAATCGGTAAAGAAGCAATTGTCATACCGAGCACACGTTGGAATGGATCAACTCTTCCGCCACAAAGTGCCATCATTTTTCGATTGCCAAGTGGATAAGCAAAGGCTGCTATAATGACAGGGATTGTTCCAAGAAGAAGGCTTTTCGTTGAAACCGTTTGTGATTGTGGAATTTGTATCATAAAAATACCGATTAAAATAATACCCGAAATACTTAACGATATCAGTGGTATTTTTGCCCGTACTATCTTTCCGGCAATGGTGGAAAGGAAAAGTGGTGCAAGAAGTAGACCAGCTACAATGGTAAATTGCCATGTACCCGATACGAGCCACCCGGGTCCATACGCAGCAGCAAATGTAAGAGGGGCATAAAATAGTACAAAGCCTATAAAGCTCCATCCAACCCATGCAACGGGGCTTTCCTTCATTTCAGTTGATAAAATACGAAATCCATTTTTTCCTCGAATAGCCACGATTGCTATTAAAAAGGGGACCATAAAGAAGTAACGAAGGGAAGAGCTCCAAAGCCAGCTGCCCCCTTCCAGTTCCATGGAACGGTTTAAAATAAACGTAACAGCAAAAAATAATGAAGCTAAAATGCCAATGAATATCTCCTTCATTTCACACCACCTGAATAGTTATAATTTTCCGTCTATTAAGTGTACAAAAAATGGAGCGAATTCAATCGCTCCATTAATTTTAGTTGCGTTGTTCAAACAGCTGAACGATTTCAATAATGACTTCAGCAGCCTTTTCCATCGTTTCTGCAGATACGAATTCATATTTTCCGTGCATATTTTCTCCACCTGCAAAAATATTTGGCGTTGGCAAGCCCATGTATGATAGCTGCGAACCATCTGTACCACCACGAATTGGTTCTACAATTGGAGTAATATCGAATTTAGCAAAGGCATCTTTTACGATATCGACAATTTCCATTACGGGCTCAATTTTTTCACCCATATTGTAGTATTGGTCTTCAATTGCTACAGTGATTGCCTCTTTGCCATACTTTGCTTGCATCTCTTGCCCTACTTTTGCCATATACGCTTTTTTCTCTTCGAATTTTGCGCGGTCATGGTCACGGATAATATATGACATCGATGATTCTTCAATGCCACCATTAAAGTGCATTAAATGAATAAAGCCTTCGTAGCCGTCTGTTTTTTCAGGAACGGCATCTTTTGGCATTTCGTTCTGGAACTCGATGGCCATTGTAATCGAGTTGACCATTTTATTTTTTGCTGAGCCTGGATGGATATTCGTGCCGCTCGTCGTTACTTTTACACCAGCAGCATTAAAGCTTTCGTATTGTAATTCTCCTAAAGGTCCGCCGTCCATTGTATAGGCATAATCTGCGCCGAACTTTTCCACGTCGAACTTATGTGGACCACGCCCGATTTCTTCGTCAGGTGTGAAGGCAACACGAATTTTACCGTGCTTAATTTCAGGGTTGTTAACTAAGTATTCCATCGCCGTCATAATTTCTGCGATGCCGGCTTTATCGTCTGCACCTAGTAATGTATTTCCATCTGTCGTAATTAATGTTTGGCCTACATAGTTTTTTAAATTCGGGAAGTAGTCTGGTTCCATCACCAAGCCATTTTTCAATGTAATTGCTTCACCATCGTAGTTATCGATACGCTGTGGCTGTACATTTGTCCCTGTATAGTCGGATGTTGTATCAACATGTGCTAAAAAGCCAAGCGTCGGGACTTCTTTATCTGTGTTTGATTCCAATGTTGCGAAAAGGTAGCCGTTTTCATCTAATGTAATCTCTGTTAAGCCAATCTCCGCTAATTCGTCCTTTAATACATTTAATAAATCAAACTGCTTCATTGTAGAAGGTGTGGTGTCTGAGTTGAAATCTGATTGTGTATCGATTTTTACATAGCGTACTAAACGTTCAATTACTTTTTCTTTCATATGAAAAAGACCTCCTAAATACATATTGCTTTTATTGTACACTCTTTATTTCGGTTTTTGAACTAATTTTGAAGTATTGTGCAATGCTGAGCATCAAGAAAAACTGGGCAGCGTAATAAGTGAACATAATAAGCTCATGTGCATAGGCAACATCAAACATAAAGCGGTTGATTGCCAAAATGGAATCGGACGCAATAAATAAGAATGCACCGATAATTGCAAATGCACTCCCTGTGCGAAACGAAGTCCAGCCCATTGTCAAAATAACTAAAATATATGCCGTTACAGCAATTGCCAAAATCGTATCCCCTTTTTGGAATAGACTCCCCGCAATCCAAATCATCATGGCAGCTCCATATAAACCTAAAACAATTTTCACATAAAGCGGTGTTTTTGCTTTATTCGCAGAACGGAAAGCAAAAATATAAAAAATATGTCCCGTTAGGAAAAAGCTCAGCCCGATGATGAACCATTGTAATGTATAATCACCAATCGCGCAGAAGATTAATCCAATTAATATAAGCCAGTAATAACGGGATTTAACAGGAGCTTTTGTTAAATACGCCAACGCTATTAATAAAAGCATTGGCAACAGTTTAAATACCATCTTCAACGAACTATCAATCGTCTGAAAAAGAAAAACGTAATAAAGACCTAGACCAAAGAACAAAATAATTAGTATTTTACGAGCCATCCATTTACCTCCTAAAAGAATATTAAAAAGGGCAAAACAATAATGATTATGAATAATAGCACTACACTCGTATTATAGTATATAAATCTATTTATTGAATAATTTACCAAACAAAAAACGTAATATATAGTTTTTTTATTACTGTAATGAATTTTTCCTAATGTTTATGAATCTTTTTTTTTACTTATTCGTAAATAGAACAGAGAGAGGTGAGTAATATGGGACAGTTATTGCTAATAACGGCAATTGGTTCACTTTTAATAACATTACTTTTAGTACCGCTAACAAAACAAGTTAAAAATAATGAGCTATCAACAAAAACATTTTCCATACTAGCGATTACAACATTTATTTTAAGTTTTATTTCTGTGTTTTTAACGGTTTATATATCTAAAATTGATCTGAGCTGGACAATATTCTTATATGTATTACCCGTAGTGGCGATTGCAGGGGCAATATTTGCAGTCGGTGTTGAACAAAAAATAAAATCGGCTATCGTGCTTGGTGGGATAATCGGAATAGGCTATTTAGTAAGTGCACCATTTTTTAATGCTGATGAGAAATATGAATCTGCTCAAATGAAAGAGCAAACAGAAATTTCGCCGTTTGATGAGAAGAAAACACCGGCGAGTGTGCCACCACAATTCGTAAGAAACAAAATGAAAAAAGCCTTTGGTCAAGTACCAAACACAAGCTACTATGAATTAGGAAGCTTACAAATTCAAAAAGTAAATGATAAGTATGTGTATATTGCACCTGTGGAATTTTCCGGTGTATTTAAATGGTTCAATGGAAAAACGACACCAGGTTATTTCACAATGAGTGCGACGGATTCCAGTGATAATCCGAAATTTATTAAATCGGAAATGAGCTATGTTCCATCGGCCTACTTTAATAAAAATCTGGAACGCCACATTCGATTAAATTATCCTACGTTGATTTTTTACGGTGATCCTCAATTGGAAATCGACGAAGATGGTCATCCTTATTACATTCGATCATTTGGGGAATTTATTTCTGCGCGTAACGGCTTTGACGTAAAAGGTATTGTACTTGTCGATGCAAAAACAGGTCAATCTGAAATGATTGCGACGGCGGATGTTCCGGAATTTATTGATGGCGCAGTATCTCCAGAGACAGTAAGCTTACAGAACAGTTACTACGGAAACTATGTCCATGGCTTTTGGAATAGTCTTGTCGGTAAAAAGGATGTAAAATTACCGAGTGATGAAGGTACAGAAGCAAATGTAAGCCCAATCTTTATGGAAGATGGAGAAATGTATTATTTCACTGATTTCACTAGTCCTAAAGAGGGCGTTGATTCAATGCTTGGCTATGCATTAACACATGCACGTTCAGGTGAAGCAACTTATTATACGGGGAATTTGGAAGAGTCCTACATGGATTCACAAGGGGCTCTAGATATAATTGAGAAAAAATTCATCGAAAAAGAATGGAACGGTGAAATGCCGATTCTTTATAATTTTTACGGAGAAGCAAGCTGGCTATCGGCTGTTTTAGATGCAAATGGCTTCTTACAAAACTATTTCATCGTTTCCGCGGCTAATCCGGAAATTTCAGCATTCGGTACAACACCTAACGAAGCGCTAAGACTATATAAAACAGCCCTCAGCAGGGGTGGAAGTACGGTAGATGGCTCTTCGAATGCCGAGGAAGCACAGTTGGCATCAGAAGTTGTCCGTGTTTATAAAGAACGTGTAGGGGATTTCACAATTGTATCGTTCTTAACAAAAACTGGTGAAAGCTTTATTGTAAGCTCAGAAACAGCACCTTTTGCGATTTACTTGCAGGAAGGCGATAAAGTAGTGCTGACATATGCAAAAACAGGGGAAGATTTCCAACCTGTAAAAGCACTGCAGATTGTAGGATTATAATAAAAATAAAGGAGTATGCCGTTAGTTTCGGCACGCTCCTTTATTCTTTAGGTAAAACATATTTTTAACAATTTGCTGCATCTAATACTCTTGAATAAAATGCAGCATTTTTTTATAACGTTCTTCAATATGATTATCCGAATAAAGTGTAATTGACATGAATTTTTCGTTTTGTTCTTTTAAAATTTCACGCAATTTCGCAAATTTCTCTCCTTGTTCACGTTCGAGAATATAATGTAAGTGGAAAATTTGCAATAGGGCCACTTCCGGGTCTTCCAAATTGCAAACAAATTTAATCTGCCAAATATGTGTATAGGAGATATATTGATTTACATAAGCAGTTATTGCTTCATATTTTTCTTTATTAATATGTGATTCAATCTGATTGTGGAGATCTCTTAGTGCAGTGTTAATATCAATTATTTGCAATAAATGTTTGCGCACTGTTTTTAAATGTTGATGTTCCAAGGATTTTGCTACAAGGCTAGAGGTCATTTTAATTCCTTCCTTTTATTAAAGAGGTAACATTATTTTAACAAAACTTAGTATAAAAATCTTAGGTATTAAAGATCGAATTAACTGCGGCAATAAAATTAATTTCCATTATGCTTATATAGAAAGAACTAACGAGAAAAAATCCACTAGTATAATGGAAACCAATGTTAGCGTTGTAGAAAAATAAAAAGAGGGTAGGACATAAGTAGAAATCTCATAGAATAAGAAGAAAACCCTCACTAAGAAATGGATATTTAATAAAATTGATTGGAGGGGCGAGTGTAGCTGACGGCTATCACCTTTCGCTACAAGCAAAGCTTCCTGCGGGAGTAGCGTGATGCCTGAGGCTACAGGCTCTGGCCACGCCCGTGGAAAGCGTCCCCGGAATGGGAATCAATTGTGTGTACAGCAAAAAAACATCATTTTTCTCTCAGAGAAAAATGATGTTTTTGATTTTGTTCCAGCCTCTTTAAACTTTCTATTACTTCCAGTTAAATCCTTTAGAAGCTAAGAAATTCTTAATATGCGGTCGTTTTTGTTCAATTAAATAGTCAGCCATTTGCTTCGTCCATGTAGCTATTTTTTGATTGGAAGAACGGCTTGCGTAATAGCTTTCCATTGTTGCATCGTATTCATCTAAAAGAGTTTCATACTTTTCAACGTTATAGCTGTTTTCGTGTAACACGGCATCTACTGGTAAACGTGGTTTTGTTTCGTTTCGTTTTGTAGGTGTCCCGATTGTCATTGCAAATAGTGGGAATACATTTTCCGGCAAGTTGAATAGGTCGCTAATCTCATTTGGATTTGTACGTGCACCGCCAATATAGCAAATACCGTAGCCCATTGCTTCTGCTGCAACAACGAAGTTTTGAGCAAATAGTGAAACATCTGCAACCCCTACAAGTAAGTTTTCCGCTGAGTCTGTGACGATGTTAACACCGTGCTTTTGACCTGCTGCTTGTAATCGCTTGAAGTCTACGCAAAATAGAAATGAGGCACCAGCTGTTTGGAATTGGAATTCATTCTTCGATAGCTCACCTAATTTTGCTTTCTTTTCTTCATCCGTTACCCATATAACACTATATGCTTGAACAAAGTGTGAGCTTGCTGCCATTTGGGCCGTTTCGATTAAATCAATGACCGTATCTTTTGAAATTACTTCACCTGTATATTTCCGAACAGATGAGTGACTACGTAACAATTCTCTCGTTTCCACATGAACATCTCCCTTTGTATGTATTAGAAAAGCTTAAAGGAACGATCCCTTTAAGCTTATTTTAGTCAATTTTCTATGTGAAGTCGATTATAATAGCCCAATCCATTTCCAGTAGGTTGCACTAAGAAGAAGTATTAAAATATAGCCAACGATTGTTAGCGGAATACCTGACTTCAAAAAATCCTTTGTTGTAAATGCGCCTGTACCATAAGCAAGCATGTTTTGTGGCGCGCTTACTGGTAATAGGAATCCGAAACAAATAACAAATTGCTGGATTAACACAAATCCAATTTGGTTTTCTACAGGCATCGGTAAACTAATAGCCAATGCAATAAATACGGGAATTAGTGCGGAAGCCAAGCTCGTCGCAGATGCAAAACCTAAATGAATGACAATGTTGAAAACAGTAACTAATGCAATGGTAGCTAAAATAGGCATTGTATCTAATCCAAGAGAACCGAAAATCGTATCGGACAGCCATGCGGCACCTTTTGTACTTAAAAGCGTCGTTCCGAGTGAAATACCAACTGCAAAAACAATCAATGTACCCCAATCAATACGGCTAGAAGCTTCTTTCCAATTGAATACACCAATTTTAGGTGTCAGTAAAAAGGCAATTGCCAATATGGTGATTGTTGTTGTATCAAATGGATGCAATTTTCCTTCTGTAGACCAGAAGAATAATAATAAAATAGATGTAATGATTAACGTGATTTCTTTGCGTTTTAATGGACCTAGCTCTTGTAATTGCACACCGATAATTTCTTTTCCGCCAGCGATATTATCCGTTTCTGGTTTTATTAATTTAATCATAACGAAGAATAATACAAATGACATGATAATAGAAAACGGCGCAGCATACATAAACCACCTGCCCCAGGAAATATCGACTCCAAATTCAGAGTTAATAAAACCAAGTGCTACTAAGTTTTGCGCAGCAGCAGTTTTAATCCCCACATTCCAAATTGAAACAGCTTGAGTAGCGGTAATAACTAACAACGCCGCAAGTCTACTTTCTTTTGATAAACCAAATGCAGCGACAACCCCTAATAGAATGGGTACAACTGCACCAGCACGAGCGGTCGCGCTTGGTACAACAAAGGCTAATACAATTGCTACTAAAATTGCGCCAACTACTAATGCTTTCGTTTTTGTTCCAACCAACGATAAAACCCACAGTGCAATACGCTTATGTAAGTTTGTAATTTGCATCGCTGCCGCTAAAAATAATGCGGCTCCGACTAATGCAACGGAGGAGCTACTAAATCCACCTAATGCTAATTTTAATGCTTCATTTGTACCCATTTGTACAGAAGGATCTTCCATACTCGGAGCCAAACCCAATAAAACAGCGATGGATGCCAAAATCATTGCAGAACTAACCGGATAGGCTACGGCTTCGGTTACCCATAATATAACGGCAAATGCTAAAATAGCTAATGCTCGTTGTCCAACAACGGGAAGATCTCCACCACTATTTGGAAGTAAAACAATTGTAATGAGTGCTGCAAACGCTAAAACTATCCATACAGGTTTTAAATTTCGTTTACTTGTCGCTTCTGTTGCCATACGTAACGCCTCACTTCATTTAAAGTTTTAGTTAAATAATAAATTAATAAGAAAAAATATACCCATTTTTCTAAAAGTCAAACGTATTCTTTATTTCCAATTGTAGGGGAAATCCTTTAACAATTATGATTATAGCACTTCCGAAAAATGATTAATGTTAATATTTGGTGAATAAATATCTTGAGAAAAATCTTGTTTTAAGCAGAAATTGTATAGAAGAGTATAATTATTTTAGTGTAGGGAGATAAACCATTTTTGAGAATAAAATTAAAATCAGAAAATTTTAATTTTTTGGTTGACTTATAGAATTACTCTGTTTTATACTGAAAATCAACGATGGAACATAAATCACATATCTCTTATCAAGAGCGGCGGAGGGAATAGGCCCTGAGATGCCCGGCAACCAGTGAGTGATCAACTGACTAAGGTGCTACATCCTACAAAATGGACAGTCATTTTGAAAGATAAGAGGAGGCAAACTTGCTCATACGCAAAACCCTCTTCTTAACTGAAGGGGGTTTTTTTCATTTAAAAAATCCTCCTCAAAAACACCGATTTCACCATCGAATAATTTTTAGGAGGTTATTAGAGTGACGAATTTAAGACCAGAAACTTTATTATTGCACGGGGGGCAAAAGCCAGATCCTGTGACGGGGGCAATTGCAGTTCCCGTATATCGTACAACTGCCTATGCATTCAATGACACTGCTCATGCGCAACGTCTATTTGCATTACAGGAAACGGGCAATATTTATTCTCGTATTATGAATCCGACAGTTGGGGCATTTGAAGAACGTGTTGCTTTACTTGAGGGTGGCACAGCTGCAGTAGGGCTATCATCTGGCGCAGCAGCAGTGGCATTCTCCATTTTAAATGTAGCCGGTGCAGGAGATGAAATTGTCGCAGCAGGTTCTCTTTACGGAGGGACATACAATTTATTCGCAACAACATTGCCACGCTACGGCATTACGGTCAAGTTTGTAGACGAATCAAATCCGGAAAATTTCCTAGCGGCAATTACTGATAAGACGAAAGCAATCTTTGCTGAAATTATCGGAAATCCAAGCTTGAAAGTACTGGATATTGAAGCGGTAGCAAACATCGCTCATGACAATGGTCTTCCTTTATTAATCGACAGCACATTTGCTTCCCCATATGGAAGTAATCCGATTGAATTCGGCGCGGATGTTGTCATTCATTCTGCAACAAAATGGATTGGCGGTCATGGAACGACGATTGGCGGGATTGTCGTTGATGCCGGGAAATTCGACTGGACGCAAGGAAGACATCCAGGATTTACGGAACCGGATACTTCTTACCATGGCCTACGCTACGGGATTGACACAGCAGGCGCTGCATTTGCGACAAAGCTTCGTGTTCAACTATTGCGTGATTTTGGTCCAACATTATCTGCTGACGCGGCATTTAATTTCCTACAAGGACTAGAAACGCTTCATTTGCGTATTGTCCGACATAACGAAAATACACAAAAAGTTGCAGAGTATTTAAGAAACCACCCATTTGTGGAATATGTAAATTACAACGGCTTTGAAGATTTTGCAACACATGATTTGGCGAAGAAATATTTGAAAAACGGCTTTGGATCGATTATTACGTTCGGCATTAAAGGCGGACGTGAAGCAGGTCGCCAAGTAATTGATAACGTGGAATTGTTCTCGCATGTAGCAAACGTTGGGGATGCCCGTTCATTAATTATCCATCCTGCTAGTACAACACACCAACAATTATCTGCAGAAGAATTAAAAGTAGCCGGTGTTTCAGAGGAGCTCATTCGCTTATCAATCGGTTTAGAGGCAGCAGAAGATATTATCGCGGATTTAGAACAGGCATTAGCGAAAGTTGCGGCTGAAGTAGGCGCAGAAACAAACGCATAAAACTTTAAAAAAGGCTTAGCTTTTCCCATTCGAGAAGCTAAGCAATTTTTAGAAAATTAATCCCTACTATTTATATAAGTTTTATTGACAAAGTTAATACCTAGTAATACAATTGGAATAATAAAACTACCAACCAAAATATTTGAAATAATGTTGCAGCATTATTGAAAGAAAAGGAGTTGTTCGACATGGGGAAAGTATACAGTGCACAAAATGTAGCAGCCTATATTATTTATGAATTAAACGAAGTAAAGGAATATATAAACGCTTGTGCAATTCAGCAAATTTTAGCGGATGTAAATGTCATGTGGCAAAAGGTTTTTGGGCATAGTGCTTTCTCAGAACAAACTCACAATCTAGAAACAACAGGCTATGTCATAAAGGAAGTGGATGAGGAGTATAACATTCATGGAAGTGCACATATTTTAACTCCTGCACGCGAATGGTTTTTAAAATACGGCGAGTTCCAGTTAGTGCAACGTCCATATGCGGTGCCAAATTACTCCGTAAAAGAAGAACTTGTTATGACAAAAATTTTAAATGCGCATCGTTTGCGCGTATATAATTCCGTAAATGTAGCAGTATAAAATAACTTTAAACACTAGCCAGAGAATTTCTGCTAGTGTTTTTGTTTACCCAATTTAGCTATTAAACAATAGAATTTAAATGAAATTTGACCGTTTACAGTAAACAAATGTCCTTCTAGGAGAGATTCTCCTTGTTTTCATGTATTATATAGGATAGAATTTCTTTAAGATAAATTATTTGAATTATTCGTCAATATATATGTGTTAAGAATTTGGAGGAGAAAGGCAATGGCAACAATCAAGGCAGCGATCTTAGGATTTGGCACAGTAGGTCAGGGAATTTACCATATTTTAAATGAGAAGAGGCAGGAGCTTCGCGAAAAGCTGGGTGTAGAACTGGAGGTCGCGAAGATTTTAGTGACTGATGCTAGTCGCGAGCGTGTACCGGGAACGATGCATTTAATGACCGAATCGATGGATAACGTACTGGAGGAAAGTGGCCTGCAAGTTGTATTTGAAGCGATTGTAAATGAAGAACCTGCATTCACTTACTTAAAACGAGCTGTTGAGGCTAAATGTCATGTCATTACAGCAAATAAAGTCATGCTTGCTAAACGGGGCGAAGAGCTTGAAGCATTAGCAAAGTTAAATGGTGTATTCATTGGCTTTGAGGCAACTGTAGCAGGTGGTGTACCTATTATAAAAACGATGAAAAATATCCTGCTTGTAAATGAAGTAAGATGCGTACAGGGAATCTTGAACGGAACAACAAACTACATCTTAACGAAAATGCGTGCGGAGGGCTGGAGCTTTGAAAAGGCATTAAATGAAGCACAGCAATTAGGATATGCAGAAGCAGATCCATTTAATGATATTTCGGGTCAAGATGCCTTTAAAAAGCTGATGATTTTATCAAGCTTAGCATTTGGAGAACAACCAAACTGGGCAGATGTAGAAGTGATTGGCATTGATACAATATCAGCCGAGCAAGTAGCCGATGCGAAAGCGCAAGGGCTACGATACCGTCATGTGGCAGAAGTTGAAAAGCTGGAAGATGGTACAATTCATGCAAAAGTTGCACCGCTCTTAGTAAATAATGAACATCCACTTTATCCGGTAGATGATGTCTTTAATGCCGTAACGATGGAAACAGACTATATCGGCACATTATCCGTAATCGGACCAGGAGCAGGTATGTATCCGACAGCAAGTGTCATGGTAGAAGATTATGCGGAGATTATTGGCAAACGGGCAGGTTTTACAGTAACAATTTAACAAAAGAGAAGCTATCTCACTTAATGAATTAAATATTATCCATGAAGTATAAGACACCATTGTTCCTCTTTAGAAACAATGGTGTCTTTAGGTTGCTGTTACGAACTCTGCTGTACATTAAGGGTAGAATCAAATTTTTGAAACAGGTCTCTAACAGATGGGTGTAGTTGATTGTTTTCTTCTATAATTAACTCTTGTATCTCACTCTCTTTTATCATCCTATAAATCGTTTTTAACTGATCCACTTGAACGGCTGTTGGTGTGTTGATAATCATTTCGTTAAGAAAGGTAATGGGACCGTTTAAAGAAACATTTAGTTCAGGATTCAAGGTAAAGGCTAGCTCGAACAGATGTTGAGCATTTCTAAATTCCTGTAAGACCGGCTCTATGATATACCATATCTCCTGAGGGTCCTGAAGGGTATTTTCACTGGCTTCTTGTATTGGGACCGTTTTCTCAAAGGCTATGCCCATAAGTTCATAAGCATCTTTAAAAAGAGCATAGGAAGCGGGTGGATTATAATAATCGTTCATATTCTCTTTTTTATAAAAGGTTTCCTTTTGAAGTCCCTTTACCTTTTGATCGTAAGTGATTTTTTGGATAATGATATTACTGTGCTGCGTCATATGCATCACAATTCCCGGCTTTCCATCAAAAGTTGCGGTACTAAAATCCAGGGAGCCTAGTTGAATATAATCATCAAATAGCGGGTAAGAATTTTCACCATCTTGCACTAACAACAACCAGTTCTGACCATCGTCCCAAGCGAATAATCCATTCTCCATTTTTCCTGCATTTACGTACAATTCAATAATTTCCTCTTCACCATCTTCATCAATATCTAAGCTTTTTTTCTTATAAAGAGTCTGGGGATACTTTTCGATATTTTTTGATGAAATAGTTGAATAATCACTGTTTGCTTGTTCATTCATTGCTACCTCGAGTGCTTCTCTTTCATCCGTTATCGTTTTTCTGAGAGCCTCATTTTCTAGTGACATCTGGTCCACTTGTTTTTTTAAATCATGTATCTCTTTAGTCTGATCTGTATTTGATTGAGTGCATCCACTCAGTATACCTGCAAAGCATACTGCTCCTAATAAAAACTTTCTCATTACAATCCCCCTTATAGAGCTTTTAATGTAAATTAGAATTCCACCTAGTTATTTTTATGTAAATAATACTTAATATTAACATAAATTGGTTAAGTAAGCTTCTTAGAATTAGATAAATTAAATTACGAAAAGAGCTTGGATAAGGAAAAGACTCTTATTAAGAAACGGATATTTTACGCCAGCAAAAAAACGCCATTTTTCTCAGGGAGAAAAATGGCGTTTTTGGCTTATGTCCGAGGCTCTTTTCTAAGAGTAGATTTTGCATTTTTCTTTAGTCCTCATCCTTAATATCCACATCTTCTGGGATAGGAGTGTTTTTCCAAATCTCGATTTCCTCTTTTATTCGCTCAAGCTGCTGATGGTACGTTTCAAATTGCGCACTGTTAATTAAAAAGTTTTCACCATCATGCACTGCTTTAATACGACCAGCATAAATGTATTGTAGAATCTGGTGCTCCGGCATGCCTATATCATTTGCAGTTTGTTCGACTGATTTATACATCATGATGCCTCCTTTTAATTTTGGGTTAATTCTATTATAAATATAATTTAGAGAAAGTTCATCTCGATTGGCTATTCAACGTATGATAGCATAATGGTTATAAAAGCGGGGTGTAATAGTGAATATTTTACCGTACATATTTGTTTTATTGGCTGCGATGCTTTGGGGGACAGTCGGTACGACACAAACATTTTTAACAGAAGGTATTTCCTCATTCGCAGTTGCTGGTATTCGTTCAGCAATTGGCGGGGGAGTTTTACTGATCGCAGTTATTATTATGAAGAAAATTTCGTTTCGTCAATGGTCATGGAAGTGGACTATTCTGGCTGCGATTGCGATTGCTTTATTTCAAAGCTTGTTTTTCACATCTGTCCGTTTTACAGGTGTGGCGGTAGGGACTGTTGTGACAATAGGAAGCTCACCAGTATTTGCAGGAATAATCGAATGGGCCTTTTGGAAAGTACGCCCAACACTTGTTTGGGCAATTGCCACCGTGTTGGCGATTGTCGGCTGCTTACTGTTGTTTATGAATCAGGGAGATACAACGATAAACCCTGTTGGAATTGCATTGGCGCTGGCAGCAGGCTTCATGTTTGCCCTGTATACGAATGTAAGTAAGCAGCTGATGAAACGCGAGGAAACGTTACCCGCGGTTGCGATGACCTTTATACTTTGCGCATTATTTTTATTGCCATTGGCAGCGAAGGATGGTTTCAGTTGGGTAACAGAAGGCGTAAACCTTTGGGCAATGCTATTTATGGCGCTTGCTGCAACGAGTTTGGCGTACATATTATTTTTAGGCGGATTAAAGAAAATCAGTTCGTCCGCTGCAGTGACATTAAGCTTGGCCGAACCTTTAACAGCAGCATTACTTGGCGTATTTTTAGTAGGCGAGCATTTAACATTTGTAGCTTGGATTGGCGTTGGTTTATTATTAGGTGGAATTGTAGTATTAACAATAGGTGCAAAAAAAGCTGCTTCATAAGAGGTAGCTTTTTTCTGTATGATCAAAGACTAAAGATAATCTTAAGAAATTCTTCAGATTTTGAGTAGGTAGATGTTAAGAAGTTCCATTTATTATAAAGTTATAAGAAAAAGTTGTGAGGTGAGTAGGATGGATCAACTGACGGTGCTCGTGACTGATGACGATCAGGATATACGGGACGGTATAGAAATTTATTTAAAAAATGAAGGATATAGGGTGTTGAAGGCAGCAGACGGGAATGAGGCAATCGAGCTGCTGAAACAAAATGAAGTGCATTGTATAATTTTGGACGTGATGATGCCGAATATGGATGGAATTACCGCAACGTTCAAAATTCGTGCAGAGCGTAATATTCCAATTATTATGCTTAGTGCAAAGGCGGAACAGACAGATAAAATCCACGGCCTTTCAGTTGGGGCGGATGATTACATTACGAAACCTTTCCACCCGCTAGAATTGTTGGCACGTGTAAAATCTCAGCTTCGACGCTATGTCAATTTCGGAACACTTGGACTTGGGGAAACAACTCCGCTAGTCGAAGGACTTGAGCTTGATGCGGCAGCAAGGGAAGTAAGAGTTGACGGGGAGCCTGTCAAACTAACGCCGACGGAGTATAAAATCACCGAGCTATTATTAAAAAATGCAGGACGTGTTTTTTCGATTAGTGAAATTTACGAAATGGTTTGGAATGAACCTGCATACAACGCTGAAAATATTGTAGCAGTCCATATCCGTAAAATCCGTGAAAAAATTGAAGCTGATCCTAAAAATCCCCGCTATTTAAAAGTTGTATGGGGCTTAGGGTATAAAATTGAAAAGTAAAGTTTTTACATGTATTGGGGCAATGAGCGCGGTAGTCGGATTTTATTATCTCGGAACGTATTTTTTTGATTATTATACAGGGCGGTTTGTCCCTTTAGTCAAACAGATTTTATATTTTTTATCAATATAAAAAAGAACATTTGCTGAATGATGGGTAGATGTTCATTCCATTAGGAGGAATAACGAATGAAGAACAATAAAATTTACCTCCAGCTTTTTCTTATGTTTGTGGTGGCGACCGCAGTCATTTTAATTTTTACAAGTGGTAGTAGTTATTTTGGGAAAACATTTAATGAATCACAAGATTTTAAGCGTGATTCGGAACGATTAGTATCCGAGCTTTCACAAAACTTATTTAATGTACCGACAGAACAAGATTTTGAAGGAGCCTTAACCGTTTCGGAAGAAGAAATTTATAGTTATCGTACACATTACGGTTCCCTGGCGGAGCAAATTCAAAATATTAAAGAGCAATATAAAGGTGACATAGAGGTAGCACAAGACTCGGATGTTATTGAAGTACTTGAGCAAGAGCGTGATTCAAAAATCGAGGATATTAGGAAAAATTTCGAAGACGATGACTATGTAAAGTCAAAAATAATCGCAATAAAGAAAAAAGCGATACAAGAAGAGCTGAAAAACATTAACAGCGAAAGAAAAAATACATTAAGTCAATATAGTCACTTCGCTTACGAATTTACAGATGAAAAAACGGGAGAAGTTTACCGTAATGGCGATGTCGATGAGCAGGCGGTCTTTGAGAATACGTTTAATAATGTAGGGAAAGATTTCAATAGTAATTATACGATTCATTTTTCGGACCATGATAATCTAGGTATTATTAGAGACAGTTATACGCTTGACCGGGATTTAAAAAGTATTTCGGGTGTTGTGACGGTTCCAAAATCCTGGTTTGATAACTCGTATTTAGGAACAGACAAGAAAGCATTTAATATTATTAAATATATATATTATGGAATTGTTCTTGCAGGAATTATTAGCTTTGTATTATTAATGACTTATTTAGAACCAACGCGGGAGCACTTCAACCGGAAATTCCCACTGCGTGATCAATTTGAACGCTTACCGATTGATATCCGTATTGTAGCAATGGTTATTGTTGCTTACTTCGCGATTATTACGAATGAGATGTTTATAAGATCTATTCAGTCACAAGTTTATATAACCGGTCGTTATAGTCAGATTATTGATTTATTCATAACGGGAATAATCAGTTTTGTGTTTATTGCCGCAGTTATTTTTATGATAGTTTCGATTGTGGAAAGTTTAAAGAACGAGCGAGATTTAGAAAAAATTTGGCCTCAAACTTTTTCTTCGCAAGTAGTAGACGCTGCAAAATCAATGTTTGAGAATCGATCTGTAGGGATGCAGTCGCTAATCTTACTTACTGTTGTGTTCCTTGGAGGATTTGGACTTGCAGTTGTGATGGCAACAGCAAGTGGAGGAGTATTTTTCTTTTATATGTTTTTATTTGTAGTGTTCTTTTTGCCAACACTTTATATTTTCATGCGCCGTATGGGCTACCTAAACCGTATTATGAAGCATACAGAAGATATGGCAAATGGACGCTTAACAAAGGATCTGAAAGTGAAGGGGAAATCTCCATTAGCAAGTCATGCACGAAATTTAAATGGTCTGCGTGAAGGTGTTCGTACTAGTATGAATGAGCAGGCTAAAAGTGAACAAATGAAAACAGAACTGATTACGAATGTAAGCCATGATCTGCGTACACCGTTAACTTCTATTATTACGTACACGGATTTACTGAAAAATCCATCGATTTCCGAGGAAGAACGCAGTAAGTATATTGGAATTTTAGATGCAAAATCGAATCGTTTAAAAACATTGATAGAGGATTTGTTTGAAGTATCGAAAATGGCGAGTGGCAATATAGAAATTTCCAAGCAGCGCATCGATTTAGCCCAACTGTTGCAGCAGGCGGCTGGTGAGCATGGGGAAGATTTCGCGACAGCAAATTTAGATTTACGTGTAAATATTTCGGAGCAGCCAATCTATGCTTATGTGGATGGGCAAAAGTGGTGGCGTGTAATCGATAATTTAATCGTCAATGCTCGTAAGTATTCATTAGAAGGTACACGCGTTTACGTAAATTTAAAATTAGTTGACGGAAACGCAGAGTTAACGGTTAAAAATGTTGCAAAGTATGAGCTATATGAAGAGGCATCACAATTAATTGAACGCTTTAAACGTGCAGATACATCGCGTCATACAGAAGGCTCGGGGCTAGGCCTTGCGATTGCACAGTCAATTGTTGACCTTCATGGTGGGCAGTTGGAAATAGCTGTAGATGGAGATCTTTTTAAAGTAACGGTTAGTGTTCAAACAGAAAAATAAACAGAAGAAACTGCGGTGAGGGGATAAACCTTGCTGCAGTTTTTTTGCAGTAGGGTGAGATATTAGAAAATATGGAAAGGATATTTGAAGAGTTCAGTAATATTTTAAAAGAAATAAGTAACATATAGAACAGCTCACAGCGATATTGGAAGATAATTAAATATAGTAGAAAAGCCTAGGCTTGGAATGATTTTTATACAAATAATCTTCTTTACTAACGTTAAAATGTTGAAATGTAGTAAAATAGCAACATTAAATATGTGAGGGGTTTAAGTATAATGCGAATATTATTCGGCATCTTGGCGATAGCAATATATAGTGGTATTACGTTTTATCTCGGTTGGAATTTAAGGGCATGGCTACTGTCCATTCAGCAATTCCGCTGGCCAATAGTTTATTGGACATTTTTATTTTTTGTTTCTTACGGTTATTTTATAGGAAAGCTCCACCCATTATTGACGCCTTTAACAGTACTAGGTAGTTATTGGATGTTCTTTTTGCAGTATGGGCTGATTCTATGTATTATAGCTAATCTGATAATTAAGTTTTCACCTCTTTCGACGAAAATGGTTGGAACAGGTGTTGTAGGTTTACTAGTCATTTTATTGATTGCAGGTACATATTTTGCATACTCTCCAGTAGTACGGAATGCTACTATTGAGATAAATAAGCCTGGAGAAGATATGCGCATTGTTATGGCATCGGATTTCCACCTCGGTCTGTTATCCGGGACAGGACATTTAGAAAAATTTGTTAAGCTCTCCAATGAACAAAAACCGGATTTAGTGCTATTACCGGGAGATCTTGTTGATGACAGTCCACAGCGCTTTATTAATAAAGGCATGGGGGAAGTGATGAAAAATCTTCAGGCAACATATGGTGTTTATGGAGTACCGGGAAATCATGAGTATTATGGCAATGAAATTCCTGAATTTAAACAAGCAATGGCTGAATCGGATGTTCGTATTTTAATGGATGAAACAATTTTGGTGGATAATCGTTTTTATTTAACAGGACGTGAAGATTTAACAAATAAGAATCGGTTGGCATTAAATGAGCTACAGCCAGAAAATCAGGAACTTCCTTGGTTTGTTATGAATCATACGCCAATGGATTTGGATGAGCCAGCTAATTTAGGTGTAGATTTTCACGTATCTGGACATACCCATCGAGGACAGATGTGGCCAAATCATTTCATAACGGAACGTATCTTTGAATTGGATTATGGTCATCGTCAAAAGGAACAAATGCATGCGCTTGTCTCAAGTGGCTTTGGATTCTGGGGGCCCCCTACACGTTTAGGGAGTCAATCCGAACTATGGGTAATTGATGTGAAATTTAGCGAATAATCGTTTGTAAAAGGAGCAAGTATATGGAATGGATAGAGCTATTAAAAGCTTTAATCTTAGGGTTTGTGGAAGGAATGACTGAGTTTGCGCCAGTTTCTTCAACAGGACATATGATTATTGTTGATGATATGTGGCTGCAGACGAAGGAATTTTTAGGGTCGGGTTCTGCCAATACGTTTAAAATTGTAATTCAGCTAGGGTCGATATTGGCAGTAGTTTTTGTAATGTGGAAACGCATTTTGAGCTTAGTCGGACTATATAAAATGGAAGGGCAGCAATCGACCCGGTTTAATTTAGGGCATGTGCTAATCGGTATTATTCCAGCAGGAGTTTTTGGTCTGTTATTTGAAGATTTTATAGACGAAAATTTGTTCAGCATTAAAACAGTAATCATTGGGCTGATAATCGGAGCAATATTTATGATTATTGCTGATAAATTTGGACCTAAAAAACCTGCAATTACTTCTTTAGACAATATATCTTACAGTAAAGCCTTCAAAATTGGGGTTATTCAATGTTTGTCGCTTTGGCCAGGGTTTTCGCGTTCGGGATCGACCATTTCAGGAGGCGTCTTACTTGGGCTAGATCATAAAACAGCTGCAGATTTTACATTTATTATGGCGGTACCAATAATGGCTGGGGCAAGTGGTTTGTCACTTGTGAAAAACTGGGATCAAATTAATGCCGATCACTTTTCCTTTTATGCAGTAGGCTTTATAAGCGCATTTATATTTGCCCTTATTTCGATAAAGTTCTTTCTGAAGCTAATTTCCAAGGTAAAGCTCACACCCTTTGCAGTATATCGAATTGTATTGGCTTTAGTTTTAATTTTTATTCTATCTATATAATAATTCCATGGACGTCAAATATTTGTAATAATTTGGCGTCTTTTTGTCGAATTTTGAGGTGTGATATTAAGTAATTTAAATGGAGTGAATTAGGAAAACGATTCAAACATTTTAAATGCAATTGGGGCATATTCTGAAAGAGGGTTCAGAATATGCCTTGTTTATGCTATTTATTGAACATATCAAATAATCCGCCGATGCCGCCTTCTCCAGCATCTTTACCGCCACCGCCTTGAGAAACTGGGGCAGCTGCGAACACGCGGCTAGCTAAACGGCTAAATGGCAATGACTGCACCCAGACTGTTCCTGGACCAGATAGTGTGGCGAAGAATAAACCTTCTCCACCGAAAAGCGCTGTTTTAATACCGCGTACCATTTCGATATCGTAACGGACGTCTTGTGTCATCGCAACTAAACATCCTGTATCAATACGCAATGTTTCGCCTGGCTGAAGTTTGCGTTCATAAATCGTTCCACCTGCGTGGACGAAAGCCATCCCATCTCCTTCAAGTTTCTGCATGATGAAACCTTCTCCACCGAAGAAGCCAGTTCCTAATTTTCGCTGGAATTCTACGCCTACTGAAACACCTTTTGCTGCAGCTAAAAATGCATCCTTTTGACAAATAATTTTGCCGTCTAATTGGCTTAAATCCATTGGAATAATTTTACCTGGATATGGTGAGGCGAAATAAACTTTACGTTTACTGGAGCCATTGTTCGTAAACATCGTCATGAACAAACTTTCGCCTGTGATTAATCGTTTTCCTGCACCTAGTAATTTCCCCATAAGACCAGAACCTTGGTTTGCAGATCCATCGCCAAATACAGTTTCCATTTGAATCTGATCTTCCATCATCATTAAACTTCCTGCTTCAGCCACAACCGTTTCCTGAGGGTCGAGCTCTACTTCTACAAACTGCATGTCATCTCCATGTAATACATAATCAATTTCGTGGTTTTTCATATACATATCCCCTTAATAAACTAAATTTATTTACAACATACATACGCTTATAAGTTTCAAAAGTTTCAAAGTAACGGAAATATATTGGGCAAATTTTTAAGCAAATTAATAATTAACGGGATTGATAGGTTGTCTCATTTTGATTCATCTACCCTAGCATTTGTCGGAATTTTATGTATATTCTTTCGTAGAAAAAAAGGGTATAAAGTAGAAAATGTCGAATCATATAAAGGGAAAACTAGAATTTGTGAGGTGGGGTAATGAAACTGTTAAATTTTATTGGTGGAGAGTGGATGGAAGATACTTCATTGCAAACAATGTCTGTGATAAATCCTGCAAATGGTGAACAGTTAGGAACAATACCACTTTCGACAAAATTTCAAGTCGAATTAGCTGCACAAAAGGCGAAAGAGGCACAAAAAGAGTGGGCACTTGTCCCAGCACCAAAGCGTGCCGATTATTTATATGAAATTGCATTTAAATTAAAAGAGAAAAAAGAACATCTGGCACAAACGCTGACAAAAGAGATGGGCAAAGTAATCGAAGAAGCACGTGGCGAAGTACAGGAAGGTATTGATATGGCACTGTATATGGCGGCTGAAGGGAGACGTTTGTTTGGTGAAACTGTTCCTTCGGAGTTGCCAAATAAATTTGCGATGAGTGTGCGTGCACCAATTGGGGTAGCGGGGCTGATTACACCGTGGAATTTCCCTATTGCGATTGCAACATGGAAGGCTTTCCCAGCTCTTGTGGCAGGCAATACGGTTGTATGGAAGCCTTCAAACGAAACGCCTTTTATGGCATATGAATTAGCTAAAATCTTTGAAGAGGTAGGGTTACCGCCAGGCGTTGTAAACGTAGTATTTGGCTCTGGACCTACAGTCGGTACTGCAATGGTTGAGCATCCGGACATACGCATTATTTCCTTTACGGGCTCTACAACCACAGGAAGCAAAGTAGCGGAGCTTGGCGGAAAACATTTGAAAAAAGTATCGCTTGAAATGGGCGGGAAAAATGCAGTCATCGTGATGGATGATGCAAACTTAGACTTAGCATTGGAAGGCATTTTATGGAGTGCGTTTGGCACGGCCGGTCAGCGTTGTACAGCATGTAGCCGCGTTATCGTGCATAAAGATGTAAAACAGGAGTTAGAGCAACGTCTTGTGGAGGCAACTAAGCAACTGACAATTGGTGACGGACTGGATCCAACAATCAAAATAGGACCAGTCATTAATAAGGCAGCACTCGAAAAAATTAACCATTACGTCCAAATAGGCAAGCAGCAAGGGGCAAACTTACTTATAGGTGGAGAAATATTAACTGACGGTGACTTGGCGAAAGGCTACTATTATGCACCTACGATTTTCACCGATGTGGAGGCAACGAGTATATTGGCACAGGAGGAGATATTTGGTCCTGTCGTTAGCATCATTGAGGTTAGTAGTTTAGAAGAAGCAATTGAAGTTAACAACAATGTGAAGTTTGGCTTATCAAGCTCAATATTCTCACAGGATGTAAATAAAATATTCAAAGCACAGCAATTACTTGATACAGGTATTGTGTATGTAAATGCTGGAACAACAGGAGCTGAAATCCACTTGCCGTTTGGAGGTACTAAAGGTACTGGAAATGGACATCGTGATTCAGGGCAAGCCGCACTTGATGTCTATACGGAATGGAAGAGCATTTACGTTGATTACAGTGGAAAGCTGCAACGTGCTCAAATCGATAATAACGCGTGACTTTTCGCATAGCGCGAATCGTCATATATTACTTTATCTTCATTCAAGCAGTTCCTGAATGAGATAGCTTCCGGAGGATGTCAAAGAACGCAATTATGCTGAAGTGTAATTGACTATACAAACAAAGGGGATGTTTACATGAAAGTAGTAGTGCTGGGTGCTGGTTTGATGGGGAAAGAAATTGCACGCGATTTAGTCGATAGTAAAGAAGTAGAAACAGTATATTTAGCAGATTTATCAATCGAAAATGCGAAAGAATTCGTCGATACTTTAAATACAAAAAAAGTAGAGGTTGTACAGCTGGACGCAGATTGTGATGAAGATTTGCGTGAGGTAATGGGGCGTGGAAATGTAGTTATTAATGCATTGTTCTATACATTCAACGAACGCGTAGCAAAGGCTGCAATTGATGTAGGGGTTCATTCGGTTGATTTAGGCGGTCATATAGGCGGCATTACTGAATCGATTTTTCAGTTAAATAATTTGGCTGCTGAAAAAGGTGTGACAATTATTCCGGATTTAGGAGTAGCACCCGGAATGGTAAATATTCTAGCAGGATATGGTGCAACGAAGCTTGATACGGTAGACTCAATCAAATTATACGTAGGTGGCATTCCAACAGAGCCGAAGCCACCGCTGCATTATACTCGTGTATTTTCTTTGGATGGTGTATTCGACCACTATACAGAGCCATCTAAAATGATTCAAAAAGGCATTTTAGCTGAGGTGGAATCTTTAACAGGCATTGAGCCAATCTACTTTGATGAGTTTGGTGTACTTGAGGCGTTTTATACATCGGGGGGAATTTCGACTTTATACAAAACCTTCCCGAATGTAAAGACATTAGAATACAAAACAATCCGCTATAAAGGTCATGCTGAAAAGTTCAAATTACTAGCCGAGTTAGGTTTCCTAGATAAAAACAATACTGTAGAAGCTGGTGGGCAGGAAGTAAATGTTCGAGAAGTAACAAAAGAAGTATTGAAGAAAAAATTGGATTTAGGCAAGAAAACGGACGCTGTATTGTTGCGTGCGATTATTTCAGGGGAAAAGTCAGAAGAACAAATTACGTACGAGTATGAAATGGTAGTACGCAAAGATTTAGAGAAAAATGTAACGGCAATGGCACGTGCGACAGCCAATACAATTTCAGTCGTGGCGCAAATGGTTGGCAATGGGATGATTACAGAGCGTGGTGTAATTGCTCCAGAATCAGTAGTACCAGGCCGTGAATTCATTAAGGAAATGGCAAAGCGTGGTGTCGACATTAAAGAAACATCACATCGTTCTTCAATGATTGTTAAATGGTAGGAGTGATTTTATGAACTTCGAGTTTACTGAAGAGCAAACACTTTTACGTAAAACAGTGCGGCAATTTGTCGACAATGAAATTATCCCATATATTGCAGATTGGGATATAAATGGTGGATTTGATCCTAAAGTATGGGAGCGTCTAGCTGAGCTTGGGCTGATGGGAGTTTGTGTTCCTGAAAAATACGGCGGGGCTGGAATGGATTATAACTCGCTTGCGATAGTATGTGAAGAGTTGGAGCGGGGGGATACAGCTTTTCGTACGGCTGTTTCTGTGCATACAGGTCTCAACAGCATGACGCTTATGCAATGGGGAACAAATACCCAAAAGGAAAAATATTTAATACCCCAGGCAAAGGGTGAGAAAATTGGTGCATTTGGCTTAACAGAACCTGGTGCAGGGTCTGATGTGGCTGCGATGAACTCCTTTGCCAAACGGGACGGGGACTATTATATTTTGAATGGGCAAAAAACATGGATTTCTTTATGTGATATTGCGGATCACTTCATCGTTTTTGCGTATACAGACAAGGAAAAGGCGCATCACGGTATTTCCGCTTTTATCGTGGAGCGGGAATGGGCTGGCTTTAGCTCAAAGGCGATTAAAGGAAAGTACGGCATTCGGGCAGGCAATACAGGCGAGCTGTTTTTTGATGATGTGAAAATTCCGGTTGCCAATTTATTAGGTGAAGAAGGGGAAGGGTTTAAAATTGCCATGTCCGCCCTTGATAATGGACGCTTTACTGTAGCAGCAGGTGCAGTTGGTCTAATTCAGGCTTGTATCGAGGCCAGTGTGAAGTACTGCAAGGAACGTGAAACTTTTGGAAAGCCAATCGGTGAGCATCAGTTAGTCGGTCAAATGCTTGCAAAGATGGAAGCAGGCTATGAAATGAGTAAACTTCTTGTATACAGGGTTGGTGAGCTGAAAAACAAAGGCGTGCGGAATACCCGTGAGACTTCTCTCGCAAAATGGCAAGCATGTGATTTTGCAAATAAAGCAGCAGATGACGCTGTACAAATTCATGGGGCATATGGTTATTCCGATGAGTATCCAGTAGCTCGCTATTTGCGAAATTCAAAAGCACCTGTTATATATGAAGGAACGCGGGAAATTCATACAATTATGCAAGCTGATTATGTACTCGGGAAACGCAACGATAAAAAACTGCGCTGTATGCTGCCTAGCTGGCCGTTTGAATAATAGAGTGGGGCGAAAGGGTTTATATGGACCTTTCGCTTTTTTTAGTGTAAAAATTGTAAAATACAGTAAAATGTTGAGGTGGGAGTTCATTATTAGAACTAAGTAGTAAGGGGGAGTAATGAAAATGGAAATAAGAAATTCAGCAAAAGCAGTTATCGTAAAGGACGGGAAGTTATTAGCTATAAAATTACAGGAAAATAATAGTACATACTATACTTTACCGGGCGGTGGTCAAGAGCATGGTGAAAATCTGCATCAAGCATTAGAAAGAGAGTGCATGGAAGAAATAGGTGCCAAAGTGGAAATTGGAGAGTTGATCTTTGTACGTGAATACATTGGAAAAAACCATGAATTCTCTGCTAGACATGCTCATGCACAGCAAACGGAATTTATGTTTTTGTGTCGAGTACATCAGGATACCTTTGATAGCGGAAGTAACCCCGACAATGGACAATTAGGTACAGAATGGTTACCGATTAAGGAATTATTGAACTTTAGATTATACCCGCAAGCAATGAAACCCCAGTTGATTTCTTATTTTAACGGGGAGAAAGCTGCAACTTATTTAGGTGATATAAATTAATTTTAGTATATAGGTGCTTGGTTAAAAGTATGTTTTAGGATGCAATGGCGGGGTATCAGAGTAAATAATAAGTTAAAGGAGGCAAAGTTAATGACACATGAACATTATCAGTCAGTAATAGAGGCACTTTATGAATGCATGGCTGCTTGCAATCATTGTTATGATGCTTGTTTGAAAGAAGAAGATGTAAAAATGATGGTGGGCTGTATTCGTCTTGATAGAGAGTGTGCAGATATTTGTGCTTACTTTGAACAGGCAATCAGTAGAGGAACACCATTTATTTCTGAACTGGCCCAAGTATGTGCGCAAATTTGTGAAGCATGCGGTAATGAATGTAAAAATCACCATCATGAACACTGCCAAAAATGTGCGGAGGCTTGTTTTAAATGTGCAGAAGCATGCCGAAGTCTGATTGCATAATTTTTATTTTTTGAAGGAGCGTTTCCATAGAGGATTCGCTTTTTTCAGTATGAATAAGTATTTATTTTAAGGATTTTTCATAAATCACCCTGATAAACCATACCACTTATTATACTGATGGAAAGGTGATAATACGGCATGTGGTTATTAGGTTTTTTATGTACTTTTTTAGGCTTATTTATTGGTGGTCTAATAGCATGGCTTTTCAAAGGACTGCATCAGAGAGTAGATATTTTTTACGGGCTCTGTGCAGGTATAATTTTTGGCTTAATTAGTTTTGAAATTTTTCCGGAGGCAGTTGAATTAGGCGGCTGGGCAAGTACGTTTTTAGGGTTTACATTCGGGATGATTATTTTTGCAGTATTGCATAATAGTGTACATAGTAACGAAAGTAAAAAAAATATTGAAAAAGATAATTTGTATATTCGTACAAGTTTATTATTAATATTCAGTCTATCGATTCACAATATACCAATGGGAATTATTTTAGGGGCGAATCAAGATTCTGAATTTACAATGGCATTGTTGCAGACATTGTTATTCCATAGTATCCCCGAAGGTATTATTTTGTTTACCCCTTTGATTTTGGCAGGAACGCGAATGAATCTTTTTATTGTATTTTTAATTACCTTTATTGTATCGATACCAGTTACTCTAGGCGTCTTTATTGGTGATTTTTTAGGATTTGTACACCAGTCAATCAATACCATCTTAATTGGCTTAACTTTAGGAATCATTTTTATGGTTACTGTATCGGAAATTTTATTCCCGGCATTAATCAAATCGTCAACGTTTAAAGTCTTACTTTGGACTTTGATAGGAATGGGGATAATAGGGGTTTATATGAAAATATTATAAATTGCATAAATGTGCTTTTAGGATTGAGATTAAAGCGGCTGTGCCTTAGTTTGTTGGTTCTGCCGCTTTGTTATTGGATGCGGCGTTTAATACTGCGACTCCGCCTATAATTAATATTATGCCAGTTACTTTAAGGATACTTAGAACTTCATCCCATAATACAACACTTACAAAGAGTGTTAATAAGGTTCCGACTCCAGCCCATATTGCATAGGTCAAGCTTAAGGGTAATGTTTTCAAAGTTAACCCTAGAAAAAGGAATGAAAGTCCATATCCGAGAACGACTGCTGCTGAGGGTAAAGGTAATGTGAAACCATCTGATATTTTTAGCATCGTTGTAGCGAATACCTCGCAAATTATTGATATTGTTAATAAAAAGTATGCTTTCATATTTTTATCCTCTTTTCTTTAAGATAGTAGGGTTAGCCAATATTCAAAATAACAACGCCTCCAATAATTAACCCTAATCCTAAAAGCTTTTTGCTGTTCCAGCCCTCTTTAAAAATGATAATTCCGATTAATGCAGTTAAAGCTGTCCCTACTCCAGACCAGATCGCATATGCCAACCCAAGAGGAAGTGTCTTTAGTGATAACGATAAAGCATAAAAAGCGATGGCATAACCAATAGCTATTCCAATGACAGGTAATAATTTTTTGAAGCCGCTTGACGCTTTAAGCATTGTACTTCCAAACACTTCACTAACAATGGCAACTGCCAATAGAAAATATGCGTTCATAGGAATCCCTCATATCTTTTAATGTTTTTTTGTATTTTCAATATCATTTTACCTTTTTTAAATGAAACTGTAGAGTATGCACAAAATGTATTATAAATTGGTTGAATATTAAGTTTTTTATGATGCTTTATATGGATAAAGTGATAGTATTTATTTACTGAATTTCTAATTTTAAGTATATTTCTGCGATTCCTCATCAGATTTTTAGTAACCTAGATAATGTATTGAAAAAGGAGGTTTTACTAATGAAAAAACTCGGATATTTATCTTTAGCTGTATTTTTAAACTTGTCTCTTGCAGCGTGTGCGGAACAATCTACAGAAACTATTGAACCAAAAGAAGATGAAAAAGCTAGTACGGAACAAAAGGAATGGTCTTATGATGATGTTACGGGACCTGAATACTGGGGTGAACTAAACGGTGAAAACTTAGCATGTGTTAACGGAGACGAACAATCACCGATTAATCTGGAATTTTCCCAAGTGAAAGTAGATAAAAAATTAACAGAAAATCAGATTAACTATAAGCCAACCAATTTTACACTCATAAACAACGGTCATACCGTACAGGCTAATGCCACAACAGAAAGCAACAGCATGATTGTTGAGGGAAATGAATATAAGCTTTTACAATTCCATTTCCATACGCCAAGTGAGCATCAGTTTAATGGTCAAAGTTATGAGATGGAGCTACATTTAGTACATAGTGATAAGAATGGAAACCTGGCTGTCCTTGGATTGATGATTCAGGAAGGAAAGGAAAATGAAATTCTTGCATCTGTTTGGGGTGGATTACCAGCGGAAGAAACCAAAGAAGGAAATTCGGAAGACTATCTAATTGATTTACAGGCTTTGTTACCTGAAAATCAAATGTCTTTCCATTATGCAGGATCCTTAACGACACCTCCTTGTACAGAAGAGGTAAAATGGATCGTTTTTGAACAGCCAATTGAAATGTCAAAAGAACAGATACAAGCATTCCAGCAAATCTTCCCAGATAATCATCGACCAGTACAGCCATTAAATGATCGGGAAGTTAATAAAAATTAGAACTGAAAAATTCTACCGATAGTTCAAAGAGGTAGTATGTTAATCAAACGAGTGCATAGGTAAAGAGACCATCACTTTATGGTCTCTTTTTGATAAAGAACATTAAATGATAACAGCAATCCGTTGTAAGATATTTCACTTAGTAAACTCTGTACTGGACATTACTAAATATTTGTTATATACTATGGTTAATAAGACGGATTACAATACATTAATAAATTCACCTATTACAAAGAGTATTCGTGTTTTATTTAATACTTTTTGTAATATGTGAATTTTTTTCTTTTTTGAGGAATTATGATCTTATTAATACGAATAATGGAGGTCATTTAAATGACACAAGGTACAGTAAAATGGTTTAACGCAGAAAAAGGTTTTGGATTTATCGAAGTTGAAGGCGGAAACGACGTATTCGCTCACT